>JAIXWH010000139.1 GCA_027484165.1 Chitinophagaceae bacterium | reverse complement strand
CTGGTAAATCGATGAGGAGCTCCTGCAGCACTCACCACATTTTCTTCAATCATGATGCTTCCAAAATCGTTGGCTCCGGCATTCAAACAGAGTTGAGCAATTTGTTTACCAACGGTTAACCAACTTGCCTGAATATTTTTTACATTAGGTAACATAATCCTGCTGATAGCAATCATTCGAATATATTCTTCGGCAGTGGTAAGATTTTGTACACCCCTGATTTTGGCCAGTAAGGTGTCTACATCTTGGAAGGTCCAGGGAATAAAGGCCAAGAATCCTTTTGCACTTTCAGGCTTACGGCTTTGTACTTCTCTTATTTTCACTAGATGTTCAAATCTTTCTGTTAGTGTTTCCACATGACCAAACATCATTGTTGCAGATGTAGTGATATTTAGTTTATGGCACTCGTGCATGATATCCAGCCATTCTTGTGCACCACATTTCCCTTTGCTGATCAAGCGTCTAACCCTATCCGTTAATATTTCTGCTCCGGCACCAGGTAAACTGTCCATTCCAGCTTCTTTCAAAGCTTTCAGCACTGCGTGATGAGTACTCTTTTCTAATTTAGTGATATGCGCAATCTCGGGCGGTCCGAGTGTGTGTAATTTGATATTGGGGTAAAGTGATTTTAATTCTCTGAAAAGATTAACGTAGAAACTTAAACCTAATTCAGGATGATGACCACCTTGTAACAATAATTGATCACCACCATATTTGATGGTTTCCTCAATTTTCTTTTTATAAGTTTCAATATCAGTAATATATGCGTCTTCATGTCCGGGTATACGAAAGAAGTTACAGAATTTACAATTAGCGATACACACATTAGTCGTATTCACATTTCTATCAATCTGCCAGGTTACTTTTCCGTAAGGCACTTGAATCTTTCGCAATTCATTTGCAGTATACATTAATTCTGAAAGCGTAGCATTTTCAAAAAGGAACATTCCTTCTTCTACAGATAAAAACTCAAATCGCAGTGCTTTGGATAGTAAATCATTGATATTCATCAGCATATTTTAATAGAAAACAAAATTAAGGTCAATAAGTTTAATACGTTCAAAAGGTTTAGTAAGTTCTGAAGGTTCAAAACGTTCAATGAGTTGATTAATTGAGCAGGTTTGGAAGGTTTTGTATCTTAAGAAACAACCTACGAAACCTTCCAAACTTTCCAAACCTGAATCAAACATCGTTACCTTTGCCACATGATTCATTTTGATAGATATACCTTAGAAAACGGGCTTCGTGTATTGGTACATGAAGACAAAAGCACTCCGATGGCGGTGGTGAATGTTTTATATGATGTTGGTGCTAAAGATGAAAACCCTGAAAAGACAGGATTTGCCCATTTGTTTGAGCACTTGATGTTTGGTGGAAGTAAAAACATTCCTAATTACGATGAGCCACTACAAGTTGCCGGTGGAGAAAACAACGCTTTTACTACCAATGATCTTACCAATTATTATTGTCAGTTACCCGCAGAAAATCTAGAGACGGCTTTTTGGTTGGAGAGCGATAGAATGTTGAGTTTGGCATTTAGTAAGAAGAGCTTAGAAGTGCAAAGAAAAGTGGTGTGCGAAGAATTTAAAGAACATTATATCAACAAACCCTATGGTGATGTTTGGCATAAGATGAGAGAGATGGCATATACCACTCACCCATACAAATGGATGACTATTGGCGCGAGTTTGAAACATGTGGAAGATGCAACGCTTGAAGACGTGAAAGAATTCTTCTTCAAACATTATACACCCTGCAATGCTATTTTGGTAGTTGCCGGAAATGTAGATAAAGACAATGTGCTGCAACTTGCCGAAAAATGGTTTGGTCCAATTCCTGCCGGAACAAAGTATAATCGCAATCTTCCTGTAGAGCCTGCACAAACCTCTCCCAGACATCTTGAAGTGAAATCAAATGTTCCTTTGGATGCACTTTATAAATGTTGGCATATTTATCCAAGGATGGATGATAGGTATTATGCAACCGATTTAATTTCAGATATTTTGAGTGGAGGCGGTTCATCTAGATTGTTTCAAAGTTTGGTAAAAGAAAAACAACTCTTCAGTAATATTGATTGTTACCACTTTGGTAGCACAGACGCTGGCCTAATGACCATAGAAGGAAAGTTGGTGAAAGGTGTTGATATTAAAGCAGCAGAAGCTGCGGTTTTAGAAGAGTTGCAAAAAATTCAAACAGAAGGTGTAAGTGTTGTGGAGTTGGAAAAAGTAAAAAACAAAGCAGAGAGCGCTATGGCATTTGAAGACATGAGTGTAATGAACAGAGCTTCTAGCATTGCGATGTATGAATTATTAGGCGACGCCAATTTAATGAACACTGAATTGACAAAATATCAATCCGTAACCGCAGCTCAGATAAAAGAACAGTGCAATGTTATCTTTAATGAGAACAATTGCAGCACGATGTATTATTTAAGCAACAATTAATTTTAATGAACAGAAAAATAGCCCCACCCATAAAAGACGCCGTTGAATATTCACTGTTGTTAAAGCCTTACGAAAAGTTTCAATTAGACAATGGAATAGAAGTATATAGTGTAAACGCAGGCGCACAAGATGTTGTACAAATAGAACTTGTTTTTTTTGCAGGAAATTGTTTTGAAAAACAAAAGGGCGTTGCAGCTGCAACCAACTTCATGTTGAAAAACGGAACCAGTACAAAAAACGCATTTCAAATTAATGAGGCCTTTGAGTATTACGGCGGATATTCCAGTCGTAGTTGTTTTAATGAAACCGCAACCATCACCTTACATACTTTATCAAAACACCTTGACAAAATGTTGCCGGTGCTTAATGAGATGATTACCGATTCTGTTTTTCCGAAAGAGGAGTTGGAAATCTATAAACAGAATGTAACTCAACGACTAAAAGTAAATCTGCAAAAAGCAGAGTTTGTAGCAGGCCGATTGATAGATAGTTATATTTATGGAGAACATCATCCTTATGGCGTATATACTAATCTCGAAGATATAGAAGCTTTAACCACAGAAGCTTGTATTGAATTTTATAAAGAATATTATTTAAAAGGCAACT
>JAIXWH010000037.1 GCA_027484165.1 Chitinophagaceae bacterium | reverse complement strand
TACATGAATCGTGGCAAACAGTTTTTTCCGCTAATCAAAGAATACCTGGAGAATGAAATTGGTTATCAGCGTGGTGTCATGTATGATAAAACCAAAGTGGATGAAGTAGAAATCATCAGCTCCGAAATCAACGACACACGCAAGGAAACAATTAAAGAAGCATTCCTAGATGGAGTGGTTAAAATCATCATTGGAACTGCGACTATCCGTGAGGGTATTGATTTGCAAAAACGAGGAACGGTGATTTACAACTGCTATCCGGAATGGAATCCTACCGACATCCGTCAGCTCGAAGGTCGTATTTGGAGACAGGGCAATCAGTTTAGCTATGTGCGAATCGTGATGCCACTGATCCAGGATTCGATGGATGTATTCGTGTTTCAAAAGCTCGAAGAAAAGACCTCACGCATCAATGACATTTGGTTCCGTGGTGACCGGGGAAATGTACTCGACCTGGAAAGCCTCGATCCCGAAGAAATCAAGCTCGCTCTTATTACCGATGTGGATCGCCTAGTGAAAATGTTTTTTGACCAAGAGAAAGAACAGCTCAACCGGGAATACAGAAAACTTGGAACCGCAATCGAGGCTATCAAGGAAGTTCAAAGCGACATCAAGGACTACAATGAATACCGGACAAAGAGCCTAGAAGCCATCCGTGGATTTCATACCTCCTTACTGAACAGTGACTTCCTAAAGGAAATTCCGAAGGTGGCCGAGGACGGTGAAATTCAGAACAAGCAGGTCAAAAAGGCCAAGGAGCTAAAAGAAGAAATTGAAGCCCTGCTCAACGGAACCGAACAGCCTGATAAAGACATTCTTTCCCTAGGGCGTAAAATTGAAAATAGCTACCCGGTGCTGGGGGTGTATTTCTCCAACCGTTACTATTTGGGGTACTTCAAGGAGTATGTGAGCAAGGTGCGAAAAACCGAGCGAACGATACTCAAACCCAAGGGGTACAGCCTGACTAGCGACCTGAGCCCTGTTTTAGGCCAATACGAGGCCGATAAGGCCGCTTTGCAGCTTCGGGCGGAAACTTACCATGGCGAGCAGAACTCGCCTCGTTGGAGCGAATTAAGAGGCGAAATCGAGCAAAAGAAATCAGCTCTCCAAGTGGAAGGCCGGACAGCTACCAACCGGGCTGAGGAATTTGGTCGCCTGAACTACCTGTTGGAATACAAACAGGCACTTCCTACACAGGCTCCGGTAGAGGAATCTAGGAGCAGCGAATTAGAGCTGGAAGCCTTGGCACTGGAACTCGAATTGGAATTACTTGACTTTTAATCAAATACACAGAAAATCATGCTTACAACAAAGAATTACTTCACCGAAATAAAGGATATTGATTGGGCAACCATGCCCGAAGCCCTCTCTAAAGGACATAACCTGGTCGTGGGCGCATCCCAGGGCAATTGGTCAGCCTACAACTCAAATGAGAACATCAAGCGTGTGGTAGATGCCTATTTCGCCAAACTCGGAGACTATCTAAAAAAGAATGCTCCAGCTAAAACTTCTAAAGCACTTCCGGAAAAGGCTGTCAATACAACACCTAAACAAGCCCCGAGATTAAATTACAAAGGGCTAAAAGTGGAAATACGCCCGGTATCAGCGACATCTTCCAAGTTCATTATTTGGGATTTGAAAACAGGTCAAAAATTTGCCAATGAAAAATTTGATTCGATTGAAGAAGCAAAGCATTTTGTTGATGCCAACGAAATGGTATTGGTTAAATCTGCGAAGCCTGCTCCTGAAGAAGATGAAGATGAGAATGAAGCAACGCCAATTGAGCGAATTGATACTGATGTACAATTCATCAAACGCTATGTGTCCATGCACGGCAAGGTGAAGACACAAGCCCAAGTGTTGAACCTGCTTACCGGTTTACAGAAAGCCATCCTGGAACGGAGGATCCGCAAAGATTCTCCCTACGCCAAGGAAGTAAATCTTATGCAGGAGCAACTCATTAAAGCCTATGAGAAAATGGGCGAAATGGCTGAGATAAAGATTGATTCTAAAAACCTAAAACGCTACCTAGAAATTGCAGGAAGCCAGGAGAACATGCTATCCATTACATTGCTCAAAGCCTATGTGAGCCTGAACGGAAAGAAGGGAATGAAAGAGCGAGCTGAAAATCTCATTGAGCGTATGACCAAAGCAGTTCAGAAGGGTAAAATCCATAAGTCGGACAAATACGCAAAGCGATTGAACGATGCCTTCGAAACATTAAAAAACTTTGTTGCCGGAAATGTCGATACACTAAAAATTAGCAGAGCTGAACTCAACGGTCTAATGGGAATAGTAGGTGATGACTTATTCGGTCAAAAAAAAAGTCTAAACGGAACCGATTACGAAGATGATGAGGAAGGTGCGATTGTTGTTCCTTCCGGTGAGCTGCTCGGAATGGACTTTGAGACGATTGGATTAAGAGGGAAATACAAAGATTTGATTGGTGATCCCTCAGTTGGCTTTTCCGCCATGGTTTATGGCTTACCTAAATCCGGTAAATCAACCTTGTGCCTTGACTTTGCTAAGCACCTGGCAGAGCATCATGGCAAAGTTTTGTACTGTGCGGTAGAGGAAGGTTTCGGCTATACGCTAAAAGAAAAAATTGAAAGGTTGAATGCATCACATCCGAACCTTTACATTACTGACCGCATCCCGGCTGACCTTTCACCGTATCAGTTTGTATTCATTGATTCCGTTTCCAAAGCAGGCATGGATGTATCTGACCTGGAAGAACTGCGCAAGCAATATCAAGGTGTATCGTTCATATTCATCTACCACACTACAAAAGAAGGTCGCTTCAAGGGTGTGAATACTCACGCTCACGAAGTGGATGTGATTATTGAAGTCGGAAAGGGGGAAGCAAAAGCCACCGGCAGGTTTAATGCAGGGGGAGTGATAAGTTTAGACTAAATAAATCCAAGGTGTATAGGAAGTAATCAAAGCGACATCAAAAATTCCTTAGCATTCATTTGAAAAGAAATATGGTTTGACATTTTGGTTTCAAAATCAAAAGGATTTACTCGTATTAACGGAAATATATTTGAAGCAAAAGATTCAGCTGCATTTCTTACTGTACGGATTGTTTTACCGGCTCCAATTTCAATTGCAATAATTCGTTTATGCTTTTCTTTAATTTCCTTAGACCACTTGTTATAGCGAATTTGCTGATGGGTTGAACGAATCGGAATCCAAAACCAATCTCCAAATAATAAAACATTAGGCCTGCATATACTACCGCAATTTGGACAAGTAGGCAGGTCAGCTAGTTGTAATTTTTCAGTCTTAATCTCAGGGGTTAGCCAAACTTCACGTTCAAGAATATCGAGGCATTGCATATAGTTGACTGAGCCATGACATTCAAAAATAGAATTTTCACCAAAGCCAGCTTTTAAAAAATGTTCATCAATGTTTGAGGTAACAATAAAATATTCTTTGTCCTTAATTAAGCTAAGTAACTTGTAGTATCCCTCGTGAGGATTAGTTAGCTCATATTTTTCTTTAAGGCTCAATATGAATTCCCATGCCACTTTTGGAGTTTCAATGAACGCATGATGAGACATTAAATCTAAATGATTGTATGACTTACCCTCAATTGATAAAGCTTTTGTCCATAAACCATTATCACCTCTGAAAGCATTTAGTCCCGAATCAACGCTCATTCCTGCTCCTGCAAAAATTGCAATAGCATCAGCCTCTCTGATAATATTTACAACTTCTTCTATTGTGCATTTATCAATTGAATTAACATGCATGTTGGAGACAAAAGAGATTTTAATTGTTGTGATTAATTAAAACAATCATGACATAAATAATCGAGCTTGCACAGCCTAAAAACAAAAGCAAAATAACCATACAGCCGCTTGTTGTTTTGTTATATACGCGATTGTATAATGCTTTCTTCGGATTGGTTATCCAGCCCATACCTCTAGGAGCTTTGAAGCCAAGATTATGCCGGATGATCCGCTTTACCGATGTCCGGGCTGCGATTCGCTTGGTTAGTGATGGTATGCGGAATCCAAATTTCACTCGTTCTCAAATTTGAAAAGTTCAACAATTAAATTAATCATCGAATCGGTGCGTGATTCTATATGCTCTTTGTTCCAAACACTTGTATTAGCCAATGAATCTTCAATACCGTTAATTTGGTATTTGAGTTTATTTAAACCTAAACCATTCAAATAGCCAATTTTTAAGTCTTCATTACCTACACGTCTGGTTGATAGATTTTTCTTATCACTAAATGATCGGTTAGACAATTTTGAATTGTATGCAGATAAAGTGAGGTTACCTAATTTATGGACACACTCATTTTGGATCGTTTCCGCCAATGTTTGATCGCCATTAGCGACCATTGTAATCCAAGACGCAGGAATATTCTTTCCCTCTGGAAAAACATGCTCGATTGTCCAAATATATTTTTGATTCACATCATCTCGCTTCCATAGATCAGGCGCATACTCTCTTGTATGATAAATGCTATCTATTTTCCATAATAGGTATCTTGTCATACCAACATTATTTTCATACATGGCGCTATTTAGCCATTGCTTGAAAATATCCAGTGTTGCAGGTTTTGCTTTTGTATTATTGAGATGAAGTGAAACAATAAATGAAAATGAAATTTTTTCATTACGTTCTATTGCCTGATGACATTTTTCAACAATCTCAATATTAATCGAATCTAAATCTCTTGTATTTGGAGTGTCAGTCACATTCCTTCTTAAATAATATTTAATCAGAAAATCAATGGTTTGAACTAAAACATCCGTTGATTCCAATTCACTCTTATGCTCTAGCAAGTACAGCAGAAATGTATAGGATGCTGCTGCACCAACACGGTTTAGTTCAATAATTTTATTATTAAACTCATTTGTATTAGATGAGTTAACTTCAATTAGCTGACTGTACAACTGCGCCTTAGATATTAGCTCACTGAATACAAATTCAGCATCCGCCTTAATTAATCGCTCATAAATCAATAATACATTTGTTTTTGTTGCCTTGGTTACTTTATCATGTTTAATAACAGGATTCACTTTGAAGGCATTATAATACTGACGAAGGAATCTTAACTGACTTTCAAAGTCTGGTATTAATTCCATAAGTTCTTGCCATCTTAAAAATGATTCGTCAATATTCTGTTTTTTTTGTTTTTCCATTTCAGCCAACAAGCTATTCTTAATAATATCAATTGGAGAAAGGTCAACACCACGATTATTAAGTGTTTCAAACAAAACAAATGCGTCTGCTTGTGTGCCGACAGCAATGTGAATAAATACCAATCTATTTATCTTTTCTAATAGCTCATTAAGTCCGATTAGATCATCAGGTATTTCCTGTAAAAAGAATTGAAATGCTTTTGAAAATCTTCTATTGCCAAAATTCTTTGGTGAATCTGCTCGGGTAATCAAACCACATTCTTTAAAAATATATTTGTAATCCGATAAATTATTATTCTGGGTTGAAGGCTGTACTCTTAAAAAGCACTGGTAGTTACCATCAGTAAATCCTCCAATTTCATCGTTATATACTTGTGTTTTTTTGTATATTAATTTCTTACGTATGCTATTTAATTTTACTTGAAAATCAGAAACAGCATCGTGATCTTCAGTATCAATAGTATCTTTAAGTTTATTAAATTTAGAATAGATTGCTGCCAACAATATTGTTAGTGTTGTCAATCTTTGTTGCCCATCAATTACCTGATATATTTTTTCTGCACCTGGTCTTACATCAGCATAAGAAACCACAATTACAGAACCTACAAAGTAATCGAGGTCATTTTCATTAATATCATTGATAAGAGTTTCCCATTCATATCTTCCCCAAACATATTCTCGTTGGTATTTTGGAATATGATAATGTTCGATATTCCCTTCAATCTTTAATAAATCTGCAAATGATAACTTATTGGCTTGCATGCTTTTATATTTAATTAATGTCTAATTTGCCATTTCTAAGTCCTTCATCTATCGCAGATACGCATTCATTGTAAATTCTAAGTGCATCTCCTTTTAAAGGCTCATCCTTAATTGATAATAATTTTGTTTTTATTGTTTTTGGTAAGTTAAGAATATCGTCCATTGTAATTATTTCAACATTATGTTCATGTCTTAATAAATACCATTCTTTGTCATCTGCTTTATGAATATCTAAGTAATCTCTTTCCTCAGAAGTCATTTTTAAAAAAAGATACTTGAATTTGTGATCATAAAAGTAATATTTGGTAAGATACATTTCTCCCACAGCAATATGTCCAGCTCTTTGAGACCCATCTGTGAAATTTCTTTTCATCCTACCTGCATATTTAATTACAAATTTCTCTTTTATTATTGTTGACCTTCTTTTTGAAAACACCTCCCAGTCGTTTTGATATTTTTCTTTGAATTTCTTCTGAAATATGCTTTTCATTTTAGCCACATGCGAAGAGATTAAAGCATCATAAGCCGGAGTGCCATATTTTTCTACAATTTCCTTAACTTCTTCTAAATCATCTATTATTAAATAGGTTCCATTCTCTTTCAAAGAAGCAAAATATGCCATGCCGTAAAGATCTTCTTGTATTTTGTCTATGCCTCGCTTCAAATAGTAAATACCTAATAATCCATTTTTTACAGCACCAAGTGCATGATGAAATCTTTGATACTGTGCATTACCTGATGACTTTCTATTGAGGGCATCAGTTCCTTCTAATGCAATCACTGGGTTTCCATCTCTATCAATCCATGCAGCATCACATGAGCCGTAACTAACGCCATTGTATGAGAATGTAAGTCCGCCATTCTCAACTAATTTTTGATCCTCATTACTGCTTTGCGGAAAAATACGCAACTCCAATTTCTTAGTAGAAGTACCAACTACATCAATGATTTCTCGTTTTATTATTTCGTCACTTGATAGTGCCATATATTATTTTTTTTTGGAAATAAAGTTAACCAACTTGTCAATTGAAACAGATTTAATAAAATTCACTAAGTCTATTTGACTAAATCTTCTATTTGATGTTACCTCAAAGTAAAAATTAGATAGTTCATCATTATCTAAATTTGCTAAAAGATAAAATTTCATATAGTCCTCTAACCAGCAATAATAATCTGATTTAGAATATTTACCAGTATATACAGATTTTACTTTTGAAGGATTGTATATGATTTTAAAAGTTGTTGGATCAATAGAAAATGTTGCGAATTCATCAGATGAAGGTTTAGACTTGCTCGGATGGATTTCAATTCCAAACTCAAATAGTCCAGTTTCAAGATATTTGTTTAGTTGTTTTTGCATTATTGTTGTACTGGTCTTTGCCTCACCAACTATCGTTGCATTAGGCATTTCTTTTTGTAAAACATCACTTGATGAATCAAAGAGACGCAACAAACTAAGCTCAATAATATGAAATCCTTTATTCGACAGAATCCCATGTTTTTTTAAACTATCAAAAACTTGGGTTAAATGATAGCCACCAAAATCAGGTGAACCAATTGCATGAGCTAGTGGTATTTGATTTTCAACAATAAATCCTTTCGTTTTAAAGAACTCTGATACCAAGTATTCCATAAACCCTTCCATCCCGTTTCCTTTTTTACTCTTTTCTATTCTCAGGATTAAATAATCTGTAGGGTTCTTTGTGCAACTATAAAACTCCTTTAGTGTTGCTTGCAGTTTTAGTTCTGTTTCAATTTCTACTGGAACAATAATTTTAGATCCGTTAAACAAAAACGGTTTGACTTTAGACAAAATATAAGGAGTATGTTTTAAAGTTGCATTTTCAAATATTCCAGATACAAATTTGTAATCAAAAGCATTGTAAAAAAGTTTCATTAATCCTTTCGGAGTAAATTGATATAGTGGATTATCTAAGTAACCAGCGCCAGTTACAATTGAAAAAATAAATGCTTCCTTTGGAGGCATGACGACTCCTTGGCCAATTTTCGTATCAATTATTTCCCAATCAAAATTTGCCTTAAATATTCTTATGCATTCTTTAGAGCCTATTTCCATTAGCTATTGAATAAGGTGACAATTTTTTTTATGTCCAATTTTAACAAATCCTCCGTACCATAACCTTCAAAAATTTTAACAATAACTTCTGCAACAAAAAGATCATAGGCTTTATTTAGATCGTAGTTTGTGTTTTTATTCAATTCGATTTTGATCTTATGAGCCAATGCACTTGGATTTATGTTCTCAAGTTCAATGAAGTGATTACCATAATTCTTTTCAGTTCGTCTAAATGTAACATATAGATCAGATTTAGGAGAGAATTTAGACCAATGTTTATTATATGGACTCCCAAAAACATCATATACTTTAATGTCTTCTAATTCAAAACCAACATTACGTATCATCCTAATTATTTCAGTCCAAATCTTAACTTCTTTATTGTGAAAGCACAAAGTAAAACACTTGTTTGGCTTTAATACACGGTGCGCATTTATTATAAATTCATTTATAGCATCGTGAAATTCTATTATTCCCTTTTTTTGTACTGGATTTATTATCACTTCGTTTTCATTCTCATAGTTTTGGTCTAACCAAGTATTCCAAATAAATGAAAGTTCACTGTACTGAATTGCCTCTCCGTAAGGTGGATCAGTTATAATATAATCAATACTGGAATCAGATAAATCTTCTAACTGCAAAGATGATTTATTATGAATAATAAAAGGTCCCGTCTTTTTATTTTTAGAAGTATGTTTGCGTTGATTTATTATTCTTTTTGCTTCGATTATGTTTTCAATCCTATCCAAAAATCTCCAAATAACATTTTCCTCAATAAAGTCATCTGGAATCCAATAATTATTTACTCCGAGAGGCCTAACATTTTCTCCTTTTAGTTTACTAACATGCAATAATGTATTCGTAAGCCCAAGTTGAAGTAGGGGTTTGAATTGAGAATGATTTTCAAAAATATACTCATGAATAATACTTAAGGCTTTGAGATTTCTTTGAGAGAACATTTCTGAAACCTTTTTTATGCCTTTGTATGAAAACCTGTCTTTATGAAATTTGGATGGGAAATCCTTATCTGGATATTTATTTGAAATTTTGTACCGCTTGTTTTGACTTAGATCAATATTCTTTTTTATTTTTTGCTTGAAATCATAATTACAAAGGACTGAATTGTAATCTTTTTTATTACCGGACCCAATAATATTGTATAAAGTGTATAAATTATTCTCAACCTTATAGAGGTTCATCACTTCTTCCTTGATTGAACTAACCAATTTATCAACTTCTTCTCTAAATGATAATTCGTCAAAATCAACCTGTAAAGTTTGATTAGTGAGAAATGTCGCAAATGGATTCAAATCATAACCTATAAATTCTCTACCTTGTAAAATGGATTCTAGCCCAATAATGCCGCTTCCACAAAAAGGATCAAGCACTATGTCTGTTGATTTAGAGTATTTCTCGATGTAATCTTTTACAATGTACCAGGGTTTTCTAGACCAGTATTTATGAATTTTAGATACTTTGTTAAATTCCTTGTTAAAGACAAGGCTAGTTTCATCAACCAAAATTTGGTTAATTGAAAATTTAAAATTTTCTTTTGATTTCAACTTCATGTTACTCTTCTTTTCTAAGAATTATGCAATAGTGGTGAAGAATATTACTTGCCCATGAAAAAGGATAACCATATGGTGCTAATCCAACTTTATCCTGAATCCATATTTTCTCATCTTTGAGAACATATTTATCAGACAGCATTCTCGCTATATCCCATGCAATAGGATATAGCTTCCCGCCCTTTTTAACATTTTTAATGATTATGACAACATAGGCTTTGTTTTTTAATTTATCATAAATTTTAAGATAGAGTTCTTGTAATTTATTCATGAACAAATCATAGTCTGCAACATTACCTAAATCTAATTCAGAGTCCGAGTAATTTACATCAAGTTCTTTCCCTTGTCGTTTACTCTTAAAATTATGCGTACTTCTATTTAGGATGTCCCAATAAGGGGGTGATGAGATACAAAAGTCAATGTTGTCAATTTTTAACTTATCAATATTGAGGCATGAATCATTAAAAATATTTTTTTTGAATTCAGGCACTCTCTTTAAACATAAATTATAATACTTAGGATTTAATTCAATACCATACCCAATCCTATTAGTTCGTTTACAAGCTTCCAATGTACTACCTATACCTACAAAAGGATCTAAAACCTTATCGCCTTCTTTTGTAAAATATCGAATAAAATCGGAGATCATTGTTGGTGAATATGTAGCTGGATGATCTTCCGTTGAAGGGTCAATTGCTTTTTCTTGCTTAATATCCTCTTTTAGTGCATTAAATATGAACCAGCTACATGTAAATTTTATCCATTCTTTACCCGTAAGATCATTTAATTTATTTTCAAGATGATATGCACCATTATCTGGTTCAATTAATATTGAAACTGCCTTATTTGCATCGCCACTAGGATCATATAAAGCAACATTTTCCCAGTTCTCAACAAAGTAGCTCGGAATTTTAAGTTTCTCCTTATTAGAAAACAGTTCTTTCAATCTGTTTTTTGCAATCTTATTAAGATTTTCGTCTTTCGAAGCTTCGATCTCTCTATTTGGCTTATGGTAAAAATAAGTTCTCATCTTTTATTTTCTTTTATGTTTTTTTTAGCAATCTCAACAACGACATCTTTGAAATAAGGATCTTGGCTATACTCCAATTCAATTTTATTTTTCAAAAAATCAAATTGTAGTTTATTCAAATCAAGGTCAAAAAGCTCTGAAATTCCAAGTAGCATATGCTTTTGTACATGCCTTTCGCCATGTTCTATTTTACTTAACATTGATATGTCTATTCCCAATTTATCTGCAACAATCTTTTGAGAAAAACCTTTGGCAGTTCTTAATTGATGCAAGTATTCACCAAAACCAATTTTCCCAGAGCTCATAATTTACTATTGACAATTTTGTCAAATGTACTTGTATTTATGATGATTGCAAAGTTTGATGACTTTTAATTTTGTGTCTCTTAAAAAAACGGAAGGATTAGATTCAAAAACAGAAGTCCCCGGTAAAACCGAGGACTCACACCGGAAATGGGGGGCAAGTCCGGTAATCTCATGGTAATACCATGGGAATATCATTAGAAAGGCATGGCAAAGAGCTGGTATTCCTGCGGATTATTCGGGCTTCGCTCAATGATTTCATGCTCTCTCATGTACTTAATGTAGGCTCTGGCAGTGCGTTCCTTAACATCCATGTGCTCCATGACCGCCTTAATTAGATTTTGATTCGTGATTAGGTGCTTATCCTTAAAAATAGCAGTAGCTGCATCTTTCAACTCGCTGGCTTTGCGCATTTCAGAATCCTCTTTACTCTTTTCGCCCAGGTAAACATGACGGCCTTCCGCTTTACTCCAGCCAAATTGCATCATTGGTACATCTAAAGGTGATCCGTCTCTCACTTTCAGCGCCTTGATGACACTTGAATTATTGTTCTCGTCTTTTTCGATTAGAAGAATTCCGGCTGCCTTGCGTTGAACTTCTGAACCAAGGTGTCCCCGAAGCTTCATTCCGGAAGGAGCCATGTGCAATACGCAAATGATAACGGTATTGTAGATCGCTGCCATGCGGAACAATTCCTCAACCAACTTCACGGAGCTTTCCTCATCGTTTACGGCTCCCAGTAAGTCAGCAATTCCGTCAATCACTACCATGTGGATTCCACCGTTTTCGTAAAAGAATCTATCCATGGATTCCAAGATTAAGTTCATCCGTTCGTTCCTGGAGATTCCAACCAGGCAATAGGCCTTGAACCAGGCCGGCGGCTTGCTCAAGCTGGCTCGCTTCAGAATGTAAGTGAGGTTTTTGTAGAGCTGAAACTCAGATTGCTCGGTATCATAGAGGATAACAGACTGTTCGTCTATATTCTCTCGAATGGTCGTACCTAAGGTGTCAATATCAATTCCTTCCGGCTTGATTGCTCCGGAAAGAATACCTCCCAAGAAGTTCGTCTTTCCGCTGCCTTCTGAACCTGCAATACAGACTAAGTTTCCAGGTGTCCCAATGGTTACTTCGTTGATGGTGAGTAATGGCTCCGGCGCTTTGGGCGGATTATCAAAATCAATTTCACATGAACGCATAACGGCAATTGTATCTTCATAAAGTTGGTCTAGCATTTCACGGAACAACATCATCAGGTCATCCTGGCTGTGTCCCATTTTGAAAAAGTCGGAAATGTCTTTTTCGTTTTTCTCACCAGATAATGGGAGGCGTAGGCTTTTGAGTTGATATTCTTTCAGTGATCCGATGAGTTTTTCCATGGCTGCAAGGCCGGTATCATCTACATCGTAGAGCAGTGTTATATGCTTAAATCGGTAGCTCAATCCACGGATCATGTTCTTTGGGATATTTGCCGTTTCACTGTTGAAGCAAATAGCAGTCAATCCATGTGAAACGAGACTAAGAACATCTTTTTCGCCACCAGTGATAAACAACACATCACCGCGAATCGGCAGCTGGTCAAATCCGAATACATAGTTCTCGGTGACTTCACCGGTATATAAGAACCGAAGTTTTGAATTAGGACGGTATAACTTCGTGTACCTGCGTCCCTGGTAGCCGAAAATTGGCTCTGTGTCATTGGTTTCAAGGATGTATTCTTTTCCCTCTTTACCAACGCCGGAAAAACTTTGAATGGAAATCACATGGTACTTGTCTAGTATTTCCTTGCTGATTCCATACTGTGCCCAAAAGGCAATTTCTTTGGGCGTAAATTCTTTTGCCTGTAATGGCATTTTAGTTTGGGCTGTTTCAAATCCATCATGAATGGAAGGCAGTTGTGCAGCCACTTTTACTTCACCTTTATTTTCTCGAAGAATGCGATCGAGCTTTTGTTCTTTGTCCTCAAGGTTGAGATGCAGCTCCTGGTCAATGATTTCAAGGATCCTTATAAAATCTTCTTTGTCATCACAGCTCAATCCAAAAACCTTACTCACAAAGAAGAAGCAATCACCACTGTATTCGGCATCTCCAAAATCCTTGAATTTAAAAGTCCTGGATTTCTTGTCCAGGTAGATGTAGCAAGATGCCTTAGTATCGTTGTAAAATGGGCTCTTGAATGATTTTTCAATTTTGGTAAACTTGCTTCCCAGGAAGTGTTTGAAAACATCTATACCACCATTGGTAAGGTTTAGAATAGCATCTTTGTTCAATGACATGTAGTTACTTAGTTTAAGAGTTATAAAATGGATTTCTTTGCCGGGATGTAATTCTTTTCGACATACTTCACCAGGTCGGCCATAATCAGTCTGCGCTGATTTCCGACATAGGTGTATGGGACTACACCATCACGCATAAGGATGTAGAGCTTAGCTCTTGACATCCCCAAGAATTTGGAAGCATTGATAACATCCAGGTACTTGAATTCCGATTTTGGCTCTTTAACTTCCTTACTGATTTCGTTGAGCTTTCTTTCAACCTTTTCCAGCCTTTCAACCAAAGACTTGATGACTGCATTCTCGTTATTTTGTTGGGTATTCCACATAGCTGCCGATTTATTTCGGCTGCAAGACTAGCGAGAAGATTTCAGTTGATTATTGTACTACAATTGTACTACAATAAGATTTTTTTTAGCCCTTCCGATTGCAATACGATTCAAATGCGTCCAATAACTCTTTAAGAAAAGGACGGTTCTCGATTTTACGATTTTTTGCTGCTGTAAGTGAAGAATCCAGGTTGCCAATTTGAATATTGAAAAACCACATTAAAAGACCGAAAAATTCCTTCCTGGTTAATTTACTCTTAGAGGTAGATATTACTGAATTGCTTTCATAGACGGCAATAAAAAGCTCGATAAACTCGACCTTGTCGCGTTTCCATTGAATAAGGGTTGATCCACTACCTTTAGGGAATAGAGAAAGTTGACCGGATAGATAGGCAGATAATTCTTGCTTGGTAGGAAGGATTGAATCTGGATCATGAATGGTTGGAGTATTTCTAGAAATGCAGAATTTGTTGATGTGCACGATGCGATGCCTGAACAATTCCTCCAGCATTTCGAGAATCTTATACTGTACAGAAAAATAGTTCAGGATTTTTTTTTATTGCATCATCCTGTTTAAGCTCCTGGGGAGCGGATTTATGCAGCTCAACGCGATGAAGTAAAACCTCGATATTTTCCTTTGGGAAATACCGTTGTCGAAATTCCTTGACCTCGAAACTGGCTAGGTCAAAGTCCTTTTGGAGCTCCTGTGGCTCTTTAGGCAGGTTATTCACCAGATCATCTACCTGCCTCTTTATAGGGGAATAGAGGTTGTAGAGGTAATCTTCGAGACTGTTTGTTGAATGATGCCCATTGAATTCAATTTCATGTGAATCATCAAATTCAAAAAGATTGATCTGTTTTCGGAGAGTTCTACGACTCACCTGGATCTTCGCTGTTTTTAGTTGTTCTAGGACAACGGTTAAGTTTTCTTTCATTTTTAAAATAGTTTGAATAGTTGATATTAAGCATAACTGATAAAATTGCGAGATGTTACTCAAAAAACCATGGTGTTTTCCTCCTCGAAATCGGGTGAAATCACCATGTGGCAAATGGCAAGGATATATATATATACCTTGCCATCTGCCACCCTAGATATGATTTCAAAAAATGCAACTTGTCGCTGCCAAAAAAGTTCTAACATTTAGTACTTGTACTAATTAAAAAAGGCGTGGAAATGGGGGGATCACCTCATGAGCAAATGTTCATTTGTTCATTGTTCAATTGATCACCTGGTCATATTTGAGCAAATCGAGTGATTGAGCCAGCAGAAAAATTTTATAGTACACTAGAAAATCGTTGAATACATTTTTGGGTTCATTCTGAATTGATTTTCAAAAAGAAACTCTTATATTTGCAATACCTGAATGAGACACAAGGAGTTCAGTCAAGCCCCCCAATTGGGTTGCTTGGTTTCTACCGGGGTTTCTAGGGTGAAAAAGTTGAAATAAATTATTGAATATAAAGACGTTGGAGTGGATGGTTCACAATCCTAACTCTCCGCTGAACACTTATTTAAGCCCTGATTATTCAGGGCTTTGTTTTTATGTTCAACCAGGGTGTACGGAGACCCATATTTAACTTTTGATTCAAATGAAAGAACTTCTCCCAATTA
>JAIXWH010000140.1 GCA_027484165.1 Chitinophagaceae bacterium | reverse complement strand
TCTCAATCCACTTTTCTTCACTTCTTCAACAATATCATTAGGTTGCATTTTCAATGCTTTTTCAACACTACGATAACCGCCTTCGCGACGATATACATCGTAATGACGAATACCTTCAACATGTGCTTTTTCTAATAATAATTTTTTACTCATATACTATATGAAAGAATTATGCTTCTTTCTTAGGTTTATCGTAATTAAACATCCATTGAATTCCGAACTGATCTTTCAGTATTCCAAATTTTGCATCCCAAAAAGTATCTTGCAAAGGCATAATAATTTCTGCGCCTTCAGAAAATGCATGATATGTTTTGGTGATACTCTCTTCATCATTAAAATTCATGGAAAGACTTACCATTGAACCACTTGATACTTGCTGACCAGAATGAGAATCCGAAGTCATTATAGTCAAATTTCCAACTTTCAATATACTATGCATTACTTTGTCTTTATCTTCAGGTTTGCTTTCCATTGTAGAATCTCCAAAATAATTCATTGCAACAATTTCACCATTTAATGCTTTCGCATAAAACTCAAAAGCCTGTTTTGCGGTGCCGTTAAAAGTTAAATATGGTATGATTGCTTCCATGAATTAATTCTGTTTTGCTCTACACTCTTCAATAATAGAATCTACTTTTTCTTTTGTTAAATGCTCACGATAAGTTTTTCCAAACTGCATCATAGGCGCGTATCCACAAGCACCCAAACACTCCACTGTTTTCAAGGTGAACATACCATCAGTAGTAGTTTCACCAACTCCGATGTTTAATTTTTGTTTGATATAATCGATGATGTTATCACTTCCGTTAAGCATGCAAGGACCGGTTTGACAAACTTCAAATACAAACTTTCCAACAGGCCTTAAATTAAACATGCTGTAAAAACTTGCTACTTCGTATACTTCAATCGGTTCAATCTCTAATAATCCAGCTACATAATCCATAACAGGAACATCTAACCAACCATCAAATTCAACCTGGGCTAAATGCAATACTGGCAACAAAGCACTCTTTTGTTTACCACTCGGATAACGAGCAATAATCTCTTTCACTTTTGCCAAACTTGTTTCTTTAAACTGTATCATTTTAAAAAATTCAAAAATTAAAATTCAAAAGTTAAAATATTTGTTATTTACTTTTTAACTTTTTACTTTTTATTTATCACTACGCATCCAATTCTCCTGCAATCAAATTCAAACTACTCATTGTAATTACCGCATCACTTAACATACCACCCTGAATTAATTCGGGATATGCCTGATAATAGATAAAACAAGGACGACGGAAATGCAATCGATATGGAGTGCGTCCGCCATCACTGATTAAATAATAACCTAACTCGCCATTAGCACCTTCAACTGAATTGTAAACTTCACCAACAGGCATTTCAGTTTCTCCCATGATAATTTTGAAATGATAGATTAGTGCTTCCATCTTAGTGTATACATCTTTCTTTTCAGGAAGATAATAGGCAGGAACATCAGCATGAAAAACTTCAGCTTCTGCTCCCTTGAATTCTTGAACTTTTTGATAAGCTTGTCTGATGATGCTTAAACTTTGCCACATCTCTTCATTACGAACCAAAAAACGATCATAACAGTCACCCGTAGTACCTACAGGAACAGTAAAATTAAAATCTTGATAGCTACTATATGGAGTGTGAACCCTTACATCATAATCAACACCAGCCGCGCGTAAATTTGGACCAGTAAATCCATAATTCATGGCACGTTCAGCAGCAATTGGACCACAACCAATAGTGCGTTCCATGAAAATCCTGTTTCTGGAAAATAAATTTTCAAACTCTTTTAACTGAGCAGGATATCCTGTCTTTTCATCTAAAAACTTCTCTAACTTTTCAAATGCTGCATTAGTAAAATTCCTTTCGAAACCGCCAATACGGCCGATGTTAGTAGTTAATCTTGATCCACAAACTTCTTCGTAAATTTCATAAATCAATTCTCTGAATTGCATCACATATAAAAACCCTGAGTAGGCCCCACTATCCACTCCCACAATTGAATTACAAATCAAATGGTCTGAAATTCGAGCCAACTCCATGATGATCACACGGAGATAATCCACACGTTTTGGTGTAGTAACACCCAATAATTTTTCGCAAGTTAAATGCCACCCCATATTATTTATAGGAGAAGAACAATAATTTAAACGATCTGTTAGTGGGGTAATTTGATATAAATTCCTTCTTTCTGAAATTTTTTCAAATGCTCTGTGAATATAGCCTACTGTTGAAGTAGCTTTCATGATTCGCTCTCCATCCAGTTCTAAAATATTTTGAAATACTCCATGGGTAGCAGGATGCGTAGGCCCCAAATTTAATGTGGTCGTTTGCTTTTCGATACTTCCTTCCGGTAATAATATGTGATCGCTCATAATTTCAATTTGGTCATTTGAAAATTTGAAGATGTGCCAATCTATATTTTTTTAATTAACAAATTTTCAAATCAACTCCTTTTCTTATCCCCTTCCAAACATGTCATCATCTTTGTCAATTCTGGTTTGATCTTCCAATGGAAATTCTTTTCTCATCGGGAAATAATCCATTTCATCTACATTCAGAATTCTTATTAAGTTCGGATGTCCTACAAAATTCACTCCATAAAAATCGTAGGTTTCTCTTTCCATGAAATTTGCAGATTGATATAAAGCTGTTGCACTATATACATCGGTTTGACTGATGTCTGTGTAAACTTTAAATCTGATGCGAACATTATCTCTCCAGTTATGCAAATGATAAACCACTGCCAACTCTGCTCCTTTATTATCTGGATAATGAACAGCTTGCAAATCCGTTAAAAAATTAAATTTTAATTCAGCATCATCAAACAAAAACTGCATCACTTTTAAATTCATTTCTTTTGGTGCAGTGAATGTCAACATGCCATATGGCTCCTGCCAATCGGTTAATGCATCACCGAATTTTTCTGTAAGCTTTTGTTTTATAATTTCGTTTGTCAACATTTCTTTTTTGTTTCAAGTGTTTAAAAAGTTCAAGATGTTTAAAAGGTTATTCAGAATGTATATTTAACCTATTGAACTTATTCAACTTTTCAACTTATTAAACAGCTATTGTATTCCATAACTATTCATCAACTCTTTATACTGATCACTGTTTCTTCTTCTTAATCCCTCCGCATTAACCAATTCCTGAATTTTCATAAAGCCATCCAAAATCGCTTCAGGTCTTGGAGGACAACCTGGAACGTAAACATCAACTGGAATAACCTGATCTATTCCTTGCAAAACCGAATAAGTGTCAAATATGCCACCGCTGCTTGCACAAGCACCTACTGCAATTACCCAACGAGGCTCTGCCATTTGAACATATACTTGCTTTAATACAGGACCCATTTTTTTTGCAATGGTTCCCATAACCATCAACAAGTCGCATTGACGTGGTGAAAATCCAACTCTCTCAGAACCAAATCGGGCTAAATCATAATGACTTGCCATTGTTGCCATAAATTCAATTCCACAGCAACTTGTAGCGAAAGGCAAAGGCCAGATGGAATTTTTACGGGCAAGGCTCACTACTTTTTCAAAGTTGGTTGCCATAAAACCCTCGCCCATGTATCCCTCGGGAATGCCTTCAAATTTTATGGTGTTATTAAATTGTACTGGACGAGACATATTTTTTAATTAATCTATTTTTAATTTATTTTAATGAAGAAGATTTTTTTTGATTTCCAAATCTTCAAATTATCAAATCATCTAATCTTCAAATTTTCAAATCAATTTAATCCTCCCATTTCATTGCACCTTTCTTAAATATATAAATAAACCCTGCTAAAAAAGAGGCAACAAAAAATAAAACTGCAATAAATCCATCCCATCCTAGTTCTCTAAAATTCACAGCGTAAGGATAGAAAAAGATAACTTCCACATCAAACAAAACAAATAATATAGCTATGAGAAAATACTTGATAGCCATTGGCTGGCGTGCATTTCCCTGAATTTCAATTCCACTTTCAAAGTTTTGTAGCTTGTCTGAAGTTGATCTTTTAGGACCTAATAAATTAGATCCCCAAATGATGGTAAATACTAACCCTAAAGCAAAAACGATTTGAATAACTATAGGCAAATAATTTGCAGTTGTGCTGGCTTCTGCTTGAAGTAAATAAAAGGGCATGATATGGTTCATAATAATTGGGTACGCAAAAATAAGATACCTGCATTAATATACAATCATTGAAACCATAATTTAATAAATAAAAAAAGCCACTCCGATTCGGAATGGCTTTAGAATGAATTAACGATACAGAGGTATTATTCTTCTGTTGGTGTTTCTTCGGTTGCTGGCGCGTCGGCAGGTGCTTCTTCTTGAGCTTCAGCTACTGGAGCTGCTACTTCAACTTTCTTCACTACTGGAACACTGCGATCCATACGTGCTTTTTTGTTTGCACTTTGACGCTTTGCAACTTGTGCATCGTGTTCAACGCTCCATTTGGTAAATTTCTCCATTGCAGTTGCTTCATCAAATAAGCCCATGCTTACTCCACGAAGTAAATGCTTCAGATACAATACACCTTTGAATGAAAGGATACGACGAACAGTGTCAGTTGGCTGAGCACCTTTCTGTAACCAATCCAAAGCTTTTTGACGATCTACCTGAACAGTTGCAGGAACAGTCAAAGGATTGTAAGTACCTAATTTTTGAATGAATTTTCCGTCGCGAGGACTACGTCCGTCAGCAACAACGATGAAATAGAATGGTCTCTTCTTTGAACCATGTCTTTGTAATCTCATTTTAACAGCCATAAAAAATAGAAATTTTCTTGGTTGTGAACAATAGGGTTTATCCCTTTAAAAAGGGATGACAAATATAGAACAGAATCACAAACTGACCAAACTTTTTAAAAAAAATCTACTGGCAGCTCAGTAATTCATGTACTTCGATAAAGCCACTCTCAGCGTTTTCAAATGCATAAGATTGATTTCCATTGGTAACCACAATAAATCGAGATTGAACACCAATATTATAATTTAAAACCTGACGAAGGACAGATGTGTTAAGAGGAACATTCATTTCCTTACATTCAATTAGAATAAATGGGACCGAATCTTTGAAAATAACGATATCAAACCTTTTTGTTAACTCTCCAACCTTTATTTGCTTTTCAACGGCCATCAAAGAAATCGGATAATGAAGTATCTCTGATAAATAGAGTATAAAATTTTGACGCACCCACTCCTCAGGGGTCAATACCACCCATTTTTTTCTGCTTACGCAAAATATCTTCTCCACACCATCTCTTAAAGAGACTGATGGTTTTTTTTCAGGATATTTCACGTTGAGCATCAAAACTATTTTTTAGGATTCCAAAACTACTAAAAGAAAACACAAATTAAATATCAATAAGTTAAACACTGTGAATAGCTTAAAACCCTATATTTATTTGATATAGAGCGATTTTTTTTGTACTTTTAATATTAAAATTTTTTTGATATGAAGACTAAAGAAGAGATTGTTACCAACTGGTTACCCAGGTATACAGGACAAAAAATTGAAAATTTTGGAGAGTACATTTTACTTACGAATTTTTCAAATTATGTCAAATTATTTGCGGAGTGGAATAAAGTAGAGATTGTAGGATTAGAAAGACCGATGCAATGTGCGACTGCCGATAATATAACCATCATTAATATTGGAATGGGAAGTCCCGGATCCGCTACCATCATGGATTTACTAACTGCCATTAATCCAAAAGCAGTTATGTTTTTAGGGAAATGCGGTGGACTTAAAAAAAGAAACAAAATCGGCGATTTGATTCTTCCAATAGCAGCGATTAGAGGTGAGGGTACAAGTAATGACTATTTCCCACCAGAAGTACCTGCACTCCCAGCCTTTGCTTTGCAAAAAGCCATTTCAACAACCATACGAGATTACGAATGCGACTATTGGACTGGTGTTTGTTACACTACAAATAGAAGAGTATGGGAACACGATGAAGCTTTTAAAGAATATCTTCAAAAAGTAAGAGCACATGCTATTGATATGGAAACTGCTACCATCTTCTCTGTTGGCTTTTACAATAAAATTCCTACTGGTGCACTTCTACTAGTTAGTGATTCTCCTATGGTACCCGAAGGCGTAAAAACCGAAGCTAGCGATCAGGTAGTCACCAATCAATTTGTAGAGCGACATCTTAAAATTGGTATCGACTCCTTGAAACAATTGATCAATGATGGCTTAACGGTGAGACATTTGAAGTTTTAAGTTCAAGCTTATTTCGTTTTTCTCTAAATTTTATAACTCTTACAAATAACTTCTGCATTTTTAAGTTACCTTTGCAGTCTCAAAATCATGCCGTAACATGATATGTGCCTAAATAACCAAAAGGCTTAACTCAGTAGACTGACTTACTCATTGATATACGGCATGTGAAAAATTTAAACTAAACAGTTAATATAAACACATGAAATTATCTCAATTCCGTTTCGATTTACCGCTCAATCTTATCGCTCAACACCCTACCAAGAAAAGGGAGGAAAGCAGACTAATGGTTATCCATCGTCAATCTGGTCAAATTGAAAACAGACAATTTTCCGACATCATGGAATACTTCGACGACAAAGATGTTTTTGTTGTAAACAATACCAAAGTATTTCCTGCAAGAATGTATGGAAGAAAGGAAAAAACTGGAGCTAAGATTGAAGTATTTCTTCTTAGAGAATTAAATAAAGCCAATAGATTATGGGATGTAATTGTTGATCCTGCTCGTAAAATCAGAGTGGGTAATAAATTATATTTCGGTGAAAACGATGAGTTGGTTGCAGAAGTAATTGATAATACCACTAGCCGTGGACGTACCATCCGTTTTCTTTGGGAAAGTTCTGAAGAAGAATTCAGAAAAATGTTAGATTTCATGGGAGAAACCCCATTACCAAAATACATCAAACGTAAACCTGAAGAAGAAGATAAAGAAAGATATCAAACTGTTTATGCAAAACACGAGGGTGCCGTTGCCGCACCAACTGCAGGACTCCATTTCAGTAAAGAACTGATTAAGCGTCTTGAAATCCAGGGAATTCGCTTTGCCGAAGTTACCCTTCATACTGGGCTTGGTACATTCCGTCCTATCGAAGTGGAAGATTTGAGTAAGCATAAAATGGATGCAGAATATTATAAAGTAGATGAAACTGCATGCGCAATTGTAAACAAAGCAAAAGAAGGTAATCGCAGAATCTGCTCCATCGGAACAACAACCATGAGAGCTTTAGAAACATCTTTCACAGCTCAAAAATTATTAAAACCATCGGAAGGCTGGACAAATAATTTCATTCACCCTCCACATGATTTCAATATTGCTGATGCATTGGTAACCAATTTCCATCTTCCAAAAACAAGTTTAATGATCATGGCTTGCGCATTTGCAGGTTATGATTTGATGATTGAAGCATACAATAAAGCAATAAAAGATAAATACCGTTTCTTCAGTTATGGAGATGCGATGTTGATTGTTTAATTTATTCAGGTTACGACCTGCCTCAAATTTGAAAAAGAAAAAAGCACTGATTTAATATCGGTGCTTTTTTTATGATGATGAGACCTTATAAAATAAAAAAGGGGCTATGATAGAAATCGCAGCCCGTATTAATCCAATATCCTATGAAAAACCATTTGTAAAACGCACACTATGAATGATTTATTGCATAGAGAGTAAAATATTTTTATAATTTAATCTCAAACTTGTCGGATAATGTCATTAAATCATTGTGAACATCCTCCAAAAGGGTTATTCCGTCTACTTTTCGAAATTTTTCCATCTCGCGTTCTGGATCTCCGGGAATTATCACTTTTTCTTCATGATTTATGGGTTGGGCAGTTCTGAATCGACAAATCCATTGATCCATATCTTTTTTAAAGGCATCAGCAGTTCTGAACGCATCAATCCTCATTGCACCAAAAAAATGTCCGATTCCTTTTCCTGGCATTTGCTCTGGCATTGGAATATAAGCAGGAAAAGGAGGCACCCAGGGACCATAATTGGCACCACTTAGCACTCCTGAAAAAATATCAACTATTGAACCCAACATATATCCTTTATGACTACTATGCTCTCTGTCGCTGCCCAAAGGCAATAATGCTCCACCTTTTTTCAACTCATGAGCATCATAACTTTGATTACCCTCTTTATTTTGTACCCATCCTTCTGGAACAGGTTGATTTTTTCTTTGTAGGATCTCTAATTTTCCGTTTGCTGCAGTAGTTGTAGCGAAATCTGCAACAAATGGCGGCTCGTTTCCAGCAGGAACAGCAACTGCAATTGGATTGGTTCCTAACATTCTTTCTTTTGAAAACGTAGGTGCAACCAAAGCAGAAGCATTGGTCATTGCAATACCAATCATATCGTGATCTAATCCCATCATTGCATACTGTCCGGCAATACCAAAATGATTACTGTTTTGAACACTAACCCATCCCGACCCCACTTGTTTTGCTTTATCAATCGCTACTTGCATTGCAAAAGGTGCAACCACCAATCCTAAGCCACTATCGCCATCCACTACTGCTGTACTTGGTGTTTCATGTATTACTTTTATATCTGCCTTTGCATTGATTCTGTTTACTTCCCATAACCTCACATATCCGCTTAATCTAGCAACTCCATGACTATCCACCCCTCTTAAATCCGCACTCAATAAATTTAAAGATGCAGTAAGCGCATCTTTTGAACTACAGCCAATATGTTGAAATACTGATTGAGTGAATGACAGTAACTTCTCGTAGCTGAACTTTTTTTCCATAGAACGAAGATAACACTCAAAAAAATTAGAATTTTAGAGTTGACAAATAAAGAAAAAAATCATTTTCGTACATTTGCCCCCCACAACATTAAATCAACCATACTATGGGAAGGATATTTGAAGTTAGAAAAAGTGCCATGTTTGCCCGTTGGGATAAAATGGCAAAAAATTTCACTCGTATTGGTAAGGAAATTGCCATCGCTGTCAAAAGTGGAGGGCCTGAACCAGATAACAACCCTGCTTTAAGAAGATGCTATATAAATGCGAAGGCATGCAATATGCCTAAGGATCGTGTTGAGGCTGCTATCAAAAGAGCTATGGGTAAAGACACCACCAATTACGATGAGATTGTTTATGAAGGATACGGCCCACATGGTGTTGCGATTATGGTTGAAACTGCAACAGACAATTCGACCAGAACTGTTGCTAATGTTCGTATGCATTTCACCAAAGGAAATGGCACTTTAGGTACAAGTGGAAGCGTTGCCTTCACCTTCAATAGAATGGGTGAATTTAAAATTAAAAATGCAGGTTTGAATATTGAAGATCTTGAGTTAGAGTTGATTGATTTTGGATTGGAAGAAATCGGTGAAGATGCAGAAGGAAATATTATCATCAGAACTGCATTCAATGAATTTGGAAACATGAGTAAAGCCCTTGAAGAAAAAGGTATTGAAGTAGTAACAGCAGAGCTTACACGAATACCGGCAAACACTGTTGAATTGGGTGAAGATGCTGCACAAGAAGTACTTAAATTAGTAGATAAATTAGAACAAGACGAAGATGTTCAGAAAGTTTATCATAATTTAAAATAAGTCTTTACTCAGCCATCATTTCTTTAACTACCCGAACTACATCCTCTGTATTCGGTTTTGAAAAATAATCGCCGTCACTTCCATAACTAGGTCTATGTGCTTTTGCAGATAAGGTTCTTGGAGCAACATCAAGCATTTTGTACCCATTCTGTTCCTCCATTACTTTAGTAAACATGTATGCTGTTGCTCCTCCAGGTACATCCTCGTCAACAAATAAAATACGATTGGTTTTATTTAATGATTTCGAAATGATATGATGTAGATCAAATGGCAACAAAGTTTGCACGTCAACAATTTCGCAGTAAATATTCATAGATTCTAATTTAACAGCTGCTTCCTGTACAATGCGAAGCGTAGAACCATAAGTTACAATGGTGATATCATCACCTTCTTTGATAATTTCGGGCACCCCTAATGCAACAGAGTAACTTAACAAATTAGAAGGAAGTTTTTCTTTGAGTCGGTATCCGTTCAAACATTCAATTACTAATCCGGGATCATTGCTTTGTAACAAAGTGTTGTACATTCCTACTGCCTGTGTCATATTTCTAGGCACACAAACATACATTCCTCTGAGTGCATTTACGATCATTCCCATTGGCGAACCACTGTGCCAGATACCTTCTAAACGATGACCTCTTGTACGCACAATTAACGGACAACTTTGCTGGCCTGCAGTTCTAAAATGCAATGTTGAAACATCATCACTTAGCGGCTGCAAACCATATAATAAATAGTCTAAGTATTGTATCTCTGCAATAGGCCTTAATCCTCTCATCGCAAGACCGATTCCTTGTCCCATAATAGTCAATTCTCTGATACCGGTATCGAATATTCGCTGTATTCCATACTTCTCCTGCAATCCATTGAATCCCTGATTTACGTCACCAATATGACCCAAGTCTTCGCCAAATGCAACGACTTTGGAGTTTGATGCAAAAAGCAGATCGAAATAATTATTGAGCACCTCAAATCCATTCATCAAGGGCGCATCATTTTCATAAACCACATCAACCGTTTTTACTTTTAAAGCAGATTTAGGGCCTTCGTTATACAGGTAGGAATCATATTTAATTTCGCTTTCTTGTTTTAGTTTTTGATAAAATTCAGAAACAGATGAAATTGAAGCATCATTTGAAGTTCCATAATCATCTAATGCATTCGATAACGCCTTCATAACATCTCTAAGCATGGGTTCGCGTACAGATGACAATTCATTGACGATAGATTGAATAGAAGGACTTATTGAATTTGTAGCATTGAGTAGTGAAACTGATTCAGCAACTAAATTTTTTAAGGGCTGATGGTACTTACTCCAAGCACTATTCTTACTCTCTTTAACAAATTGAATTGCATTTTTTTCAATTTCAAGCAAATCAGCTTCTTCGGCTAACCCATTTTCCAAAATCCATTTGCGCATTTGTTTGATACAATCCCACTCTTTTTCCCATGCTAACCTTGTCTCTGATTTATAACGTTCATGACTACCTGATGTGGAGTGTCCTTGTGGCTGTGTTATTTCTTCAACATGAAAAAGTGCTGGGATATGAGTATCTCTGATTTTTTGAATGGCAAACTCAAGAATTTCGCACATTCCGGCATAATCCCAACCTTTTAATTTATAAATATCAAGTCCATTGGTGCCCTCCTCTTTTTGCATACCACTTAAAGCTTCAGAAATGGACTCCTTAGTTGTTTGGTATTTTTTAGGAACAGAAATCCCATAACCATCATCCCATACAAATACAGCCAATGGCACCTGAAGCACACCTGCCGCGTTCATGGTTTCCCAAAACTGCCCCTCACTCGTAGAAGCATCTCCAATGGTACAAAAACAAACTTCATTTCCATTAGTACTCAAATTTTTAACCTCTTTCAATTCTTCTACATTTCTAAATACTTTTGAAGCAAATGCCAAACCCAAACCTCTCACCATTTGCCCGGCTGTTGGGGCAATATCACTGGAGATATTTTTTGAAGTGGCTAAATCCAACCAATTACCATCATGATCAACAAATTTTGATGCAAAATGGGCATTCATTTGTCTACCAGCACTGAATGGATCATTAGCAACATCTGAATCTGCATACAATTGAGAAAAAAACTGTTCGATAGTGGCTTTGCCACTTGAAAACATAAAAGTTTGATCTCTATAATATCCCGATCTGAAATCGCCAGGCTTAAAAAATTTGGACATTGCAACCTGAGCCACTTCTTTTCCATCCCCAAATATGCCAAATTTAGCTTTTCCTGTTAGTACTTCTTTTCTACCCAAAAGACTGGTTTCTCTGCTTTCACAGCAAATTCTATAATCTTCTAAAACTGCATTTCTGAAATGATCAAAACTTAAATTATCCAAAGTAGCAGCATCGTTTGTTGTTGTAGCCATAAAACTGAAATAAGTACCAAAAATAAGATATTCATAGCTGATTGTTAAAAATCAGTAAACAAGTTCTCAAATTATGCATTTATGAATTGATTTATTATCTTTAACCCCTAATTTGAAGATGTTGAAAATGAAAAAAATTGTTTTAATAATTACCTGGTCGATTTTGACGTATTATTCTAATGCACAAAACAAATTAGAGAAAGGAATAGCTAAAAATGATGCGGCTTCTAACACCTTACCTTCTATGAGTATCAGTGAAGAAACCTTCGACTTTGGTAAAATTCCTCAGGGTAAACCAGTTCTTCACACTTTTAAAGTTACCAACAGTGCTTCAGTACCCTATAAATTGACAAACGTTCAGGCAAGTTGTGGTTGTACTACACCTGAATGGGAAAAAGACAAATTGATGAATCCTGGAGAATCAAGTAATATCAAAGTAGGATATAATGCAGCGGCTGAAGGAAATTTCACAAAAAATATTACTATAACCTATTGTGATACTTTATCCAAAGTAATTACTATTAAAGGTGAAGTATGGAAAACACCTGCGGCCAGCGCTCCTGCAAACACTGCAACTCAAGAATTAAAAGACAAAAAATAAAACAATTATTAAAAACAAAAAATAAACAAAATGAAAAAACTATTACTTTCACTAACTGCTTTGGCTCTTACCACTGGATTATTTGCTCAAGAAGCAACAACAGAAGCTGCTCCTAAAAAAACTGCTGATGATGTTGCAAAATTCAAATCAGAAACTCTTGAATTGGGAAAACTCATTCAAAACAATCCATCTCAAGGAGTTTTTGAAGTTACAAACATCAGTAAAGAACCTTTATTAATTGAGCAGGCTAACCCAACTTGCGGTTGCACTATCAGCGACTACACAAAAGAGCCGATTGCTCCGGGACAATCAGGAACGATCAAAGCAACTTACAATGCAAAAAACATTGGTATGTTTGAAAAACATCTTACTGTAAAATTTGCAGGTATTGAGGGTATGAAAAGCATCACAATCAAAGGAGAGGTAATTGCTGATCCAAACGCTGCATCAGCTCCAGCTGCTACTCCTGCAACAGAGCCTAAAAAAGAAGTAGTTGCAGAAAAAACAGCTACACCGGCTAAAAAAGTGCCAGCAAAAAAAGCTGCTGCTCCCGCAACTAAAAAACCATAATCCTACTAGATTATATTATATTGAAAGGCTGTCAATGACAGCCTTTCTTTGTTATAGAATTTCATACTAATTGTTACAAAGCATTATCTTTACAACATGTTATCCATAAGCAAAAGAGGTCAACAAATGCCCTCATCTCCAATAAGAAAACTGGTTCCATTTGCTGAAGCTGCAAAAAAGAAAGGAATAAAGGTTTTTCATTTAAATATCGGCCAGCCAGATATCGAAACTCCAAAAATTTGTTTGGATGCAGTAAAGAACTCCGACTTCAAAGTTTTGGAGTATAGTCATAGTGCGGGCAATGAGTCATATAGAAAAAAATTAGTGAGCTATTACGCCAAAAATAATATTGAAATCACTCACAATGATATCATTATTACAACTGGTGGAAGCGAAGCCATTATGTTTGGATTTATGGCATGTTTAGACGCGGGAGATGAAGTGATCATACCCGAACCCTTTTATGCAAATTATAACGGATTCGCAACTCAGTCTGACGTAAAAGTGGTTCCTATAAAAAGTAACATCGAAGACGGTTTTGCTTTGCCCCCAATAGAAGATTTTGAAAAAGCCATAACAAAAAATACAAAAGCGATTGTTGTTTGTAATCCGAACAATCCAACTGGATATTTATACAGTGCAGAAGAAATGGAAACGCTAAAGAATATTGTGATAAAACATGATTTATTTCTTTTTGCAGATGAAGCTTACAGAGAGTTTTGTTATGAGGGCAAACAAGTGAGTGCAATGCATTTAAAAGGAGCAGAACAACATGTTATTTTGATGGATACCATCAGCAAACGTTACAGTGCATGTGGTGGAAGAATTGGAGCACTAGTTACAAAAAATAAAGAAGTATTAGATGCCGCAATGAAATTTGCACAAGCCAGATTAAGTCCGCCCTATTATGCTCAATTACTTGGTGAAGCAGCAATAGATTTACCTGACGACTATTTTGACATCACAAAAGCAGAATACAAATTAAGAAGAGATACCATAGTAAAGAGATTAAACGCTATTCCTGGTGTTTTTTGTCCTAATCCTGGAGGAGCATTTTATGCTATGGCGCGCTTACCCATAGATGATTGTGATTTGTTTTGTCAATGGTTATTAGATTCTTTTTCTTACAACAACGCAACTGTTATGATGGCTCCTGCAACAGGATTTTACTCTACAATAGGGCTTGGAAAAAATGAAGTCAGACTTGCATATGTACTGAATGTAGATGCCATTAATCAAGCAATGGATTGCCTGGAAGTTGCACTCAAAGAATATCCGGGTAAACGCTAAACTTATTTTGCTCCTCCCGGACAATTTTTTCTGATATAGTTGGAATAAAGAGTAGATAAATGCAAAATAGTTCCTTCTCCCTCACTGATGTTGTGAGTACGATTAGGATACTCCATAAAATCAAATTGTTTATTGTATTTGATAAGCTCATTCACAAGTGCCTCCGCATTACTGTAATGTACATTATCATCTCCGCTGCCATGAATAAGCAAGAGATTACCCTGTAAATTCTTTGCAAAATTTATAGCTGATCCTTTTACATAATCCTCCATATTCTCCTGTGGAAGTCCCATGTATCTCTCTGTATAAATATTATCATAAAACAACAGATTTGAAACAGGTGCAATTGCAACTCCAGTTTTAAATAAATCCGGAAATTGAAATAACAAATGAAGTGTAGAAGACCCACCACCACTCCATCCCCAAACAGCTACCCTGTCTTTATCTATGAAGGAATATTCCATAACTTTTCTCACGCCCATAGCCATATCTCTGATGTTAATTTGGCCATTTCTTCTGTAAATAGATTTTCTCCAAGCAGCACCTTTAAGTGAAGGCGTTCCTCTATTATCCAAAGCCAATTGAATGTAACCTTCGCTGTTCATATCTCCATTAAATAAAAAATTGTCGTGATTGCCATAAACATCATCTACTGTTGTTGCGCCTGGTTCTCCATAAACATAAACGACCAATGGATATTTTTTGGAAGAATCAAAATTATGAGGCTTTCTAATCCATGCATCAAGCACAATACCGTCAACTGTTTTAAGCTTTAGATATTCAACATTGATTGTATTATCAGTTTTAATATTTTTTACAATACTTTTTTCTTTACTTAATGGAGTGTTATCTGGCAATGAAATCCATTCTGAAACCTCAGGTGTATTGTGATTACTAAAAGTATGGAAAGCAATTTTTGCTCCATTTGAAATGCTGTATTGGTTAGTCCCTGCAAGGCTTGCAGAACTCACCGAACCCTCTGAATATTCTTTTTGAGCTGGTGTAAGATTAGAATTAATGCGAACTCTAGATAAATATAACTGTGTGGAATTATCAGGATTGGTTGTTGAAAAATAAACAAAATTATTTTGTTCATCTATCGATTTTATTTGTCCGATGTCATAATTCCCTTTAATTAAATCAGTTACTGTTTTTCCATCTCTGCTGATCTTATAAATATGTCTCCATCCATTTTTTTCACTAACCCATAAAAAATCCTGGTGATTGTTAATCCAATACCAACCTTTGGGGTCATCTGTGTTTAAATCTACCCAAGCCTTATCATTTTCTGCCCAAAATGTATATGAACTAGCGTCTTTAACATTACAGTACAACAATTTACTCTCTTGTTGTTTTCTATCAAGTTGTTGAATAATTAATTCGTTATTATCGCTCCACTCCATTCTTGGTATGTAATGCTCTTTCGGATCACCACTTATATTCATCCATTTGGTATAAAGATTAGCTAACGCCACTACTCCAATTTTAACAGGAGAGGGCGTTTCGCCCACCTTAGGATACTCAACAGGTATTATTTTAGAATAAACAGAATCTGTAGCATTCAACATATAATAATCTTTGATTTTAGTTGCATCCACTTGCCAATAGGCAATTTGTTTGCTGTCTGGCGACCACCTGAACCCATCTCTGCATCCAAACTCTTCTTCATATACCCAATCAAAAGTACCATTGATCAATTTTCGTGTGCCATCTACCGTTAGTTTTTTCATCAATCCAGACTCTAAATCTTCAGCAAATAAATTATGGTTACTAACATATGCTACCATTTTACTGTTAGGTGAAAATTTAGCAAACATCAAACTTTGATTTGACAACCCTTTACCCAATTGAAAGAGTTTATTTTTTACAAAATCGAAAACCCAATAATCACCTCTTGTTTTATATCTCCAAACTTTACCTGTATTTACAAACATCAACAACTTTGAATTATCATCTGAAATTTGATAGGATTGTGGAGCTAATGGAGTTGATGAACCCGTGGGAGTAAGTTGATCTTTTTTACATAAAACGGTTTGATTGTCTTTTTTGGGGTCAATTTTAACTAGATTCCCATCAACAAATTTGGTATATGCCAATCCATCTGCAGTCCAGTTAAAACTAGTTTGTGCTAAAGAAAATTGAATTGTCAAAAAAAAGATAATCACTACATTTAAAAATCGCATAAAAAGAGTTTTGTTTATATTTTAATCATCTACCTGCTAAAATAAGAAAAAGCCAAATCATGTAATCATTTTACTATGAAAAGAAACTTACTTTTGTATTATAATGGCAACAGAAAAACTCAGATTGGATAAGTATCTATGGAGCATTCGCTTATTTAAAAGCAGAACTCTTGCAACAGATGCCTGTGAAAAAGGAAAAGTAAAGGCGAACAATGAAAATTGTAAACCCTCAAAACAAGTAAGTATTGGAGATGAATTTGAAATAAAAACATCAACCAAAAAATGGGTTATTAAGGTAAAAGGCCTTCTCCATAATAGAGTACAATATACTGAAGCCATTAAATTTTATGAGGATTTAACACCTGTAGAAGAATTAAACAGAATTAAATTTGAAGCAGCAGTATTTCACACCGGAAAAAGATTAAGCAAATCTGGCAGACCTACTAAAAAGAACAAAAGAGACTTGGATGATTTTTTAGAAATATGATGATAGAACAAAAACAGCTAAAAATTAAAAATGAGAATTGATATCATTACTGTAGTTCCTGAATTATTGAATGGGCCCTTTTCTCATTCCATCATGAAACGCGCTCAAGACAAAGGTCTTTTAAGTGTGAATATAATTAACCTGAGAGAATATACAACTTATCCTCGTGCTCAGGTAGATGATTATCCATTTGGTGGCGGAGCCGGTATGGTAATGATGATTGATCCGCTTGTTAATGCAATAGAATCGCTGCAAAAAAGCAATACCTATGATGATATCATTTTTCTAACACCAGATGGAGAAACATACAATCAGAAAATGGCTAATGCACTTTCATTAAAGAATAATCTACTACTGATATGTGGACATTACAAAGGAATAGATCAAAGATTCAGGGATCATTTTGTTACCAAAGAAATTTCAATTGGTGATTATGTTTTAAGTGGTGGCGAATTGGCTGCTGCTGTTCTTACTGACTCCATTGGCAGACTGATTCCTGGAGTACTTAATGATGAAAGCTCCGCATTAAGCGATTCCTTTCAGGATAACTTGTTGGCGCCCCCTGTTTATACCAGACCAGAAATATATAGAGATTGGAAAGTGCCGGAAGTATTGTTGAGCGGGAACCATAAACTTATTGATGAATGGAGAACCAATCAATCCTTGGAAAGAACAAAAATCAGAAGACCAGATTTGCTTGATTAAAACAGGAAATCAACTTATAGCTATCCTAAGATATCAATTGGGTTTATTTGAATCAATCAATACTTATTTATGAATAATTTTTCAATAGAAGGGAACATAGTAAATATCATCTCAAAAGAAATTAATTGGGGTACCCTAACTGTTGTCAACAATAAAATAGATTCAATTCAATTAAAAGGTGAAGAAAAAAAGGAAAAGCACTATATCATACCCGGTTTTATTGATAGTCATGTACATATTGAAAGTTCAATGCTTGTACCCTCTGAATTCGCAAGACTAGCAGTTGTTCACGGCACCGTTGGAACCATAAGCGATCCTCACGAAATTGCAAATGTTTGTGGCATGGACGGAGTTAGATACATGATTGAAAATTCAAAAACAGTTCCATTCAAATGTACATTTGGAGCTCCAAGTTGTGTGCCAGCTACCATTTTTGAAACAGCAGGTGCAAGTATTAATGCAGATCAGGTTGATGAACTTTTGAAAATGCCTGAAATCAAGTATCTAAGTGAGATGATGAATTTTCCTGGTGTTCTCAACCAGGATCCGGAGGTTTTCAAAAAAATAAACTATGCAAAAAAACAGGGCAAACCAGTTGATGGTCATGCGCCAGGATTAAGAGGAAATGATGCGAAAAGATACATAGATGCAGGCATTTCTACAGATCATGAATGCTTCACAGAAGATGAAGCATTAGATAAGCTGAAGTTTGGAATGAAAATTCTTATCAGAGAAGGAAGTGCAGCTAAAAATTTTGAAGCCTTAATCAACCTTATGCATGAGCATTACAACAACATGATGTTTTGTAGTGATGATAAACACCCCGATAGTTTAGCTGAGGGGCATATAAACCAGCTTTGTGCAAGAGCAATAAAAAAAGGGATTGACAAGTTTAAAGTCTTAAAAGCTGCATGTATCAATCCAGTTGAGCATTATAAAATGGATGTAGGGACACTAAATGTAAAAGATTGGGCAGATTTTATTGTAGTAAATAATCTAATTGATTTTGATGTTAATCAAACCTACATCAATGGCCAGCTTGTTGCAGAAAATGGAACCTCTTTAATTAATCCAAAACCAGCATCAATTATCAATCAATTTAACTGTACTGAGAAAACCATCAACGACTTTGAAGTACCTTATGAAAATCAAGTAACCATAAACGTTATTGAAGCATTAGACGGCCAATTAATCACCAATAAAATTAATGCAACCCCAAAAATAATTGATGGCAAAATTGTATCTGATGTTGATAATGATATTTTAAAAATCGTTGTGGTGAACAGATATTCAAATCAACCCATTGCAAAATCATTCATCAAAAATATCGGAATAAAAAAAGGCGCATTGGCTTCTTCCGTTGCTCATGACAGTCATAATATTGTTGCAGTAGGTGTTGATGATAAAAGTATATGCGAAGCAGTAAATCAAATAATAAAATCCGGAGGAGGAGTAAGTGCTGTAAGTGAAAATGACCAAAAGGTACTAGCACTTCCCGTAGCTGGTTTGATGAATAATTTAAATGGTTATGATGTTGCAAAAGCTTACACTGAAATAGATTTGTTTTCAAAAAAAGTATTGGGTAGCCATTTAAGTGCCCCTTTCATGACTTTATCTTTTATGGCACTATTGGTTATTCCTTCTCTCAAATTGAGCGATAAAGGGCTTTTTGATGGCAACCAGTTTAAATTTATTTAGTTCTACACAAGAAAAGTATATCATTTAGCTGTAATCATTCTCATAACAAAAAATGAATTTAATTTAGCCAGACTAATTTATTTATTATAGATTTGATTGTTGTTTTCATCTCTTACCTATTGATTATTATCTGTGAATTTTGTTTTCTTTAACTTTGATTTTACATAAAAAATAATACAATATTAAAAATGGTAAATAATTTAAGTAGCCAGCACTCTTTAGTTAGTAATTGGGTAAGTGAATTAAGAGATGTTACAATACAAAACGACAGATTAAGATTCAGAAGAAATTTAGAAAGAATTGCAGAAGTTATCGGTTATGAAATTAGCAAGGAATTAGAATCAACTGAGAAATTAGTAAAGACCCCATTAGGAGAACATCCATCAAAAGTAATTAAAGAACAACCCATATTGGCAACTATTCTAAGAGCTGGATTAGCCATGCATAACGGTTTATTAAATTATTTTGACAAGGCAGATAATGCCTATTTAAGTGCTTACAGAAAACACAATCCAGATGGAAGCTTTGATATTTGTTTAGAATACTTAAGTTGCCCTGATCTTAAAAACCGTATTGTTATTTTAAGTGATCCCATGTTGGCAACAGGTGCCTCACTGGTAAAGTCAATTCAGCATCTCCGAAAAGTTGGAGAATTTAAGCAGGTTCATATCGTATGTGCAATCGCATGTAAAGTTGGGATTGAAATGATTTTAAAATCAGAGCCTAATGCAATAATCTGGTGTGGTGACATAGATGAGGAAATTACTTCTAAAGGATACATCGTACCAGGACTGGGAGATGCTGGAGATTTAGCTTATGGTACTAAAATTCAACAATAATTCAGTATTATCATTAAAATACTGAATTCATAAAATCACATTACACATAGTATAATTTGATTTTATTTGTTTTCCAAAAAAAATCATCATTGAATTTGGCAAACATACTCACTATTACCTTTAATTTTATATCTTTACACACCTTATTTTATCTCAATGAGAAAATTATTCTACATACTGAGTTTAATGATACTGGCAATTAATGCTTCAGCTCAAGACCCTCGTTTTTCTCAATTTTTTGCTTCTCCGTTAACTCTTAATCCTGCCTTTACTGGTAAATTTGATGGCATGTGGCGATTAGCAGCAAACCACAGAGACCAATGGCCTTCAATTCCAAAAGCTTATGTTACAACCAGCGCTTCAATTGACTTTCCTATATTAAAAAATGCAATCCCTCAAGGTGATATATTTGGTATTGGAATTTCCGGTTTGTCTGATGTTAGTGGTAATAATGCTTTAAAATTAAATTATGGTTCTGTTTCAGTTTCCTACCACAAATCATTTGATGAAGATGGTTTTAATACTTTAGGATTAGGATTTCAGGGTACCTATGCGAGTATGGGACTTGATGTAACAAAATTAACTTTTGAAGATGAACTAAGACAAAATGGATTTTCTCCTGGATCCTCTGCTGAGTATATTGGTATAAATCCCCTTACTGGTAGAAATAGAAATTACATGGATTTCAGTGCAGGATTTTTATTTTCAGGATCGAGCAATGGTGAAAATAACTATTACTTAGGTGCATCTATGTACCATATCAATAGACCTAAAATTAGCTTTAAAGACAGAAATGATTGGAATTTATCGAGCAGAATTACTGTACATAGCGGTGGAACTTTCCCTTTATCTGATGTACTTGATTTGAATGTTTCTGTTTTGCATCAATCTCAAAGTAAATCTGGTGAAACAATATTGGGTGGAGCATTATCTTACAACATAAATGCTAATAGCGACAATCCTACAAGTCTTTATATGGGTTCATGGCTTAGAATCAAAGATGCAATAATTCCATATTTAGGTATCGAATTCGGCAGCTTAAGAGTTGGAGCAAGCTATGATATTAATACCAGTGGCCTTAGAGCTGCAACCTTATCAAAAGGAGGGTCTGAATTTTCTATCATATATATCAATAAAGCTCCTGGAAATAAAGGTATCCCATGTCCTAAATTTTAAATGTTAAGTATCAATAACATTTTTAAGCAAAAGTTATAATTCCCTTCAAGTAAATTTTGAGAATGCTCAAAGAGATTATCATATCAATACAATCCTATTTTGAGGCACATCGCTTTATTAAAAAACATAAGTTGTGGAAATGGATCCTTTTACCCGGCTTATTTTATGCTTTATTTTTTATTTATGGATTTTCATTTTTCTGGAGCTCAAGCAACGAAGCGATTGAATGGATATTAGTTGAAAGTCATGCAAAAAACTGGCTGGAAAAAATGGAAGACAGCTGGTTAAGTTTCTTTTTTATTATTGGACAAATTTTTTTACGACTATTGCTACTAATTTTTTATTTGTCGTTGTTTAAATTTCTTTTCTTCATACTTGGCTCCCCTTTGATTGCTTATTTAAGTGAAAAAACAGAAAGTATAATCAAAAATGAGAAATTCGAAATCAATAAAGACCAGTTTATCAGTGATATTGTCAGAGGCTCAAAAATTGCAATAAGAAATTTTTTTTGGCAAACAATATACTTCCTGACATTTTTTATGTTATCATTAATTCCTTTTGTTGGATGGCCAACTCCAATATTCTTTTTATTAATTGATTGTTACTATATAGGATTTTCAATGCTTGATTATAATCATGCAAGAAAAAATATTGATGTAAACAGAAGTATCTTTTTAATAGGACAACACAGAGGTTTAGCTATCGGAAATGGAATTGTATTTTATCTGTTTCATGCCTTACCCTTAGTTGGATGGGTTTTTGCACCAAGCTATGCCGTAATTGCAGCAACCATCAGTTTGAATAACAAAAAGCATCCTGTAATAACCTCATAACATGTCGACTATTTATTTGATTCCTTCATTTTTATCTGATCATGCCACCCATACCATACCATTGTATGTGATGGAAGCAATCAAAAACTCACAGGTTATTTTTGCTGAGAATGAAAGAACTGCAAGACGCTTCCTTAAAGAAATGGATAAATCTATTGTTATTGATGATTATGAATGGCATACGATTCACAAAATAGAAAATGAGCAAGTCAATAATTTCAAAAAATCAATTCAGCAACAAAAAAACATTTCAATTATAAGTGAAGCTGGATGCCCTGGAATAGCAGATCCTGGACAGGATTTGATTGCCATTGCGCAGAAATTAAATTGTACAATCAAGCCGCTGGTTGGCCCTAATGCTATTGTTTTAGGATTAATGGCGAGTGGCATGAACGGACAATCCTTTGAGTTTGTAGGATATTTACCTATTGACAATAGCGAAAGAATTAAAAAAATTAAAGAGCTCGAATTGAGTTCATTAAAAAACAATAGCACAAAAATATTTATAGAAACCCCTTACCGAAATAATCAACTTATCGAATCATTGTTAACACATTGCAGTAACAATACGCTGTTATGTATTGGCTTCAACATCACTGCAGAAAATGAAACAATAAAAACTAAAACTATAGGTGAATGGAAATCGCAAAAGCCCCAACTCGATAAGGCTCCTGCTATTTTTTTAATTTATGCCGGAAACCAGCCAAAGTGATTTTGATTACGTTTGAGTTTGTATTAATAGATAATCTTTAAATTGCATTGATTAAATCATTAAAATGAACATAGCAATCGTTTGCTACCCAACTTTTGGAGGTAGTGGTGTATTAGCAACTGAATTAGGAAAAGCCTTGGCAGAAAAAGGCCATGATATTCATTTTATTACTTACCAACAGCCTGTTCGTTTAAGTGGATTCCACGCCAATATTTTTTATCATGAGGTAAGAGTTCCAACCTATCCGCTTTTTGATTTTCCACCTTATGAAACTGCATTGGCAAGTGCAATGGTTGATGTTGTAAACAATCATAACATTGACTTACTTCACGTGCATTATGCGATTCCTCATGCCTCTGCAGCATATATGGCAAAACAAATTCTTTTAAAACAAGGAAAGAGATTGCCTGTGATAACCACTTTACATGGAACAGATATCACATTAGTAGGAAGAGATAAAACCTACAGCCCCGTTGTTACTTTTTCAATGGAGGAAAGTGACATCCTTACTGCAGTGTCAGAAAATTTAAAAGAAGAAACCTATAAGAATTTCAAAATCATTAAACCTATCGATGTTATTCACAATTTCGTTGATATTAACAGATTCAACAAGAAGCCCGTAGATGCTTTCAAAAAATTAATCGCTCCCAATAATGAAAAAATAATTGTTCATGCTTCCAACTTCAGAAAATTGAAGCGTGTTAAAGATGTGGTAGATATTTTTTTACTTTTAAATAAAAAAATACCATCAAAATTATTACTCATTGGAGACGGACCAGAAAGAGCAGAAATAGAAGCGTTTACTCGTTCCTGTGAAAATTGCGGAGAAATAAAGTTTTTAGGCAAGCAAGAACAAATTGAGGATATACTCCCGATTTCTGATTTGTTTTTATTGCCAAGCGAATATGAAAGTTTTGGATTAGCCGCCCTGGAAGCCATGGCTGCTGAGGTTCCTGTTGTTTCTACTAATGCAGGAGGTTTGCCTGAAATTAACATAAATGGCATAACCGGATTTATGAGCAATGTTGGCGATGTGGTTGAAATGAGTGAAAATGCAATAAAAATACTAAGCGATGAAAATATTCATCAGACTTTTAAATCAAATGCATTTCTTCAAGCAAAAAAATTCGGAATAGACAAAATTGTTCCACAATATGAAGCGCTCTATAAAAGAGTGGTATAAAGATTTAATTATTTCCTTCGTAGCCATTTTTCAGGATCATAATTATTGGATTCATTGCTGATGTAAAAATCGATTGCTCCAACACCGTCAAAATTTGCTGCAACCCTACCAAGATTCTGCCCTGTTTTAATGTCTTGTCCTTTTTTAACAGTAACACCACTTAAGTTACTGTAAGTGGTGAAGTAACGACCATGTTGAACAATCACTACCATCATATCTTCAACTTGTTGAACTGCACTAACCGTTCCATCAAACACCGCTTTTACTGACGATCCTATATCAGAAGAAATAGTAACTGAAGTGACATCCATTACTGTTCCACTGGGCAAAGTATTATTTCCATAATGCATCAATACCATTCCTTTATCTAATGGCCAAGGAAGTGAACCTCTATTCCTTTCAAAACTATTGTTCAAAGCTATATTTTCAGAATTCAACAAAACACTTTCCATTTTTGGTATTGGCTTTGTTTCTGTTTTGGTATTTTTTTCGGAAGTGGTTTTTGTTGTTGCTGTTTTAACAGGTGCAGATGATTTATCGGTTTTCTCTGCCTCCCTTCTTAATCTTTCTTTTTCAGCTGCTGCTTTTGCCAACGCCTCCTTTCTGGCTTCTTCCTGAGCACGTTTAATTGCTGAAGCAATTGCACTGTTTACTTTCTGCATCTGCTTTTGTTTTGCAGCAATTTGTTTATTCAGCTGTTTTCCTTGCTTTTTAAGTTGTGCAATAATTTTATCTTTTTCTTTTTGCTGCGTTTGCAACAAAGCCATCTCTTTACTTTGAATACCTAACACTTCAGTTTTTTCATGCTTTGCTTCACCTAAATCTTGTACTCTTTTCTTTCTTAATTGCTGGGTTCTTAAAATATTATCCCCTTGCATTTCTCTATAAGAACGATAGCTCTTCAAATAAGCTACCCTTTTTAATGCATCATTAAAATTTGATGCTGAAAAAATAAAATTCAAGAAATCATAACTGCTCCTGTTTTTATAGGCATACACCATACTTTTAGCATACTCTTGCTTTAACGTATCGAGAAGTTTGTTGTATCGGTTGATATCTTTCGAAATCAGATACATATTATCTTCCAGTCTGTTCAAATCTTTGTTGATATTGTCAATGACTTTATCTTGTAAATAAACTTTTTTAGAAATAAGGTTATATTGAAGTAAATTTTCTTTGGTTTTAGACTTATTGTTGTTCAATAAATTTTCAGTTTCCTCTATTTCTTTTTTCAACTGCATTCTTTGTTTTTCAAGCTCTTCTCTGGTTTGAGGCTGAGCAAAAGCAGCTAGAGTAGTTAAGAAAAAAAGAATGCTGAAAAAAGTTATTCTTATCATGTATCGAATTTAATATAGGAGTAACAAAAATACAACCTGCTTATGAATATTTGACCTCTTTCAAATAACATTTACTTTCTTTTATAGTTTTTAGGAATGCTGAAAGAAATGGATACCTCTTTATCAAACTCATACTGCTTGTAATTGAGCTTGATATTTAATTTGCTTTTTTCTGAAACATCTATTTCTCTTGAGGTAGAAAAAAATATACCATTGAAGTTTTGATAATCACCATATGAGATTTGCGCTGTTCGGCTTCTGTTTAAGTCAACATCATCCATTTTACTATGAATAATTAAATTATTGTCTGGTGTTAATGTGATTAAATTTTTAAAATACTCATCAATGGTTGTAAGTAAAATAGTGTTATCATTCTTTTTAAAAGTAGTTATACTATCACTAAAAAAAACGGGGTTGCCAACCAATAAATCCTGAAGTGTTTTATAATCAAAAGGGATTTCAGTTACCTCCTGTAAATAATCAAGAGAGCGAAGCTTTGCTTCTTTTTGCTGCTTATCCAAAAGTAAAACGCTGTCTTTGGTAATCAATACTCTGAATACTTCAACATTCAAAAAAGTAGCTGTAAGTGAAATCCATATTGCAGAATCTTTTTTGATTTTTACCACAGCAGTTATATCAGGATTCTTTCCGTTGACGCCTGAAGATTCTACTTTTATTTTTCCACTGAATGTTTTAAAATCAATGTAATGCGATTTAAAACTATTTAAAGTTTGATTTATTTCTCTAATCGAATCTTCTGCATTTTTATTATTGACGGTTACTATTGCTTTTGGAGCGATCGCTTTATTTATTTTTTTTGTAGCCCTGCAACCAATTGATGCGACTCCGGTGATAAAGATGATTGCGATAAAAATTATTCTCATGTTGTATAATGCTATTGTTTACCTGTATGCCCAAAACCACCGACTCCTCTTTTTGTTTCAGCGATTTTGTCTACGATTTGTAAATGGGCTCTTTCTGTTTTTGCAAGAATCATTTGTGCAATTCTGTCATTGTTATTTATGTTCTGATTCTCATTGCTTAAATTAATGAGCAACACTTTTATCTCACCTCTGTAATCGCTATCGATAGTGCCGGGAGTATTCAAACAAGTGATTCCCTGTTTCAAAGCCATGCCGCTTCTGGGTCTAATTTGAATTTCAAATCCTTCCGGGATTTCCATAAACAATCCCGTTGGAATTAATGCCCTTTCCATTGGCTTTAAGAGTATGGATTCAGTTAAAAAAGCCCTGATATCCATTCCTGCAGATCCTAAGGTTGCATAAGCTGGCAATTCATTGTTGGATTGATTAATGATGTTAATGGAAATTTCTTGCATAATTAGTCTTGCTTTTTCAATAAAACGGTAGCATAAGCCACTAGCCCTTCTTCTCTCCCAACAAAACCCATTTTTTCTGTAGTGGTTGCTTTGATGGAAATATCAGTTAGCTCGATTTTTAAAATGGATGAAATGGCTTGTTGCATTGATGGAATGAATCCGGCAATTTTAGGCGCCTGCAAACAAAGCGTGCTATCAATATTTACTACCTGATACCCTTTGGAATGTATTAAATCATAGGTACGTTGTAAAAGTATTTTACTATCGATGTTTTTGTAATCATTATTCGTATCTGGAAAATGAACACCAATATCTCCCAAACACAAAGCCCCCAACATTCCATCGCATATGGCATGAAGCAATACATCGCCATCACTATGACCCAGTGAGCCTTTATGGTGAGGAATACAAACTCCTCCAATCCAAAGACCTCTGCCTTCGGCCAACTGATGAAAATCTACTCCGGAACCGATTCGGTATGACATAATTTGACGGGTTTAGTAAGTTTATATAGTTTAGTAAGTTTTATAGATTGATTATGATTTATCAAAAGATGAAACGGGGTACAAATTAGCTAACCTTTGAAACCTACCAAACCTATTGAACCTTCTAAACATTTGAATCGCAAAAATAAAAAAGCGTTTCCGGTTAAAGAAACGCTTTTTCATAATGTTATTAAAAATTATTT
>JAIXWH010000103.1 GCA_027484165.1 Chitinophagaceae bacterium | reverse complement strand
TGAGGAAGTAATTGTAAGAGTATTGGATCTTCAGGGAAGATTTATCAAGTCGGTAAAAGTTGCATCAGGCAAAACTTTGAACATTGGTTCAGAGTTGAAAGCAGGTGCATACTTCATCGAGGTAAGACAAGGCAGAGAGGTGAAAACAACGAGAGTAGTGAAGTTTTAGTTTAGATAGGCTTAACAAGTTCGAGAGGTTTCAAAAGCTGAGTAAAATAATCAACTTTTGAAACCTCTTCGTTTTAAGTAATTAATTTTTGATACCTTAAAAGTTTCATAAGTATTTATAAATATTCATCAATTCCATCCCACTTTGATAGATAATTGTCCATTTAAGTGTACTCTGTTGTTTTATAATACAACTAATAAGGATTACTTATTTTAAGGTATTGTGGTATAAGCTATCTAATGTGAAGATCATATCCCAGTTTTTGCCCCATACAATGTTTCCTTGCTCTAATTTGAATTTTTTAAATTGAGTTACGTCCAAATATTTTTTACAAACAGGATTCTTTTTAATTACCGGTAAAAAATTTATCACATTCTTTTTTTTGTCATCAAATATTAGTTCAACTTTATAATCATCAATATATTTTGCCGATGTTACTTTCATATTATTTGATTTTAGTTGTTATTTTTCTGCATTTTGGTGATTTATGTAAAACAAAAAACTCGTGCCATTTTTCGGTTATTTGTTTATGATATTTTTTTATGAATTTAATACTATCTCGGTTTTGTCTCTCATTTAATGGAGACTTAGTTTTTATTTGAACTATGTCTACCAGTTTTCCATCTTCATACTCTAAAATATATTTATTTTCATTATCATCTGATTTAACATGAACATGAACAGGAAGATGGTCATTGGAGTAGAATAAGAAAATCAGTCCAAAGTATTCGTATATTTTTGGCATTTTATTGCAAATTTAGTGATTATTGAAATATTTGAATAAGTTATGCATTTATTTCGATTCTAAAAAGAAGAGATCTACAAATTCCATCAATCCCATCCCACTTTGATAGATAATTGTCCATTTAAGTGTGCCAATAAAAAAGCTCAGCATTTGCTGAGCTTTTTGTGTTTAGTATACTATGTCTTGGACATAGTTAATTAATTATTATTTGCTTTGAAAGCAATAGGTCGGATAATTTTTTTAGTTTGATTATGTACGAACCTGCAGCTATTGTTTTAGGTAATTGAATTTTATAGAGTTGCTGATTTTTTGAAAATAATATCTGTTTTGAATATACTAATTCTCCAATTGTATTATAAAGTTCAAATTTACCATCGCTATTAATTGGGAATTTATACTGCAAATAAATAGTTTGTTCTAAAACAGGATTAGGGAAAATATCAATCTTTGACTCAACTGCGAATTCTTTTACCATAATTATTTTGCTATACACATAAGATCCGTCAATTTTATTTGCTTTAATTCTATAAAATAATTTACAATTACAAGCATTTGTATCTAATGTTTGATAATTATAATCGGCGCCATTATTCATGCTTGCATTCAAACTTTGAATTGAAATGAAATGATTGCCATCAAAACTTCTTTCAATTTCATAATTACTAATTTCTGTTTCTTGTTCAACACTCCAGTAAATTTTTATTGTATTTTCATTTTTCCTTATTGCATTGATATTTGTAAAAGTAACAGGCAATGCAATGTTTGGTTTAAAAACAATTAAAAATCTGTTTATAGCAGCAGATGTACTGATATTGGTTACTGTGAAATCGTAAATGGTGGTGTCAGTAGAAGAAATAAATGTGCTGGTTTGAAGATGTTGATCAACTAAATAAGCCGATAAGCCATTGGCTGAAAAATTGCTTGGATTAAAGCAAAATCTATAATTCGCAATCCTAAGGTTAGTTAATGAATAATGAATGGTATCAGCAACTGTAGGAATTTGCCTTGCTTCAATGGCTAAATTTTTTCCATTTCTTATTAATCCAAAATTTTCTGCGGAGTTATTTAATTTTAAAGCATCTTCCGCATTGATGTCATTTGAAAAGTCTGAATTAAATGCCAATAAATTCCCATCGGCTAATTTCAATAATTCATTGTTATTTATAAAGAGTTTGGTTTCGAAAAACTCATTCGCTAAATTTTGAGTATTATTTGCTAAAGTATTTCTTGTTACTAAATTACTTCCAGCTTTTTTCGCTTCTTCTGTAAATGTTACAGGACCTCCTTGTCCGGTTGCATGCATAAAAAATGCTTGACCAGATTGGATTTTTGGATTAGATAATGATGATGGGTAAGCATTAGTGCCACCCGGAACTGGAATCCAATTGTTTACTGAGCTTATAGTTTGGTAGCCACCAAGATTATTCGATCCTAAAAGTGTGGGGTCCCAAACATAAAACAAATTATCTATCTCAGCACCTCTGTTGAAAATGACGCCGGTATTATTTGAAAAATCAATGCTTGATGGAAAAGGATTGCCAATAGATTGATATCCTCCTGAAGGTACATTGATAACGGGAGGAGCATCATTTCCTCTTGCATAAATAGTTCCTCTAGCTCTTAATGTAGTAGGGTTGGCCTGCTGAGTGTAACTCGTATCAAATCTGTTTCCACGTATGAATATCATGTAACCTTTACTGTTTTGAATTGGATAGCTGTTAGTATTGGGAACTCCAACAAAAGTGTTTGTAGCTGTATCATAAGTTTTCATTGAAGGGGAATTCGTTTTCATATCAAAGCCAAGTGAAAGTGCATTTGAAAACTCGCCTGTAATCTGTGTTCCAAATCCTTGATTAGGATTTTGGTTAGGAAAAGCCGCATTTTCCTGCCATGATTGCTTGATGGTTTGAGTACCTCTTATCGGTGCAGAAATAAATTGCCAAGATTTCCCATGTTGCCCAATTCCTGTTCCTGTAGCAATATACCGCTCAACAATAAATCTTCCCAAACCATAAGTAAATCCGGAGTTTTGTCCTATTACAGATACTGATGCTGTAGCTATTGAATTTGATTTAAGAGTGATATCGAAGTCGCCTAATGCTAAAATGCCAGAGGTTGGTCTTAATTCTTTTTGGATAAATATTGATTTGTTCAACGTAATGCCACTAAGATTATTAAATTCTAGTGTATCCATTGACGTTATTACGCCAGGCCCAGGGAATGTTTGAGCTCTGTTGCCAGCAAGAGTTATTTTTCCATTATTACTCAGCGTTCCATTATTGATCAAGTTGCCTTTTATGTTGATTGAACCAGTATTTAAAATATTTAAAGAGGCGCCGGAGTTTATTGTTATATCCAAACAATTAGCAATGATGTTGGTATTGATGAAGGGATAGTTGGAGACAGATGACATAATCATTACATTTTTTGTGGAGTCTGGAATTCCTCCGCACCAATTGGATTGGTCGTTCCAATTGGAATTAACACCTAACCAAATTGAAGTATTTGGAATGAGAGTACTTGTAATTGTTAGAGAGCTAGAATCAATACATCCAGTATTGTTGGTCACATAAACAGTATAAAAACCAGCATTATTAACTATTATTGAGGCGTTTGTGCTTAAACCACTATTCCAATTATAGGAGGTTCCGCCACTGGCAGTTAATGTAACATTGGGGTTTGAACAATTAAGTATAGTTGATGTGCTTATACTTATTGATGCTGTTGGAGAGGCTTTTATTGTTAACGTTCCACTGATAGTTGCTGCTGTGCAAAATGGACCTGATGTTGTAACAGTGTAATTGAATGTACCAGATTGTGTAGCAATACCACTGATTGTGAAAACTCCTGAATTGAAAGAAGTAATAATTCCTGCAGGCAAACCTGTTGCAATGACATTGGTAATATTTCCAGCCGACTGCATTACAATAGGAATAATCGAACTTCTTAAACAAATTGTTTGATTAACTGTTGCAGGTGCTGAAGTAAGACTCAGGGTTTGTCCACGTGAAATAATTTGGCCATTGAATGTCACAGGAGCACAGTTTGAAGACAAAGAAATTGTATAATTAAATACTCCAAAAGTTGAGGGAGATCCAGATATCAACAGGTTGTATCCATTGAAAGTGTAACTTACTCCAGGGGGAAGCCCGGTAACAGAAACAGTACCACCAGAGCCAACGTTTAAAGAGATGGGAATGATTGGGTTGTTGTTACAAACTGTTTGAGTATCAGTAGAGGGGCTAGAAACAAGGTTGATAAATGGAGCCATTGAAGCAAATGAAATATCATCAATCCCAAAGCTATTTCCTATGAAAGACGTTTGGGTATTTGTTATAGATAAAATTGCAGTTGTTGATGTTCCTGAATTCCAAGTTGAGTAAAATCTTGTCCAATTATCTAATGAAGTATCGGAATTACCTCTGTTAGGAAGATTTAAGATATTTCCTATTTGAGTATTATTGATACTAAATTTTAGTCTGCCGTTATTACCCAAATTATTTAGGCTCATTCCCCATGCTGAGAAATAATAATTAGTATTTGGAGTTACCTGAACAGTGTCTTGCCATAATATCGGACTTGCAAAAGCATAACCATGAACAATCATGAAGTTCCCTGTTCCTGTGGTGTGATCACGTCCCCAATACAAATCATTATAATTGTGTGCATTGGTTCCAATTCCGTATCTGCCTGGCAATAAAAGTTCTCTGGAGTAATTAGCAGAATCGGCAACATATACATAACGTTGGTTGCTGCCCGGACTTGTAATAAATCCTGTATTACCCAAATTGAAATTTCCATTTTCAACTAATTCATTTGAAACTGAAATATTTTTAGAAGTTCTGCATCCGTTGGTATTTGTAATAGTTACAGTGTAGTTTCCTACTAAATCTACACTTGTGGTATCAGTTGTTGCTCCATTGTTCCAGTAGTAAGTATATGCGCCTGATGGTGTTGGTATTGCTTTTAGTTTTACTTTACCAGGTTGACTGCAATAGTCAGTAGTTATAATTATTGTAGGAGTATTTATGATACTGATTGTTCCGGATGCAGTGAGTGTTGAACTTTGACCAGAACACACACTACCGGTAATAGATACAGTATAATTGTAAGTTCCAAGTTGATTTGATGATCCACTAATGGTAATCGTTCCTGAATTTAACAGATAGGTTATGCCTGGCGGTAATCCTGTAACCGAAATGTTACTGGAATTTATGTTACCGCCTGTATTGTAAACAATATTTGAAATTGTGTTTCCGAGACATACTGATTGGTTATTTGTATTTGGACTGGAAGTTAATACAAGTGATTGACCTCTGGAAATGATTTGTCCATAAAAAGTTCTTGGGATACAGCCTGAAATAGTAACTGAATAATTATATGTTCCTAAGGAAGTGGGAGAGCCGCTGATGGTTAATTTGTATCCATCAAATGTATAATTAACTCCCGGAGGTAAACCGTTTACTACAGGAAGAATAGAATCTGCACCTATATTCAAAACAACAGTATCGATAGGAGTATTTAAACAAACCGTTTGTGTATCTGTTACAGGTGATGAAATTAAAGAGATGAATGGACTTAATGTGCCAATTGAAATATCATCCAAGCCAAAACTGTTTCCTAATGAAAATGTTTGAACATTAGTAATAGCAAATGATGCTAAAGTTGATGTGCCTGAATTCCATGCGGTATAAAATCTAGCCCAGTTATCCGGTGAAGTAGGAGATTGCCCATGATTAGTTAGTATTAGTCTTGATCCAACTTCAGTGCCGTTAATTGAGAATTTTAATATAGGATTATTATTAAGACTGTCCAATCCTTGTGCCCAGCCAGAAAAATAATACAATGTATTTGGAGATACTGTGATTGTTTTTTCCCAAGCAATAACTTGTAAAAAAGGGAACCCATTAACAATCATGAAATTTCCTGTTCCTGTGGTGTGGTCACGTCCCTGGTAATTAGCGTTGTAGTTATTAGCATTAGTTCCGATTCCATAAAATCCTGGGTTGTTTAACTCGGTTTGTACGTTTGGAACGTCGGCCGCATATCGATATTGTTGATTAAAAAAAACAGGTGTATTAAAACCTACGTTGCCAGAATTGAAATTTCCATTCTCGGAAAGTTCATTACTAACTGACATCGAAGCAGAAATAGAGCATCCGTTGGCGTTAGTAACTGTAACAGAATAAGTGCCTGCCAAATTTACTGATGTGGTATCCGTTGTAGCACCATTACTCCATCTATAAGTGTATGTGCCCGTTGGCAGTGGAAATGCTCTAAGTTTTATTTTCCCTCGAATTGTACAGTAATTTGATTTTATAGTAACTGTGGGTTTTGCATATACTCTGATCGTACCTGTTGCGTTTGCTACTGTTCCGCAAGAAACTGATGGAGTAATTGTATAATTAAAAGTGCCCGCGAGTGTGGGTGTTCCTGAAATTATAATGGTATTTGATGAAAAAGTATAACTAACGCCAGTGGGTAAACCACTAACTGAAATTCCGGTAATATTTCCTGCGGTTGAATACGTAATTCTTCTTGATGTATCTCCAAGACAAACATTCTGATTGTTTGTAGTTGCTGGTGAGGTTAAGAATATTCCTACAAACACATTTATACTTGCTACAGTTTGACAATTCAAATTATTTGTAACAGTAACGGTGTATGTACCCGAAGTAGTAACAGAAATTGTATCTGTAGTTTTCCCGTTCGACCAGGAGAAGGTATTTGTCCCAGTTGGAGTAACTACTGCTTTTAGAAGTGCTCTCCCTGGTAAAGTACAATAATCGACAGTGATATTTACCGTTGGTCTTGCATTGATTGTTAATGTGCCCGTGTAAACAGTGGTTGCAGAGCATCCACCACCACTTATTGTTATGTTATAAGTAAAATTGCCACTAATTGTAGGGGTGCCACTTATGGTTAATATCCCTGCATTGAATACATAATTAACTCCTGTAGGAAGTCCGGTAACATTTAAACCGGTAACTGATGTAGTAACGGTATATCTAATGTTTGAAATTGCAGAATTAATACAAATGTTTTGACTGGTAGTTGCAGCTGCAGAAATTAAGTTTAGGTTAGAGTTTTGAGAAATAATCTGTCCGTTAAGTGTCTTTCTATTACATCCTGTAGTAGATACAATATAATTGAAAGTGCCAGCTACTGTTGGAGTTCCAGAAATAGTAATGGTAGCATTAGTTATAGTGGCTGTAACTCCAGAAGGAAGACCTGTTACAGTTGGAGTGCCACCAGAACCATAATTTAATGTAACTGGTTGAATCGGCGTGTTGATGCAAATATATTGAGTATCAGTAACAGGGTTTGAAGTGATTGTAAGATAAGGTGAAAGTTTGCCAATTGAAATATCGTCTAATCCAAATCCGTTACCAATAGATCCTGAAGGGGAGTTCTTAATCGTAAAAGTAGCACTCGTATTATTATTTGAATTCCATGTTGAATAAAATCTACGCCAGTTATCAGCTGCTGTTGCAGATTGTCCATGACTTGTTAGATTGAGATTGTTCCCAATTTGTGAGCCATTAACACTAAAATTCAATGATGCATTGTTAGCTGAGCTGTCTAATCCCATGCCCCAAGCTGAAAAATAATAGTTTGTATTGGGTTCAACTGGAAGGGTTTGTTGCCATGCAATCGGCTCCTGGAAAGGATTACCATGAATGATCATGAATTTACCTGAACCTGATGTATGGTCATGTCCCCAGTAATTTAAATTGAAGTTGTTCGCATTGGTGTCAACTGCATAAAAACCTGGAGCAACCAGTTCGCCCTGAAAATTAGCAGAATCAGTTCTAAAAGTGTATGCAGGAATATTACCCGATGGAGCAGAGATGAATCCTGTGTTTCCATTATTGAAATTTCCATTAATCGAAATCTCTGTACCAACTGAATATGAAGCGATGGATTTACAACCAAAAGTATTGGATATGCTAATGGTAAAATTGCCACCAGTGGTTACCTGAGCAGTATCTCTAGTTGATCCGTTCGACCAAAGATAACTATATGTTCCTGTAGGCACTGGAGTTGCTGTCAGTCTTACTCTATTGTTTACAGCACAATAATCTGCAACTATCGAAACGGTAGGGTTGCTATTTACTATTATTGTTCCTGTCTTTGTGAAAGTTGTTTGAGGGCCTGCAACGCATAAACTGCTGATGAAGTTTAAAGTAAAATTGTATGTACCTAATTGTGAAGGGGCACCCCCTATAACAATATTGCCTTGATTGAAAGTTGCTGTTACTCCTGTTGGTAAACCAACTGCATTATAAGAGATTAAATTACCCCCTGCAGCGTAAGTAATATTTGTGATAGCTGCATTTAAACATGCATTTTGATTTGAAGTTGATGCAGAAGAGGTTTGAGTTAATCCTAGGCTAACTGTTACACTTTTCGAGGAGCGACATCCAAAAGAATTTGTTACAGCTACAGTATAATTTCCTGAAGCAGATACTGATAAAGTGTCTGTTGTTGTACCTGTATTCCAGAGGAAAGTGTGAGTGCCAGAAATTTGTGGGACTGCTTTTAAAATTAATCTACCAGGTATTGTGCAGGAATCGATTACAATGGATATCACTGGAAGAGCATTTACGCTGATCAAGCCTGTTACTGAAGTTGCGCCGGAGCAAGTGCCCCCGGAAGTTGAAATAGTATAAGTATAAGAACCAGGTTGTGTTGGCGTTCCAATAATGTTGAGAATTCCTGAGATATAAGTATAACTTACTCCTGCAGGTAAACCTGTAATTCCTGGATTTGTGTTTCCTATTATAGAATAAGTAATTGTTGATAAGGAACTTCCTATGCAAAAGGATTGATTAGAAGTACCAGCTGCAGAAGTGAGTAAGATATTTTGAGTTTGAGATTTAATCTGTCCAAAAAAACTAACAATTGAACAGCCAGTAGTTGAAACTGTGTAATTGAATGTGCCTGATGATGAAGGACTTCCAGAAATTGTTAATACGGATCCATTAATTGAATAATTAACACCTGCTGGTAATCCTGTAACTACGGGCGTGCCTCCTGAGCCAAATTGAAAAGTGACTTGTTGAATCGGTGTATTAGTGCAAACCGTTTGTGTATCAGTAATTGGGTCAGATGTGAGAGTGATGAAAGGAGATAAAGGCCCGATTGAGATATCATCTAAACCAAACCCATTCCCTCTAGATGTTGCAATAGAATCATATATAGAAAACGTGGCACTGGTTGAATTTCCTGAATTCCAGGTTGAATAAAATCTTATCCAGTTATCTGGAGAGGTTGAAGATGTTCCATGTGGCGTTAAAATCAAAGGGTTGCCAATTCTATTTCCATTTACTAAAAACCTCAATATAGGAGTATTGGCAGCTGCGGAACTGTCTATACCCATGGCCCATCCTGAGAAATAATAATTGGTATTTGGAGTTACTGCTATTGTTTGCTGCCAAACCATAGGCTTAAAAAAACTATATCCACGAACAATCATGAAGTTTCCTGTGCCTGTGGTATGATCTTTTCCTTGATAAGTGGTGTTGTAATTATTTGCATTTGTTCCAATGCCATATCTTCCCGGAGAGTTCAATTCCCTTTGATAATTTGCTGAATCAGAAACATATTGGTAAGCTGCACCATTAAGAGCAGGAGTAGAAAATCCAACATTACCAAGATTGAAATTACCATTAACAGCCAACTCTTGAGACACACTAATGTTTGCAATAGGAGCACCAGAACACCCAGTGCTTGTGGTTGTTGCTGCAGTAGGGGTTGCTTTTACCGAATAAATACCTGCTGTAATAACATAAGTGGTATCCTTTATCCCACCATTAGACCAAATGTAAGTATATCCTGAAGCTGAGCCTGTACTCGGAGTTACAATTGCGGAGAGTTTGATTCTGTTGGCTATAGCACAATAATCTGCTACAATATTAACTGAAGTGCCAGAAACAACACTTACCACACTGTTTTGTGAAGTTAATGTTCCACAAGCATTTGTAACTGCAACTGTGTAAATTCCTGAATCTGCAGGTGTGATATTAGCTTTAGTATAACTACTGTTTGTAGCGGCATTGATGTTTACTCCGTTTTTTTTCCATTGATAAGTATTTGTTCCAGATGCTGTTACAGAAAGTGAAAGAGTGCCACCAGTACAAAGAACTACTGAAGCTTGCGGTTGAGTCGTAATTTTTGGTTCACAAGATCGTATTGCAACTAAAATTGCCCCCCAAGTGCAACTAGCAGAAATCGAATCAGATCCAACCCCGGTTGCACCTGCAACCAATTTTGTTGCCCATGCCGCACCGACAGAACAGTTACTTCCAGGTTGATCATATAGTTCTGTTAATGCAGTTGGGTCGGTCGCTTTCCAAAATGAGTTATTCCAAAAAGTAGCAGTAGTAGCTACACCCGAAGCCTGACCAAACATGACTAAAGCTGTATTAGCTGTTTGTGTGGTGATGCTTGTAGCAGAGGGGAATCTGGAATTACCTGTGCTCAATGAAGCTGCAGTGGTATCAATAGGTTTTAAAGTGTCAACTCCTGCAAATGTAACAATTGCAGCAGCTCCTCTTGTGGCGCCTGTGCCAAGTGCAAATGTATAGTTTGATATTCCTGCATCTGCAGTTCTGACTATTTTGTAAAGAATTGTTGATTTAGATTGGGCTCCAGTATTTGCACTTCTCAAAAGTGTCCACCCAGTTGCGGATGCATTAATTTGATTGCCGCTTGTTGTAATGTTGGCAATCATCAAATTCCCTTGTGCTGTATTTAAGGGCTTATTGATGGTGATATTTGTTCCAGTTAAAGTGCCTGCTCCATTATGACCAACGTAAGTTACTTGTCCAAATGACACAACCTGAAATTGGATTAAAATGAAAAGAAAAATAAAACTTAAAAAACAAGTGCGAGTTCTTGCCACTGTATTATAATAAATCATACTGAGACTAGGGTTTAATAATTATTAATTACAATATTTTTTAATATTGTAAACATTGAAATTTTTCAGGAGGATATCGTAATTAACGGGGAGTGTGCCCAAGTAATCGGGACACAAATAATTTTCGCGAAATTAACACCTATATATTTAAAAGTTAAATTTTTGGTCAACTAAATCATAGCTGAAATCATTTAATTCATAATTACACAAAAAAAGCCCATGGTTTTAATCCATGGGCTTGATATATAATAATTTAATTTATTATTAAAAATCCGATTCATTAAAATCTTCCTCCGAAAAGTGCTGATTACCTAAATTCAGCATGCTTCCCATCAAATCTTTAAATTCGATTTTACCTTCCAATACTTTTTTGCTGATGAGTGAATACCCCGACAAGCCATGCAATACAAATTCCATCAACAAAGCATTTTCCGTTTCATTTAATGAAGGGAATTGTTTTTTTACCAATGCATATAATCCATCTACCTTGTATAACAGTTGAATTTTATCAGCATCTTTTGTTTCTAAAAAAATATTCAAATGATTACCCTGATCAAACCATTTTGTGATGGGTTTGTATGGGTTGTCTTCTTTTTCAGCCGATTTGTTTCTGTTCTTTTTTATAGAGTCGGGTTTGGGGAAGTAGTCAGCAAATATCGTTCTGATAGCTTTTTCAACAAGGTTGTATGCAACTTGGTAGGGTCCTTCCTGCTCACCTTCATAAACCAACTCCACTTTTCCGGTAATTGACGGAATAATTCCTGTAAGGTCGCTAATCCAAACTTGAGTTTGAGATTCATTGTTTATGATCAATCTTCTTTCTGCCGAACTTAAAGCATTTTCATAAGAAGAAATGGTAAGTCTGGCACTGACGCCGCTTTTTTTGTCAACTAGTTCTGAATTTCGCGCTTCGAATGAAACTTGTTCAATCAATCGTTTGATTAAATCGCTGACTTGAATTTTTTCTTGTTGCGATTTGATTTTATTGGCTTCCTGTGCTGTTATTGAAAGTGAGGTTTCAATAGATTTTGGATAGTGGGTTAAAATCTGACTTTGTATTCTGTCTTTTAATGGCGTTACGATGCTTCCTCTGTTCGTGTAGTCTTCAGGGTTAGCAGTAAATACAAACAGGATATCAAGAGGTAATCTCAGTTTGAATCCTCTTATTTGCAAATCGCCTTCTTCTAAAATATTAAATAAGGAAACCTGAATTCTTGCCTGTAAATCGGGTAGTTCATTGATTACAAAAATACTTCTGTTGCTTCGGGGTATGATTCCATAGTGCAACACTCTTTCATCTGCAAAGTTGAGTTTGAGGTTTGCAGCTTTTATGGGGTCGATATCGCCAATCAAGTCGGCAACACTCACGTCTGGTGTAGCGAGTTTTTCTCCATAGCGTTGAGATTTGTTCAGCCATTCAATAGGAGTGTTATCGCCTTTCTCATTTATTAAATCAATAGCATATCTCGACATAGGATGAAAGGGGTCATCATTAGTTTCAGAACCTGATACAACAGGAATATATTCATCCAGTAATTCGGTCATTTGTCTGGCCATTCTTGTTTTAGCTTGCCCTCTTAATCCCAAAAACAAAATATTGTGTTTGCTTAATAATGCTCTTTCCGTTTCAGGAATTACAGTGTCTTCATATCCTAAAATTCCTGGGAATGGGTTTTCTTTATTTGAAAGTTTTGCAATCAAATTATCTCTGATTTCATCTCTGATAGATTTAGAAATCCATCCAGATTTCTTTAAATCACCTAATGTTTTTATATTGTTCATTTAATTTATTTTTTTGAATTTGAATGAAGAGAACTGAAGTTTATTTTTCCTGTTATAAAACCGTTTTACTTTTTCCGCTCTCAAAATCTTTGAATATAAACGAACCTAATTTATCCAATGAAGCAAAAAACGCTTTACCATTATTGGTTTCAGTAAATTCTTCTACAAATTTTTGGAGGTAGGGGTCGCTGGCAATCATAAAAGTGGTGATTGGTATTTTTAATTTTTTGCATTGACCTGCAATATTTAAACATCGGTTCAATATTTTTCTGTCGATGCCAAAACTATTTTTATAATAATTTTTTCCTTCTTTTAAACAGGTAGGTTTTCCATCTGTTATCATGAAAATCTGTTTGTTAGGATTTTTTCTTTTTCTGAGAATCTCCATTGCCAGCTCCAATCCTGCAACAGTATTGGTATGATAGGGGCCTACCTGAAGATAAGGAAGGTCTTTGATTTCAATAGTCCATGCGTCGTTGCCAAAAACTAATATATCAAGAGTATCTTTTGGGTATTTGGTTTTAATCAATTCGCTCAAAGCCATGGCTACCTTTTTTGCAGGAGTGATTCTGTCTTCTCCATAAAGTATCATGGAATG
>JAIXWH010000092.1 GCA_027484165.1 Chitinophagaceae bacterium | reverse complement strand
ATTCCAGAAAATCTGATAACATAATTATCAGTCACATCAACTTATTGGTTGTAGGATGGATTATCAAATTATTAATGCCAAAAAAACGAGTACTTTTATTTGCACATGGAATTGAAGTATGGGCAGTATTAACCAGATTTAGAAGATTCATGGTAAAGAAATGTGATATCATTATTCCCGTTAGTCAGTTTACCTCTGAAAAAATTACTGAAATTAACGGAGTTGATAAAAAAAAATGTAAAGTACTCAATAATTGTCTCGATCCTTTTCTTCCTTTAGGAAATGAATATAAAGATAAAGTTGAGTTGAGGAAAAAGTATGGTTTTAAAAAAGATGACATCATTTTGTTTACATTGACAAGACTTTCATCTAAAGAAAGATACAAAGGTTATGATAAGGTAATTGCAGCTATGAGTCTTCTTAAAAAAAAGTACAACAATGTAAAATATCTGATTGCTGGAAGTTACGACTTGGAAGAAAATAATTACATTAATGAATTATCTAAAAAATATGATTTAAATTATGATATTTTACTTATTGGCTTTATACCTGAAATTGAGTTAGTATCACATTTTAAAATGACAGATATTTATGTAATGCCGAGTATGAAAGAGGGATTTGGGATTGTGTTTATTGAAGCCATGCACTATGGATTACCTGTAATTGCAGGAAATAAAGATGGCTCTGTTGATGCTTTATTAAATGGCGAATTAGGAATTCTGGTTAATCCTACTGATATAAATGAAATAAGTACTGCAATAGAAAATATAATAAAAGAAAAAGATAAATTCATAGCTGACAGTGGTAAATTAATGAATAATTTTAGTTTTGAAACTTACAAATACAAACTTGAAAACATTTTGAATTGAGATTATAATTATGACAAACAAATTCAATTCAAATAAAAAATGGGACTTAATTCTTGAATCAGGTAAAATTGAGAATAATTATTTTAAGGATTTATGGTTATATCGTGAATTATTTTATATACTCAGTTGGAGAGATCTTAAAGTAAGATACAAACAAACGATATTAGGTGCAACATGGAGTATCATCAGGCCAGTTTTAACAACAATAATTTTTACAATAGTTTTTAGTAAAATTGCGAAGCTACAAAATCCTGGGAATGCCCCTTATATTTTGATGGTATTTGCGGGTATGCTTCCTTGGCAATTCTTTAGCAATGCTTTAAGTGAGTCAAGCGGAAGCTTAATTGGGAACTCAAATTTGATTACTAAGGTTTACTTCCCTAGATTAATTGTGCCTGCTAGTTCAGTAATAACAAGCTTCGTTGATTTTTTAATATCATTTTTCATATTAATAATGATGATGATAATTTTTAATTTCCTTCCTAACTGGCAAATTATTTTTTTACCTCTGTTTGTGTTAATGGTATTTCTTTTAGCTTTTGGCGCAGGATTATATCTAACTGCATTAAATGTAAAATATAGAGACTTTAGATATATCATTCCCTTTATAATTCAATTTGGTTTATACATTACCCCAGTTGGATTCAGCAGTAATATCATAAATGAAAAATGGAAATTAGTTTATGAATTAAATCCAATGGTAGGAGTAATAAATGGATTCAGATGGTGTATTTTAGGTGATGAAATAAGTACTAGTTCGATATTAATTTCATTGATTATTACAGCTTTTATATTAATATTTGGTTTTAGATATTTTAGAAAAATGGAAAAAACATTCGCAGATAATATTTAATTAAAAATGTCTAAAATAATAGAAGTACGCAACCTTTCTAAAAGCTACATGATCAATCATGAAAGCAAGCAGAAGTATACTGCATTGAGAGACATTATTGCTGACAAAGCAAAAAAAATATTTTCATTTCATAATTGGAAATTTTCTGAACCAAAAAAATCCGAAGTATTCTGGGCATTAAAAGATGTTAATTTTGATGTACATCAAGGTGATAGAATTGGAATTATTGGTCGAAATGGTGCAGGCAAATCAACTTTATTAAAAATTCTAAGTAGAATTACTGAAAGTACGGAAGGCACTATCAAATTAAAGGGTCGAATAGCTTCTTTATTGGAAGTAGGAACAGGTTTTCATCCTGAATTAACAGGAAGAGAAAATATTTATTTAAATGGAGCAATTCTTGGAATGACAAGAACTGAAATTAACAAGCATTTTGATGCAATAGTAGATTTTGCAGAAGTAGAAAAGTTTTTAGATACTCCTGTAAAAAGATATAGCAGTGGAATGTATGTTAGGTTGGCATTTGCAGTAGCTGCACACTTAGAACCTGAAATTCTTATTATCGACGAAGTTTTGGCTGTGGGTGATGCAGCATTTCAGAAAAAGTGTATTGGGAAAATGGAAGATGTTAGTAAAAATGATGGAAGAACCATATTATTTGTGAGTCATAATATGGGAATTGTTTCTACACTATGTAATTCAGCCATCTTATTAAATAAAGGAAAAATTGATTTCATTGGTAATACTAATGAAACCATAGAAAAATATCTCAGAGCTGCTGAAGTTCAAAAATCATATTATGCAGAAACATCTGTTAAAGATTTTTTTATCAGTCAAGTTGAAGTTTTGAACAACGATAACATCCCAACTAATAATTTCAAGTCTTCTGAATGTATAAAACTAAAAATTAAAATCAGAAAAAACATAACAGATAGCATAGTCAGATTATCTGTTACCATACAAAATACAAATGGAGATTTCATAAACACTTTTGTAGAAAATATGGAAGATTATTTTTCTAAAAATGACAGTTCAAAAGAATTTCTTATCACTTATCCTCCCAATTTATTAACACCCAATCATTTTTCATTCAGATTTGCACTGTTTACACAAAATGGTCATGTATTTGACTTAGTTGAAATGATATGTCCAATTATTGTAGTAGATCATGGGAGTAAAATGGCTATATATGAAGGAATAAATTATGGATATTTCAATGCAAATCAAAAATTTATTGAATTATAAGAAATGATAAAAAGAAAAATTTTAAATTATTTAAAAGGAAACAATAAAAGAGATGATATTAGCCATCTCATAAAAAGAAGCAATATTACTATTGGTAAAAACTCTAAAATTCAAAATTTATCTATCTATATATCAGAACCGATAGCTGGAGTCAATTATATTACAATTGGTGATAATTGCATGATTTCGGGTCAAATAATTATTAACGGAAAAAATGCAAAAATTAATATTGGTAACGATGTATTTATTGGTGAAAATACAAAGTTATTTTGTAGAGAGAGTATATCCTTAAAAAACAATATTATGATTTCATGGGGATGTACAATAATAGATACTAATGCTCATTCATTACATTCAGTAGAAAGATTAAATGACGTTAAGGATTGGATAAAAGGGGATTCACATAAAAATTGGGATGTTGTAAAATCGCTCCCGATTGTTATTAAAGACTCCTGCTGGATTGGATTTAATTCTATAATCACAAAAGGAATCACTCTAGAAACAGGATCTGTTATTGGATGCGGAAGTGTAGTTACCAAATCTACCCAACCCTTTGGTGTTTATGGTGGTAATCCTGCTATACATTTAAAAACTACAGATTAACTAGTTAATAAATAAATTAAATGTTTTTAAGTCGTCAACTATATAGAATTAAGTGGTTTATTCATAATTACAGAAATATTTCCCGTAAATCCAAATTACGATCATCACATTTTTTGGGAGAAATCACTTATGATACAGACAGTCTTTGTACAAGTAACAATGTAGATTTTATAGAAGAGGAAAAATTTAAATCTGCATATAAAAAAGCACTTGACACAAAACCATGGGATGGATTTTCACTTCAATGGAGAGTTTACGTTGTTTGTTGGTTCGCTAATCATGTAAAAGATTTAGAAGGAGACTTTGTGGAATGTGGTGTAAATACAGGAGCTTATTCAAGAGCAATAATTGATTACGTTGATTTCATTTCACTAAACAAAACATTTTATCTTTTAGATACTTTCAATGGCTTAGTGCCTGAACAAATTTCTGAAAAAGAAATAAATAATGGAATCAATAAGTACTTGACCAGTTATAGAGATGTTTATGAGGAAGTAAAAAATACTTTTAAAAATTACCCGGTAAAAATTATAAGAGGTACTGTTCCACAAACCTTGAAGGAATGCGATACCAAAGCAATAGCTTACTTATCAATAGATATGAACTGCGTTTTACCCGAAATTGCATCAATGGAATATTTTTGGCCGAAGATAATATCAGGCGGTGTTGTTATACTTGATGATTACGGTTTTCCAAACCACATCGAACAAAAGTTAGCTTTTGATCAATTTGCAAAAGCTCACAACATTGAAATTTTGTGCCTTCCTACCGGACAAGGAATTATTATAAAAAAATAAGATGACAGCTAAAAATAAAATATTAATCATCGGCTCCGAAGGATTTATTGGTAATAAACTGATTCAATATTATTTACAAAATAATTATGAAGTCTTTGGTTGTGATTTGTATACTCCAATCTTAAACAATTATCATTTTATTAAAAATGACATGACCTCAACTTTTTGGCTTCAACTATTTGATAATAAAAAATTTGATTATTGTGTAAACGCAGGAGGGAAAAGTGATGTAAATGCCTCTGTGATTAATCCAACTGAAGACTTTGAATCTCATGTAATTGAAACACAAAAAATACTGGATGCAATAAGAAATTACAATAATAACTGCAAGTTTTTACATATTTCAAGTGCTGCAGTATACGGAAATCCTGATCAACTTCCTGTGATGGAATCTTCTGATTGCAAGCCTTTATCACCATATGGCTGGCATAAATTAATGTCTGAAAACATTTGCAATGAATTTAATAAAGTTTATAACATTCCAATCACCATCATAAGACCTTTTTCCGTTTATGGCCCAGGATTAAAAAAACAAATTTTTTGGGATGTCTTCCAAAAGTATAAAAAGAATCCTGATGAAATTGAGTTATGGGGTAATGGAAATGAAACCAGAGACTATATTTATATTGATGATCTCATCTCCATTATAGCATTGCTATTGATTAATGCAGAAATGAAATGTGATATATATAACATAGGATCAGGAATAGAAAAAAGTATTGATGATACTATTAGAACATTTTTTGAAGTATTTGGATCAAAACCTCGCCTTACATTTAACGGTAATAACAAAAAAGGAAATCCAATAAACTGGAAAGCAGATATCTCAAAATTAATATCATTGGGTTACCAAAATAAATATGATTTTATAAAAGGCATTTCATTAACTGCAGATTGGTTAAAGTCAAATGGATAAAGAAGTAAATGTTGCACATGTTATTGTTAATAATTTAGGTGGGATTACCTCATTAACAAAAAATCTGATAATTTATAAAGACGATAATGCACTTCCTCAGGAGTTGCATTTATTAAATCTGGTGGGTAGTAATAACACACCTGCTTTTATCGATAATAAATTAATGAAGAGAGTTGTCCCTTTCCGACTATATCCGAAAGATAATTGGTATCATGTATATAAATCTTTATCTAAGAATCTTAATTCAAGTAAAGGTGTTTTGATATCAAATGATCAATACGATTTAATAATGTTAAGGGCTTTTAATATCGACCGTAAAGTAATTCAAATTGTTCATGATGAATATAATTTAAATTTATCAATACAGTTTGAAGATTGTATTGATAAATTCATTGCGCACAGTAAATATATTTTTGAACAACTTAGCATTAAAATACCTCATAGAATAAATGATATACAATTGATACATTATGGTATTCCAATAAAAGAAAAAGTATCAAGAAATATAAATATCGATAATAATTTGAATCTTCTTTTTTTAGGAAGACATGTAAAAGATAAAGGCATTTTTGATATTTATGAAATCAATAAAATATTGAAGGAAAAAAATATTAATGTTACTTGGACAATTTTAGGAAAAGGTCCTGAAACTGTAAATGTTATAAAACAATGGGAAAATGAAAATAATGTTTCATTTTTAACTCCAGATACTCAATCAGAAGTGTTAGACATTATTGAAAAAAACGATATTCTTGTTTTTCCAACAAAATTTGAAGGCTTTCCTGTTGCTATTTTAGAATCAATGAGTGTTGGATGCATACCTATAGCAAGTGATATTGTTGGAGGGGTACAGGAAGTTGTTATAGACAATTTTACTGGATTTAAATGCGAGATGAATAATAATATAGTCTTTGCTAATAAAATCGAAATGCTACATTTTAAAAGAGATTTACTTTTTAGTATGCAACAAAATGCAATTAAATTGACGCATGATAACTTTGATATCAATAATCAGTGTAAATTATATCAACAATTTTTCAGTAATATATCTAAAACAGATAAATCACCTAAGCATCATGCTGTAAATAAAAAAATCGGCTCTAGATTAGACAATAAATTATTACCCAACTTCATAACAAGATATTTACGGAAAGTTTCAAAATTTATTTCTTAAAAACAATTTTCATTTGTTAGCCATTTAATTATATTTATTAACAAATATAATTTTATTGTAGAAACAATTAAAAGTATTAATCCGAAAGTAATTTTACCAATATTTTATTTTTAGTTTGAGTTTGCACTTTTTTTATTGAAATACAAAATTTACATAAGGATTAATAAAAGTGATAAAGTCTAATTAACCATGAGGAGTATATCCAATTACGTTTCATTTTACTCGACGAAATTTTATGTTTTCACTTATGTTTTTATTAAAAATATTTTTTTCATTAAATGGGAAAATGTCAAGGGGATTTATTTACCATTAAAATTTAGTTTGGGATTTAATACATTGAGATGGATTGTCAATCATCAATATGAGATCAATGAAATATCAATCGTTGAAAAAACTATAAGCACTGATGATATAGTTTTAGAAATTGGTACAGGCTTAGGATTTGTATCCACATTTTGTAGTAGAGTAATTAATAATAATATTTACACCTTTGAAGCCAACTCAAATAACTTTGAAATAAGTAAAAATGTATTTAAAAAAAACAATGTAAATCCCCATATTGAAAATATTATATTAGGATGTGCAAATGGTAATGTTGATTTTTCTATTAATTACAAAAACATACTAGCATCATCTTTAATTAATACAACAAAAAACACAATTAAAATTGCAACCCACGATTTGAACATTACTATAAATAATATTAAACCTACCTATCTAATAATGGATATCGAAGGAGGTGAATATGATATTTTCAAAATCATTGAATTTCAAACCATTCAAAAAATTCAATTCGAATTGCATCCAAAACTTTTGAATGAGGAGAAATGTAATGAGATATTTGAAATATTAAAGGCTAATCAATTTATTATAGATAATAATATTTCTAAAAATAATAATTATTATTTTACGAAGTCTTAATAAAATAAGTTAAAAGAAAACATGACACATAATCCTCTAGTAAGTATCATCATGACTGCTTTTAACAGGGAAAAATATATTGGAGAAGCTATAGAAAGTGTTTTAAATAATAGTTACACCAATTATGAATTAATTATAGTTGACGATCAATCTTCAGACGAGACTGTAAACATAATAAAATCATATTTATTAAAATCTGACAAGATAAAGTTCTTTCAAAATAATTCAAATCTGGGAGATTATCCCAACCGAAATAGGGGAGTATCTTATGCAAATGGTGAATTTATATCTTTTGTGGATTCTGATGATAAATTACTTCCAGAAACCATTAGTACTTTAGTTCAATATTTTTGCAATAAACCAGATTTTAATTTTGCCATGACTTGGCAACATTCAAAAAATAAGTTAGAGCTCTGCGGATATGATGCAATAAAAAAACATTTTTATGAATTTAATTTTTTGAATATTGGTCCAGGTGAAACATTTTTCAGAAAAAGTTTTTTTGATGAAATTGGTGGATATCCTGTTAAGTATGGACCTGCAAATGATATGTATTTCAATTTAAAAGTTTGTTCTTATTCTAAAATAGACTTAATGCCTTTTGAATTTATTTATTACAGAAGACATAATGAACAAGAAAGAAATAATATTTATGGTTATTTATACAATAATTACAATTATCTAAAAGATGCCTTAAATGAATTAAATCTCAATTTATCTAAAAAAGAAATCAATTGGTTAAGTAAAAAAAACAAAAGAAGATTTATCATTAATACAATAAAGTATTTTATCAAAACGAAAGAAATAAAAAAAACAATTTATGCCTATCGATATGCTAAAATATCTTTTATAGATATACTAACAGGCATATTTCATTTATAAGATGAAAATAGCATTTATATTAAATCATTTTTTACCAGACCAAATAGCTGGAACTGAAATATATACTTGGGCTCTTAGTAAACAATTAATTAACAAAAATTATGAAGTTGTTGTTATTACCCCCAATTTTAAATCAAAATTAATAACACAATATGATTATGAAGATATAAAAGTAATTGGCTTTCCAGCAAGTCCTGTTCAGGAAAAAAAAGTAATAATGGGCTTGAAATTACCAAAAGGTTTGAATGAATTTAAAAATATTCTCGAAAACCAAAATCCCGATATTATTCATTTTCAAGAGTATTCAAGAGGTAGTGGTATCAGTATAGAACATATTAAAATAGCAAAATCATTTAATAAACCTATTATATCAACTTTTCATATCGCACAGTATTCTTGTCAAACTAATGAATTAAATTATAAAGGAAAGCATCTTTGTGATGGCATCATCAATATTAATAAATGTAGTAGATGTTATCTGCATAAAAGAAAACAAAACTACCTATCGGGAATATTAATCTCTATATCATCTATTTTAAATTCCTTTAAAATAGATTCAAGACTTTGGGGCAATAAAATAGGAACTGCATTAGGTACAACAAATATGATCCAAAATTTAAATGCTGATTTGCATAAATCGATTTCGTTATCAACCAAAATTATTGTTTTAACAGACTGGTACCATAAAATATTAATAAATAATCAAGTACCAAAGGACAAATTGGTAATAATAAAACAAGGTTTACCCCAAAATAATTTTACGTTTAATAATAATTCCATTTCAGGAAGTCAACTAAAGCTTATATATATTGGTCGAATTACTTTTGAAAAGGGTTTACATATTTTAATTGATGCAGTTTCAACATTCAAAGAGCATCAAATTGAGCTGGATATTTATGGACAAAGCACTGATTTTAAATATGAGTCTGACTTAAAATTAAAATCATTGCATTTAAAAAATGTAAAATGGAAAGGAATTCTCAAAAAGGAAGAAGTTCAATCTACTATTATTAACTATGATTTTTTATGCTTGTGTTCAAATTTTTCTGAAATGAGTCCTTTAGTAATACAAGAAGCATTTTCTGTGGGAGTTCCAGTAATTGCAAGTAATGTTTATGGTAATGCAGAGCAAATTAAAAATGGATATAACGGTTTACTATTTCAAAATAATAATGTTAATAGTTTGAGAGAAGCATTAAATAAATGTATTAATAACAGGAATCTGAGAATGAATTTAAGTAGCAACATTTCAACTCCAAGAAAATTTGATTCAGTAACTAATGAACACGTTAGTTTATATAGAAGTTTAATGAACTTAAATTAATAATCATCAAATCGATTTTATTCATAACAACTCTTAACCTAGCATCCAATCCGAGATTAGTAAAAGAAATTGACTTAGCTGTTGCTAATAATTTTTCAGTGGAGGTAATTTGTTTTGATTTTGATAATTGGTCAAATAAGTATAATGAACAAATCATTAAAAATTTTTCCAATGTTCGTTTTATAAGAATACCAACAGGAAAAAGAAATATCACTGAATGGTTAGTTAGTACATTACTTGAAAAAACCTTTCGGATATTATCTAAATTTTTCAACTTGCCACAGCAATTGAAATCTTATGCAATTTCTAAAAGATCATACTTGATTGAAAAAAATATAAAACATGTTAAAAAAGCGGATTGGGTTGTTGGTCATAATCCAGGAGCGTTATATCCTTCCTATTTAGCATCTCAGAAATTAAATTGTAAAGCAGGATTTGATGTAGAAGACTATCATCCAGGTGAAGGGAGTGACTACAGATCTCAACAATTGGTATCACAACAATTAAACAGCATTTTACCCCAATTTGATTACATTTCATTTGCTTCACCATTAATAAAGAATGAAGTTATTAGAAATATAAAATTTACTGAAAAATTGAATTTTATTCTTGTACAAAACTACTTCAGTAAGTATGATTTTAAAATAAATAATGAAGAGATGTCTACAAAGGTGAAATTGGTATGGTTTTCACAAAATATTGACATTAACAGAGGTCTTGAAAAAATATTACCTATATTAAAAAAGTATGAAAATCAATTAGAGATTCATTTATATGGAAATATAAATACAGAATTTAAAAAAATGATTTCAAATAATGAGTCATTTATTAAAATTCATGGTATAATGGCTTCACAATCGCTTAATAGTGAATTGGGAAAATATGATATTGGTTTAGCAACAGAACCTGGTAAAGATTTAAATAATTTATTAGCACTTTCAAATAAAATATTGTGTTATTTCCAATCAGGGTTATACATATTAGCAACAGAAACTCCAGCTCAAAAACTATTTTTGACTCAACATCATAAACATGGTGTTACGTTTAACATCAACTTTGATAACTTTGAACAAACTTTAATTGAAACAATAAAAAATATTTCAACAATAAGAAATCAAAAATCCACTCGTTTTACATTATCACAAACGCATAATTGGGAAAATGAATCCCAAGTTTTATTAAATACTTGGAAAGCAAAATAATTTGAAAAAAATCCTAATTATATACCCCCATTTTCCACCGTCTAATTTAGCTGGTGTTCATCGTCCTAGGTTATTTGCTAATCATTTAAAATCATTCGGTTGGGAACCCGTTATTTTAACTGTACATGAAAAATATTATGAAGAGGAGTTAGACTGGAATTTACACAGTCTTCTTCCTAAAGATTTAAGAATTGAAAAAACAAATGCATTTAAAATATCAAAACCCAGATTTATAGGGGATATTGGATTAAGAGGCTTTTTCCAGATGAGAAAGAAAGCCTTAACATTATTAAGGAATGAAAATTTTGACTTTATATATATATCCATTCCTTCGTTTTATACCTCTTTACTTGGTCCTTATTTATCAAGGAAAACAGGAGTGAAGTATGGAATTGATTACATAGACCCATGGGTGCATCAATTTCCAGGGTCAAATAAAATTCTGTCTCGTCACTGGTTCAGTAAAATATTTGCGAGTTGGCTTGAACCAAAAGCAGTTCGAAAAGCATCATTAATAACTGGAGTAGCCGAAGGGTATTATGAAGGTGTAATAAAACGCAATCCTAAATTAATTAAAACATGTTCATTTGGTGCGATGCCTTATGGTGGAGAAATTAATGACCATAAAAATATTTCCCAATTAAATATTTCACCTTATTTATTTAATAAGAACAATAAAATAAAACTTGTTTATGCAGGTGCAATGTTACCTAAAGCATACTATTTACTAGAAACATTTTTTCAGTTTATCAAATCAAACAAATCATTATTTGATAATATTGAATTCTATTTTATTGGAACTGGTAAATTGGCGAATGACCCAAATAGCCATAACATAAAACAAATGGCGCTTAAATATGAGCTTTGGGAAAACATAATTTTTGAATACCCTAAGAGAATTCCTTACCTCGATGTGCTTATTCACCTTAATAATTCCAATGGAGTTTTTATTTTGGGGAGTACTGAAACACACTACACTCCAAGTAAATTATATCAGGCTGTACTTTCAGAAAAACCCATTTTTGCAATCCTTCATCAACATAGTACTGCATCTGAAATTATTAAAGAATCAAATGTAGGTATAGTTGTAAATTTTAAAGAAGAGCGTGAATTAGAGATGATGAGCATTTTATATGCTAAAGGATGGAGTGATTATCTAACATTTTTAAATTCATTCAATCCAGCCTTAGTCATTCATCAAATTTTTGACAAATATTCAGCACAAAAAACCACTAAAACTTTAGTTGAGCTTTTAAATAGTGTTACGAAATAACAGAAATAGAGTTTATGTAGATTTCCCAAAAGTAGGATTAGGCAACATGCTTTTAATATGGGCTAGAGCAATTGTATTTTGTAAAATCAATAATTTAGAACTAACTACATCTTCTTGGTGGGGTTTTAGATGGGGAGCGTTGTTAAGAAGAGAATCAAAAAAAAGATTGTATTACAATTACTTCATTGAAGCGAATATTTTAGATAGAATTTATTTTAAATTAAGAAAGTTAAATTCTTGCTTAATTTATGATCCTGAATTAACATTACAGAGCATCAATAATAACTTATACATTTTCAATAAGGTAAATATAAATGGTGATTTATTTCATGGTATAAGAGACCACAAAATTTATATAAAAGTAAAGCTTGAAGAAATATTGCATCCCAGAATAAAAAATATTTTATCTAATGAAATGATAAGTGATATTGCTATTCATGTTCGGAGAGGCGACTTTAAAAATGGAAATCCAATCACACCTTTATCACATTTTATCAAAGGCATAGAGTTAGTTAGAGCAATTTCAAATAAAAGCTTAAGTGTTAGTGTTTTTTCTGATGCGGATGAAGAAGAGCTATCTGAATTATTAATATTAGATAATGTCAGAATGGCTAATAGCCTTCCTGACATTGCTGATATATTATTAATGAGTAAAAGTAAAATCTTATTTCTTTCTCAAAGCAGCTCATTTAGTTATTGGGCAGCTTTTTTATCTGATTCATTGGTAATTATGCATTCCAATGATTGGCAAAATAACATAGCTAAAAATGTTACTTACAATAATTATAAAGAATTAAGATGGAACCAAAATGAAGAAATACCTGCAGATTTAGTATACAAAGCTTTGAATTTAAAATAATGAATATTAAGAATAATGAGCTTAAAAAACAGAATAAATAAATTTCTCAGAAAATTTAATGTAGAAATTCATGGTTTGGGTTACTTACAATCCTTATCTAAACATGAATTTAAAAATTGTGAGGGTTCAGTTTACACTAAAGTTTTTAAAAAAAATGAAAAAATTACAATTTTTGATGTGGGAGCAAATCAAGGCTTAATCATTTCAAAATTCATATCTCTGTTTCCCAATGCAACTATTCACGCATTTGAACCATATCTACCTTATGCAACATTATTAAATCAACGATTTAATTCAAATCCAAATATCAAAATTAATACGATTGGAATTTCAAACTACAAAGGAAATCAGCTGTTTAATATTAATAAAAGCATAGACACTAGCTCTTTGCTTGATTCCAAAAAAACTGGCTTGAATTCTGATGAGCAAGTAAAAACAGTAAATCAAATCAATATAAGTTTAACTACTATTGATGAATATTTGAAAAATGAGGAAGCCCCACGAATTAATATTTTGAAATTAGACATACAAGGAAGTGAATTAAATGCACTGAAAGGAGCAGAAATTGCTTTGAAAAATAAAAATATTGACCTCATTTTTACGGAAGCCTATTTTGTTCAACAATACGAAAATCAACCATTGTTTTCAGATATTGTACAATATTTGTTTGATTATGGATATGTCTTACAGGATATTTATAATCCCATTTATGGTTTATCTAAACTAGCTTGGTGTGATGTGATGTTTATCAGAAAAGATCTAAAGTTGTAATCATTAGTGTGAAAAAGCTTGCAATAATAACAACCCATCCCATTCAATACAATGCTCCACTTTTTGAGATGTTGTCACAAAGAGGGGTTATAAAAATTAAAGTTTTTTATACCTGGGGGGAATCAGTGATGCATAATAAATATGATCCGGGATTTAAAAAGATTATTAATTGGGATATTCCTCTATTAAATGGATATGAATATGAATTTATTAATAACATATCTAAGAATCCTGGCTCAAATCATTTTAATGGCATTGTCAATCCTACGTTAATAAATGATATTGAAAAATGGGGTGCAGAAGGAATATTAGTATTTGGCTGGAATTTCAGAAGTCATTTAAAATGTTTGAAATACTTCTCCAAAAAAATACCTGTATTTTTCAGAGGCGACTCCACTTTGTTGGATGATAGAAAATTAAATATTAAATCTATTCTGAAAAAATTCATTTTGAATTATGTTTACAAACATGTTGACTATGTTTTTTTTGTTGGTACTGAAAATAAAAAATATTATTTAAAATATGGATTAAAAGAAAGTCAGTTGATTTTTGCTCCACATGCAATTGACAATAATAGATTCAAAGAAAATAATTCAGATACATTCAGAGAAGAGTTAAAAATAAGTAAAAGTGATATCATTTTTTTATTTGCTGGTAAATTAGAATTTAAAAAAAATCCTCTATTATTATTGAATGCATTCATTGAATTAAGAAATCAAAACATTCATTTAATTTTTGTAGGAAATGGTGAGCTCGAAGAAGAATTAAAGATGAAATGTATTGGTTTAGATAAATCAATACAAAAGAGAATCACATTTATTGATTTTCAAAATCAACAAAAAATGCCATTAGTATACAAATCAGCTGATATTTTTATTCTTCCTTCTCAAGGACCAAATGAAACATGGGGATTGGCTGTAAATGAAGCAATGGCAAGTGGTATTCCAGTTATAGCAAGTGATAGGTGCGGTTGCAGTTCTGATTTAATTGAGAATTACAAAAATGGTGTAATTTTTAAAACCAATAATTTAGAATCATTGAAAGATGCAATGATTTTCATGATACTACAAAAAGACAGAATAAAATCAATGGGTAAATATGCACAAATGTCAATTGAGAAATGGTCTTTTGAAAACATCTCTTTGGCAATTGAATCTATAATGTATAGTAAATCATGATCTTTAGAACCTTATTCCCAAAAAGCTTTAATTGGTTTAATTATATAATAACAATAATTATATTCAAGTTTGTTTTTATTAACATGTCTTGGGCTTCTTTTTTTGTTTCTATTTTTTCTATTTATCAGTTCACACTTTTATTTGACCAAATTGGAAAATGTATACCAACAAGACACTTACTAGGATGTTTCATGTGTATTCAATTTTTTATAGGTCCGATGTTTGCTTATAATGGATTGGATGAATTTCAATATTTCATGTATAAAATGAGAATACCAGAATGGGAGTATTTTAGTTATGCTATACCTGCTATCTTGCTTTTTATAATTGGATTAAATATCAGAGCAGGTGAAAACAATGGCGAGGTTGTTGAAATTGATAGAATCAAAGCATTCATCAAAAAAAACAAAATTTTTCCTTATCTATTAATTAGCCTTGGTTTCTTATCAAGTATAATATCTATTTTTTTCTCAACATCACTGTCATTTGTTTTTTATCTAATCGGTGGATTTAAGTTTATTGGTTTATTTATGCTTATTCTCGGGGAACAAAAAATAAAATTATTACCGTTAATTTTAGTAATCAGTTCCATAGTATCTTCTTCTTTTGGAAGTGGCATGTTTCATGACTTATTGATATGGATCATATACACAGCCACTATACTTGCGATAAAATATAAATTTGGAATCAAAGAAAAATTAATAGGACTTTTCCTCTTCATACTTTTAGCCGCAACAATACAAATATTGAAAGGTAATTTCAGAAGTTTAAAAATTGTTAATAATGAAGAAATGGATCTGCAGTCTTTTTTAAAATTATACGAAAAACAAAATGAAGAAAAAGGGGTATTCAATTTCACCAATCTTGCTACATCTAATGTCCGAATCAATCAGGGTTTTATTATTACCAATATCATGACTAATGTTCCTGATAAGGTAGATTTTGCTCATGGATCGGAATTGTACCAATTATTGGAAGCCGCTTTTTTACCAAGAATCATTGCGCCTAATAAATTAAATGCAGGTGATAGGGCATTATTTACTAAATATTCAGGGATACCATTATCTATTGGGACTTCAATGGGTTTGAGTTCAGTAGGAGATGCTTACATTAATTTTGGAATTGTTGGTGGCTGTATTTTTATGTTCATCTTGGGTTTATTTTATTCTGAGGTTTTAAATTCATTCAAAATAAACAGCAAATATTATCCTGTACTATTATTGTTTGTTCCTTTGGTATTTTATTACCCCATTCGACCTGATTGTGAATTACAAACAATTCTTGGGCATTTAGTAAAATCATGCTTTTTGATTATTGTTATGATTCAATTATGGAAACATCGATTCAGATTAAACTAATATAAAATTGAAAAGAACTATATTTATTTCAATACCCTGGTTTGTACCTGCATATAAAGCAGGAGGGCCAATTCAATCCATAAAAAATCTGGTAACTTATTTTAATGTAAACTTAAATTACAAAATATTTTGTGGGGATTCAGATGTTGATAAAGTAGCACTAAAAGATATCAGATGTAACCAATGGATCAAATTCAATGAACATACTGATGTATACTATAACAGCAATAAAAACCATTTAAATTACATTAATTACTGGAAATCTTTTTCCAATTTTGATTACTTATTAATAGTTGGGATATTCTCTTTAAAATTCAATATTTTACCGCTCTTATTTTCTCCTTCTAAAAACAAAATCCTTTCCGTGAGAGGCATGTTACATCCAGGGGCATTATCCCAAAAACCTATCAAGAAGAGATTATTTTTATTATTTTTAAAAGCAATAAAAATTCAAAACCGAGTTTCATTCCATGCAACAGATGAAACAGAAAAAAAATACATTAAAACTATTTTTGGTGAAAAAGCTAAAATCAATATTGCAAATAATTATCCTCAATTTAACTCAACTAATTGCATTACTTCAAAAATAAAAGGAGAATTAAATTTAATTAGTGTAGCATTGATTAGTCCAATGAAAAATCACTTATTAATTTTGAAAGCACTTAAAGAATGTGTAGGTAAAATTGAATACCATATCATCGGTGCAATCAAAGATCATCATTATTGGAAATTATGCTTAAAAGAAATTGATCAAATGCCAAATCACATAAAAGTAATTTATCACGGAGAAAAAGAACCACATAATATTATTGATTTCTTAAATCCATCTCATCTATTCATTTTACCAAGTTTGAGTGAAAACTATGGGCATGCAATAATTGAGGCATTATCTGCAGGAAAGCCAACGATTACTTCTCATCTTACACCCTGGAATCACTTGGAAGAAAAAAATGTAGGCTTTAATGTAAATTTAAACTTAGTTGAATTAAAAAATAAGATTCAATTTTTTATTGATCAGGATAACGAAGAATACCAGTTTTACTCAAAGAATGCAAGCGAATATGCAAAATCAATTATTGATATTAATAAAATAAACATAGCTTACGAAGAATTATTTTCAAATTAAAAAAATGAATTTTTTAAAAAATATATTTTCAAATAAAGTGCTACTCACCTATATCGCTAAATTTTTAGTGATATTTTGTTTATTTTATTATGGCACAAAATTGATTATCGGTTTATCGTATAAAGAGGGGAAATATAGTTCGTTTATACATCACTATTTTGATTACGTAAGTTGGATTAAAATAACATTAATGCATGGAGCTAAAATAATTGCAAAATTATTTGGATACACGACTATTTACGAGCCTAATTTCCTTATTAGGGTTGTAAACAAAAGAGGGGTGATTATTTCTCAAGGTTGTGTAGGATATGGAATTATGAGTTTCTGGAGTGCTTTTATTTTATCGAACAAAAGTGAAATTTTGAAAAAAATTATGTGGTTGGTTTCTGGATTAATTTTGATTTGGGTTATCAATGTTGTAAGAATTGGATTATTTTTAGTATCAATAAACAAAGGATGGAAAATGCCTTTAGGTATAGACCACCATACGTGGTTTAACATTTTTGCATACACAGGTGTTTTTACCCTGATTTATTTTTACGAAAAGTCATTACAAGCAAATGAAGGTTAATTTAGCCACATACAATAACAATCGATACAAGCCGGGATCCTTTATTAAAAGAGGAGTATGGTATTTTGTTAATTTGATTTTCTTCAAGTCGGGTTTCTTTCCTTTTTATAAATTAAAAGTTGCTATTCTTCAAATATTTGGTTGTAAAATGGGAAATAACATCTTTATAAAACCCAATGTCAATATTAAATATCCATGGTTATTGAAAATAGGCAATAATGTATGGATTGGAGAAAATGTTTGGATAGATAACCTTGAAATGGTTACTATTGGAAACAATGTATGCATTTCGCAAGGAGCAATGTTGATTTGTGGCAATCACAATTACAAAAAATCAACTTTTGATTTGATGACTAATCCAATAATTCTGGAAGAGGGTGTATGGATTGGTGCAAAAGCAATCGTTACTGGTGGCGTTACTGCACATTCCCATTCTGTTTTAACTGTAAATTCTGTAATTTCTAAAAATATGGATGCTTACACTATATATGTTGGAAATCCTGCAATAAAAACAAAAATGAGATCAATTCTTTAATTTATACCTTGATTAAAGCTTATTCATTTTCCTTATATGTCTTATTTACAGATAATATTTTTTGAAAGATAAATCAGCTGAATTATTATTGTACTTTCATTTTTGATAGAAAGTTTTAATATAATTACCAATAATTGATAAAAGTTTCAATAATAACAGTTACTTATAATTCAGCGCAATACCTTGAAGATTGCATACTTTCTGTTATAAATCAAACCTATAATAACATCGAATATATTATTATAGATGGAAAATCCACAGACAATACAGTTTCAATAATTAAAAAGTATGAGGGCAAAATTCAAAAGTGGATTTCCGAAACCGATAGAGGTATGTATGATGCTATTAACAAAGGTATGAGTATGGCTACCGGGGAAATTATAGGCACTTTAAATAGCGATGATATTTTTGACAATAATGAAGTTTTAGAAAAGATTGTAAATGTGTTCTCAGAAAATAATGTAGATAGTATTTACGGCGACTTAGAATATGTTGCTCCAGAAAATACTAATAAAATATTTAGAATTTGGAAAGGCAAAAACTATAATAGAAATTTATTTCTCAAGGGGTGGATGCCTGCTCATCCAACTTTCTATTTCAGGAGAGAACTATTTGAAAAGTATGGAGGTTATGAAAATCATTTTTATACTGCTGCCGATTATGAATTAATGGCAAGATATCTTTATAAAAACCATGCATCTTCTTATTATATTCCTAGTTTAATTGTAAAAATGAGAACTGGAGGACAAAGTAACAGTGACCTCAGAAGCAGGATCAGAGCTAACAGAAGAGATTACTTAGCTATGAAAAAAAATAATATCCCATTTGCATTTTTTGTTTCAATTTTAAAACCACTGAGCAAAGTGCATCAATATTATAAGAAATAAATCAATTGCGAAAATTACTCAAAAAACATGTTTTCGTTTTTTAAAAAAGAAACTTCATCAAATCATAAGGGATACTTCCCAATCACAACTGATATCCATTCTCATATTCTTCCCGGTATTGATGATGGATCTCCTGATTTGGATACCTCAATCCTCTTAATTAAAGGTTTAGTTGAGTTAGGTATAACTCATTCTATTGCAACTCCTCATATCATCAGCGATCTTTACAGAAATACACCAAGTACAATTAATTCAGCTCTTAAACTACTTCAAGAAGAATTAATAAAACAAAATATCAATTTTAAAGTTAGCGCTGCTGCAGAATACATGATGGACACCTATTTTTTAGAATTACTTAAGAAAAAAGAACCATTGTTGACACTGTCTGAAAATATCATACTTACTGAATTTTCTTATGCATCTATGCCAGATGAGCCCAGTAAAATTTCATTTGAAATTCAAATGGCAGGGTATAAACCAATTTTAGCACATCCCGAAAGATACCCTTACTACTATAAAAATTTCAAAATTTACAATCAACTTTCTGATTTAGGATTTTTACTGCAAGTAAACATGCTTTCGTTAACCGGATACTACGGAAAAGAAGCCGCTAAAGCGGCTAAATATATGTTAGATAATAATTTAGTTTCTTATTTGGGTACAGATCTGCACCATGAAAGACATCTAAATCTATTAAAGGATGATAAAAGTATTAAAGATTTTCACGCACAACTTTCCCACAGAAGTTGGAATAATTTTATTTAATAACAATCATTCAAAAATTTAGTTTTTTCTTATATCACCCAGTCTGTGATTTTATTTTCTAAACTGTCGCTATACGGAACCGTTATTTTAATATAGTTGTCAGTATATCCCTCCATCATTCCATTTTTATTAGCTCCTTCAAATAAAACTTTTCTAGTTTCACCAATATGTAAATTCGTAAAGTTTTGCATCTTTTGATAACTGATGTTTCTTAAGATTTTATTTCTTTCATTTCTGACTTGAATAGGCACTATAGGATTTATAGTTAATGCATGAGTATCATCTCTTTCTGAATAAGTAAACACATGTAAATAAGAGACATCCAAAGCAGAAATAAATTCAGCAGATTCCTGAAAGTCTTCATCCAATTCGCCAGGAAAACCGACAATCACATCAGCTCCAATACATGCGTGGGGCATCAATAGCTTAATCAGTCCAACTTTTTCAGCGTACAATTCTCGCTTATACCTTCTGCGCATATTCGCAAGCGTTTTATTACTCCCGCTTTGTAAAGGAACATGAAAATGAGGCATGAATTTTTTACTGTTACTAACAAATTCAATCATCTCATTGTTTAACAAATTGGGTTCTATGGATGAAATACGAATTCTCTCAATTTGACTTTCTGTTTCAAGTACTTTCATCAATTCAAAGAAATCTTCTTCATGCTTTTTACCACCAGTATATCCCTTACCAAAATCACCTAAATTAATTCCGGTTAATACTATTTCTTTAGCTCCTCCTGCAACAATTTCCTCTACATTCTTTAACACATTTTCAATACTGTCGCTTCTGCTTTTTCCTCTTGCCATTGGTATGGTACAAAAACTACAATTGTAGTCACAACCATCTTGTACCTTTAAAAAAATCCTTGTTCTTTCTTTTAATGAATAGGAAGCCGTAAAAATATTTACATCCTCAATGTCGCAACTACAAATTTTTCCTGCATCATTTTTAGTGAGCTCTTTTAAATGAGAAGCTATATTAAATTTTTCTGCTGCTCCCAATACCAAGTTCACACCAGGAATAGCTGCTATTTCTTTAGGCTTCAATTGTGCATAACAACCTGTAATCACAACCATGGCTTCTGGCGCCTTTCTTTGTATGCGTCTTACTAATTGACGACATTCTTTATCTGCATTATCAGTAACTGAGCAAGTATTGATAACATACAAATCTGCAACCTCGTCAAAATCTCTTTTTTCAAAACCATCATTTTCCAGCATTCGGGCCATTGCCGTCGTTTCGCTGTAATTCAGCTTGCAACCCAAAGTATGTAAAGCCACCGTTTTCTTCATTTGGCAAAAATAAGTATTATTTTTTCTTTAGATTATTTACATTTGCAGGCGATTCTTGAAACTAGAAAAAGCATTTCAGGCAGAAAATTTCTTAAATGAAAATAAAATCTTTATTAGCTAAACCCTTTGCTTCAATTGTACATAGGCAAATCAAAAAAGGGATGCTTACTGCTACTGAAGACCAATTTGCCATTTTTCATGAACTCATCAAATCTGCCTCCAAAACAGAATTTGGAAAAGAACATGGTTTTGACCAAATCAAAACACATGCAGATTTTGTAAAAAAAGTTCCAATAAGGGACTATGAAAAATTCAAGGAGTACATAGAAAAAATAAAACAAGGTAAACATAATGTACTATGGAAAGGGCAACCCATTTACTTTGCTAAAACTAGCGGAACCACCAGCGGTGTAAAATATATTCCAATAACAAAAGAATCTATACCCAATCATATCAACACAGCAAGAAATGCATTGCTTTGTTATATGGCAGAATCAGGCAATTCTCAATTTGCAAATGGGAAACTGATATTTTTGAGTGGATCTCCTGAATTAGAAAGAATAGGAGGGATTCCAACCGGAAGATTAAGTGGCATTGTAAATCATCATATCCCTAAATACCTCAGATCCAATCAAATGCCTTCCTACGAAACAAATTGTATTGAAGAATGGGAACAAAAACTGGATAAAATCGTTGAAGAAACCATAAATGAAAATATGACTCTCATTAGTGGAATTCCACCATGGGTGCAAATGTATTTCGACAGACTTATAGAAAAATCAGGTAAAAAGATTGGAGAATTATTTCCCAATTTCAGCGTGATTGTTCAGGGTGGAGTAAATTTTGAACCCTACAAATCAAAACTAACGGAAAGCATTGGACGAAAAATAGATACCATTGAATTATTTCCTGCCAGCGAGGGTTTCTTTGCTTTTCAAGACACATTAACAGAACCAGGAATGCTTCTTAATACCAATAGTGGTATTTTCTACGAGTTTATTCCAGTTAATGAAATCAATAATGAACATCCAACAAGATTATGCTTGAAAGAAGTAACTGTTGGAGTAAACTATGCACTTATCATCAGCAATAATGCTGGCTTATGGGCATACAACATAGGTGATACAATAAAATTTGTTTCAATCAATCCTTATCGAATAGTTGTAACAGGTAGAATTAAACATTTCATATCAGCTTTTGGAGAACATGTGATTGCGGAAGAAGTTGAATCCGCAGTTTTAAAAGTGACTGATTCATTAAATATTGCAATAACTGAATTTACAGTAGCACCTTTTATCAGCACTGATAATGGGAAAAGTTACCACGAATGGTTTATCGAATTTGAAAATATACCTCAAGATATCGACAAATTAAGCATAGAATTGGATCATCAATTACGACAAAAAAATGTTTACTATGATGATTTGATTCGTGGAAACATTTTACGTCCTTTAAAAATATCAGTCATCAAAAAAAATGGATTTATTGATTACATGAAAAGCATTGGGAAATTAGGTGGGCAAAATAAAGTTCCGCGACTCTCCAATGACAGAAAAATTGCAGATGCACTTTATCCTTTTATCTCACAATAACCATTGTTCAATAACAACCCAATAGAGTTCTCTTCATAAATAAAGCAAAAAAAATGCTTTTTTGTTCGTTTTTGCTTTAAACTACATTTATTGAATTAAATTGCAGCACATTTAAATTCGTTTAATAAACATGTCTTCAAATCATCCAAAGAAAAAAGTGGCCTTATTCGGCTCTACGGGTTCTATAGGTACCCAAGCTTTGGAAGTGATAAAATCTAACCCGGATATTTTTGAAGTTGAGATTTTAACAGCCCATACCAACGAAGAGCTTTTAATCAAACAAGCATTGGAATTCAAACCCAACGCAGTTGTTATAGTTGATGAAAATAAATATGAAACACTAAAATCTGCACTTTCGTCTACCGATATCAAAGTATTTTGTGGTGAAGCTGCTTTGGAAGAAGTGGCTGATTTTGATACTTATGACATCATGATAGCGGCAATTGTAGGTTTTGCGGGCTTGAAACCAACTTTAAAAGGAGTTGAGAAAGGTAAGATTATCGCACTAGCCAACAAAGAAACCCTTGTAGTTGCCGGAGATATTGTGATGCAAAAAGCAATTGAGCATAAAAGTCCGATAATACCTGTAGACAGCGAACATTCTGCGATATTTCAATGCTTGATTGGTGAAGGTAGAAATCCAATTGAAAGAATTATACTTACTGCCAGTGGAGGTCCTTTTCTTGGTAAAAAACCAAATTTTCTGGTTAATGTAAAAAGAGACCACGCCTTACAGCATCCCAATTGGAGTATGGGGGCTAAAATTTCTATAGATTCAGCTACTTTAATGAATAAGGGATTAGAAATGATAGAAGCTAAATGGCTATTTAATTTAAATTACAATCAAATTGAAGTAGTTATTCATTCTCAAAGTGTTATTCATAGCATGGTACAGTTTGAAGATGGTAGTATAAAAGCTCAAATGGGTTATCCAGACATGAAATTGCCCATACAATATGCGCTTGGTTTTCCTCAGAGATTAAAAAATGATTTCCCAAGATTCAACTTTAAAAAATACCCCTCATTAACTTTTGAAGAACCAGATTTAAGAACTTTCAGAAACCTGGGACTGGCAATCGAGGCAATGCAAAAGGGAGGAAATGCACCTTGTGTTTTAAACGCTGCTAATGAAATTGCTGTGTGGGCTTTTCTAAAAAACAGGATTGGATTTTTAGACATTACAGCAGTGGTTGAAAAGACATTGGAAAACATCTCATTTATATCCAAGCCTTCATTGAGTGAATACTACGAAAGCGATGGTGAAGCAAGAAACTTTGCTGCTTCTCTAATAAAACTTTAACACCCCTTATTTTATCAAAAAATAACTAAAATGGCTTTATTATCAATAGATTGGTCAAGTGTAGGACTTAAAGCTGCCCAATTAATTTTATCTCTTTCTATCTTGGTTATCCTTCATGAATTTGGACATTTTATAACAGCTAAATGGTTCAAATGCAGAGTTGAGAAATTCTATCTTTTTTTCGACCCCTGGTTTTCGATTTTCAAGAAAAAAGTGGGTGATACTGAATATGGAGTGGGTTGGCTACCACTTGGTGGTTATGTAAAAATAGCAGGGATGGTTGATGAAAGCATGGACAAGGAGCAATTGAAACAACCTGCACAGCCCTGGGAGTTCAGAAGTAAACCCGCCTGGCAAAGATTAATTATCATGATTGGTGGTGTTACTGTAAATGTTTTACTAGCCTTTTTGATATATGCCATGATTTTAATGGTTTGGGGTGAAAAGAATATAAAAACCGATTCTTTAAAATACGGCATTGCATTTAACGACCCTTTGTTTAAAGATCTAGGATTCAAAAATGGTGATAAAATCATTGCTGTTGATGGGAAAGAACTTCAAGACTACACCGATGTCTTAAAAAAATTATTAGTTGTTGATAAATCTGTAACCATTATTAGAGACGGAAATAAAATGGAGCTAGGTATGCCTGTGGATTTAATTGGAAAGCTTGTAGAGAAAAGAAAAAAATCAGAAGGCCCAATGATTAGTCCTCGAGTTCCAGTTATCGTTTTAGAAATTGAAGACAGTGCGATAGCTTATAAAAATGGATTGAGAAAAGGTGATCAAATAATTGCCATTGATTCTACAAAAACATTTTTCAGAGATGAATTTGAATCTATCATGTCGAAAAAGAAAAAAGGTGATCCAATTTATGTAACAATTGAAAGGGGTGACAGCACATTATCTGTAAGTACAGTTTCTCCTGAAGATGGATTGATTGGATTTTCTTCTCCCAATCAACCTGAACAATATGATAGTTTAGGAATATACAAATACACAGTGAAAAAATATGGTTTCTTCGCTGCTTTTCCTGCAGGGGTAAAGCGTGCAGGAGATGAATTAGGATTTTATATCGATCAATTTAAGAAAATTCTATCCCCCCAAACAGGCGCTTATAAAGGGGTTGGCGGATTCAAAGCAATGGGATCTGTATTTTCTGGAAATGGTTGGGATTGGGAACACTTCTGGACCATTACTGCTTTCTTTTCAATCGTATTGGCATTCATGAATTTACTCCCTATACCAGCATTAGATGGAGGTCATGTTGTGTTTACTCTTATAGAAATGATTACCGGAAGAAAACCAAGCGAAAAGTTTTTAGAGTATGCACAAATCGTAGGCATGATTTTACTGCTTGCACTAATGTTGTACGCAAATGGTAACGATTGGTTTGGATGGGGGAAATAAGTAATAGGTTAGTTTAGTTCAAAAGGTTTCAGAAGTTGAATAAGTTTTAGTGATTGCAAAAAAAAATCTGATTCTGAAACCTGCAAAAGTTACTAACTTTTTGAACCTTTTAAACTCATTAAACCTATTTAACATGTTTTACTAACACCTATCATGCTACAACACTCAAACAAGATTGGTACTTTTATAAAATGTTGAAATCAATAGGCATATTTCAAAACTCAATACGACTTACCCTTCAGGAATTAAAGGTTAATAAACTAAGGACTTTATTAAGTCTTACGGGAGTTGCCTTTGGAATTTTCTGCATCATTGGTGTATTAACTACAGTTAACAGTCTTGAGCAAAACATTCAAAACGAAATAAAGAGTTTGGGTACCAACACCATTTATATTGATAAATGGGATTATAGTGGTGGGCCGAATAAACCTATGTGGAAAATGAGAGCCAGACCTACAATGAAAAATGAAGAGGCTGCACTCATTAAAGAACGATCTGGACTTACTGAAAATGCAACATTTTTAATGCAAACTTCTGCAAACATTTCATATAAAGACGAAGTGATTGAAAATGCCATAACCTATTGTATTAATGAAGATCAAATCGAAATTCAACCCATACAATTTGAAAACGGAAGGTATTTTTCAAGTGCTGAATTTTCAAATGGCACCAATAATTGTATCATTGGGTACATCAATGCTGAAGATTTATTTGGATATGCCGATAGAGCTTTAGGAAAGCAAATTGATGTTAAAGGAAAGAAAGCTACAATCATTGGTATCATAAAAAAACAAGGAAAAAGTTTTATAGGATGGGATTACGACAAGTGTATCATGATCAATAATAAGTTTGCGAAACAATTGTTTGATCCAGAATTTTCTAATCCAATATTGATTGTAAAAGGGAAACCCAATGTTACTACAAATGCTTTGAGTCAGGAACTCAGAGGTGTTATGAGACAGATAAGAAGGTTAAGCCCTTTGCAGGAAGATAATTTCTCGTTGAACACTGTAGAAGCCTTCAGTAAAGCAACCTCTGATTTTTTTGTAACCATAAATATTGTTGGAACAATCATCGGAGGAATCAGTTTGATCGTTGGAATGTTCGGCATTGCAAATATTATGTTTGTAACAGTAAAGGAAAGAACACCAATCATCGGCTTGAAAAAAGCTATCGGAGCAAAAAAATCAACAATCCTTTTTGAATTCCTGATGGAGGCTGCAATACTATGTATTTTAGGCGGTGCGGTTGGATTGTTGTTTGTGTATTTATTAACTTTGATTTTGTCGGGACCATTGGATTTTCCTGTTTTCCTATCCTTACCCATGATCGTAACCACAGTAATCATTTGTTTGATTGTTGGAATTTTGGCAGGAATTATTCCCGCTTCGAGGGCAGCAAAAATGGATCCGGTTAAAGCGATTAGGAGTTAGATGAATAAGTTTAAAGGTTTGCTAGATTTAAGTTATGTTGGTTGATTAGTTGATTCGATATATTCTTTTTAATTTTTACTTTTATCAAATGCCCACAATACTTGCAATAGAATCTTCTTGTGACGAAACTTCGGCAGCCGTTTGTACAGATGGCAAGATGCTCTCCAATGTTATAGCTTCACAAAAAATACATGAACAATATGGTGGAGTTGTGCCAGAATTGGCGAGCAGAGCACACATGCAAAATATAGTACCCGTTGTAGATGTAGCCATTAAAAATGCAGGTATTACAACTGCTGCTATTGATGCAATAGCATTTACTCAATCTCCTGGATTGATCGGTGCACTTCTTGTTGGTGGACAATTTGCAAAATCGCTGGCTTTATCTTTAAACAAACCCTTGATAGCGGTTCATCATATGCAGGCTCATGTTATTGCAAATCTGATAGATGAACGCAAACCCTCATTTCCTTTTTTATGCCTAACCGTTAGTGGCGGGCATACACAAATCGTATTATGTGAGTCTCCTTTAAAAATGAGGGTCATTGGTCAAACTATCGACGATGCTGCAGGTGAAGCATTCGACAAAACAGCTAAGATGCTTGGACTGCCTTATCCCGGTGGCCCATTAGTAGATAAATATGCAAAAGAGGGCAATCCTAATTCTTTTAAATTTCCCGAACCACAAATTGCAGGGTTAGACTTCAGTTTTTCAGGATTAAAAACTTCAATACTATACTTTTTAAATAATGCAGGTGCAAGCAATGTTTACAAAGAGGAATTTACGGCAACTGAAGAGCAAAAAAACAATTTCATCAAAAATAATCTTTCGGATATATGCGCTTCGGTTCAGTCAAGAATCATAAGCATACTTTTGAATAAATTAACAAAAGCTTCTACACAAACCGGTATTAAAGAGATTTGTATCGCAGGAGGAGTGAGTGCCAATAGTGGTTTAAGAAATTCCATCCTTAAAATGGGTGAAGAAAAAGGCTGGAATGTCTACATTCCTATATTTGAATATTGTACTGATAATGCTGCCATGATTGCTATGACAGCTTACTATAAATATTTAGCAAATGACTTTGTTGATATTTCAGTTTCTTCAACTGCAAGAGCAGAATGGTAAAGTCAAATTTCAAATTGAGTTTTTAAACTATTTCACAGATTGTCAAATTCCTACTTTCAATTCAAACAATTTATTATTCGTCAGGATAAATGTGCGATGAAAGTTTGTACAGATTCCTGTTTGTTTGGGGCATGGATTGCTGAGCAAAATAAGGGGAAAGCAATTGAAAGCGTATTAGATATCGGAGCTGGTACTGGATTGTTAAGTTTAATGTATGCACAGAAATCTAACTCTAAAATAGATGCTATAGAAATTGATATAGATGCAGCAACTCAAGCCATAGAAAATGTAAACGCATCTCCATGGAAGAATAAAATCAATATTATTAATGAATCGTTACTTAAATTTCATCCCGCTCATTCATACGATTTCATATTCTCTAATCCTCCATTTTTTGAAGATGATCTAATTTCTTCAAATGAGCAGAAAAACAATGCAAAACATAACACTTCTCTCAACTTAAAAGACCTCATTT
>JAIXWH010000147.1 GCA_027484165.1 Chitinophagaceae bacterium | reverse complement strand
TTTCCTTTAATTACTCCATGACTTCGAATGATTCGGGTTAGCTTACGGGTATCAATACCCGAAATACCTGAAAGCTTTCTTTTTTGGAAGAATTCATCAACATTCATAATACTTCTGAAATTAGATGGGAGATCAGCAACCTCTTTCACAATAAGTCCTTTAATTGCAGGCTCCATTGATTCGAAATCATCTCTGTTGATTCCATAATTACCTATCAGAGGGTAAGTCATACAAACGATTTGTCCGCAATAAGAAGGATCTGAAATAAGTTCTTGATAGCCAGTCATGCTAGTATTAAAAACTACTTCCCCTTCAATTTCCTGATTGAATCCAAAGCCTTCTCCGTAGAAAACTTCACCCGACTCTAAAACTAATTTTTTCTTCATTTTATAAATTATACAAGTGATATAAACCAAATCAGTCCGAAAAATATTTTATTTCTTGTAAACAATTTTTCCATTAACCATAGTCATTACAGGCCACCCATAACACAACCATCCATCGAAAGGCGTATTTTTTCCTTTTGAAACAAACGAATTTTTGTCTACTTTTTCGGCTGTGTCAAGATTGATTAAAGTGAAATCTGCACAATAACCTTCTTTAATTTTTCCAATACCTGATAGCTTGAAAACTTGTGCAGGTTTAATTGTCATCCAATCCACCAATTGCTTCAAAGTCCATTTTCCTGTTTTTACAAAATGGCTATACAAAACAGGAAATGCGGTTTCAAAACCCACAATACCAAAAGGGGAATCATACATCCCTTTAGATTTTTCTTCTTCAGTATGTGGTGCATGATCAGTAGCTATACAATCAATAACTCCATCTTCAAGACCTTTTATTAAGGCAAGCTGATCTTCTTTTGCTCGAAGCGGTGGATTCATTTTATAGTTGGTGTCTGAAGATGGGATATCATTTTCTGTAAGTACCAAGTGATGCGGAGATACTTCAGCAGTTACATTAATTCCTGCTTTCTTTGCATCTGCAATTACTCTAACCGATTCTTTTGTAGATACATGACATACATGGTAATGCGCTCCAGTAGCTTCTGCCAATAAAATATCTCTTGCAATATGAACAGATTCGCAAACACTTGGAATGCCTTTCAATCCTAACTCCTGTGCTTTTTTACCGTCATGAATACAACCGCCTAAGATTAATGAGTTGTCTTCACAATGAGCTGCAATAGGCATTTGAATTTTAGCTACTTCCTGCATGGCGTTATACATTACTCCAGCTTGTTGAACTCCCACTCCATCATCAGTAAAGCCTACAGCACCCTTTTCTTTCAATAATTTGAAATCTGTCAATTTCTCTCCTTTTGAATCTTCTGTGATAGCACCATAGGGTCTTATTTTTACAACTGCCGAATCTTTAATTCTTTGCAAAAGATCATCAAAACGTTCTTCCCTGTCTGGAACGGGTTTGGTATTAGGCATTGGGCAAATTGTTGTGAAACCTCCTTTTGCAGCAGCCATTGAACCCGTTTTTATGGTTTCCTTATGTTCACCACCTGGCTCACGTAGATGAACATGTACATCTATAAACCCTGGACTTACAAATAAACCACTTGCGTCTATAAAGTCGCCTTCAATAGAAATATCAGAACCAATTTGTGAAATAGTACCCTCTTCAATCTTAATATCAGCAGATATGATTTCTCCATTATCAGAAAGTATTTTTGCGTTTTTTAGAATTAAGATGTCTTTCATTTATTCTTGTATGATTTATTTTAATTCGTTAAAAAATGATACCCTTTATTTTCCAATACATCCTTCAAAATAGCCATCCTGGCAAATACGCCATTTTCCATTTGTTTAAAAATTCTCGATCTTGAACATTCTACCAAGCTAGACTCTATCTCAACGCCTCTGTTTATAGGAGCAGGATGCATGATGATAGCATGAGATTTCATTCGTTTTTCTCTTTCTGTTGTTAAACCATATTTATTGAGGTATTCTTCAGCTGTCATTTTTGTTTTTTGATCATGTCTTTCATGCTGGATACGCAAAAGCATCAATACATCAACGTTTTCAATTAAATCATCCAACTCCTGAAATATTCCACTGTTAACCGACTCTTCATCAAACCATTCTTTAGGGCCAGAGAAGCTGACTTTAGCTCCTAATTTCTGTAAAGCTTCTGCATTGGAATGAGCAACTCTACTATGCTTTAAATCTCCAACAATACCAATGTGTAAACCCTCTAATTTTCCAAACTCCTGTTTAATGGTCATTAAATCAAGCATAGATTGAGAGGGATGATTTCCAGTTCCATCTCCAGCATTGATTATGGGAAGTTCGACACTCTTTAATTCATCAAAGTAACGATCCTTTTTATGTCTGATTACCGCCAAATTAATTCCAATGGCTTTCATTGTTTTTATGGTGTCATATAAAGTTTCGCCTTTATTTACAGAACTCTGGTTGACATCGAATGGAATAACATTTAAACCTAATTTTCTTTCAGCAACCTCAAAACTTGTTTTGGTTCTTGTGCTGTCTTCAAAAAACAAATTGGATACAAATACCTCATTATCTATAATCATATTTTTGCCTTCAGCAAATGACATTGCATCATCTAGGATTTTGTTTATTTTTTCGGGGGATAATTCGGCTATGGTTAACATGGATATTTAAAAATTTGGACAAAAAAAAACGAAACCTGAAAAGATTTCGTTTTTAAAAATATGTGATTTTGGCTTTTTGAGCCTTTATAATGATTAATGAAAGGTGTAGTTTTTTCCATTAAGTGCAAACATAATACTTTTTTTATTCCTTTTTTATAAAATCTACAAATTTTATTTTTTTTTAAAAAGACTTCAAAAAGTTGAAAATAAAACAAAAAAGGAAAGGATATGCATGAAAATATAATTACATCATTTACGGCATAGATACCATAGAACTTATTTATTGTCTATTATTTTATAATTTAGTAAAAAAAACAAAATAAATCATGAAGAAATTTATATTAATTGTTCTTGTTTCTGTAATTACAATTCCTAACATCTTCGCACAAATAAATAAAGAAAGTACTAATTCAAACAAAACCAATCCATTAGAAGGTTTAAGAAAAGCTAAATTTACTGAGTTAGATCCTTCTAAACCATTAATGCTTGATGGTATTTCAACTCCAGTGTACAGAGAAGATCATACTTTGGTTGAGGGGGATGATTTTATGAAAGTGATGAGCAATGGTGATTATTTTCCGGAGGTATATATAGATAGCAATAAAGAAGTGAGGGCATTTGTTTTAAGAAAAGCAACTGATCTTGAGAAAAGTCAAATGGTAAGTATGCAAACAGATGCGGATATGCTAGGTAAAAGTGATTTAGTTGGTAAGCAAGCATTCCCCTTTTCAGTTACAGATATAAATGATAATAAGTATTCACTTGAAAGTTTGAAAGGAAAAGTTATTGTTATCAATTTTTGGTTTGTTGAATGCAAACCTTGTGTAATGGAAATGCCAGATTTAAACAAACTCGTTGAAAAATACAAAGACAAAGAAGTTGTTTTTCTTGGTTTGGCTATGAATCAAAAAGAAAAAATCGAACAATTTTTAAAAAAGACAAAATACAATTACGTCATTGTACCTGATGCAAAAGATGTTGTAGCTAAATATAGCGTTACCTCTTTTCCAACACATATGGTGATTGACAAAAACGCTAACATTTTATTTGCTGTAAGTGGTTTAGGGCCAACTACAATAGATGATTTAGACAATATGATTTCAAATTTGCTTAAATAGATTTTTAAAATCAGCTAACTAATCTTCAATAGTTGGTTAAAAAATCCAATCATCTTGAGATGCGTTATTTAAAAATGTTCATTTTTTCATCATAAATAGGACTTTCTATTCCAAGGAAATTGAGAACACTGTGAAAAACATGATTTTGAGATAGCAAGGTATTGGGTTTTACTTGTTTTGTACTATCAGACATCCACACAATGAAAGGAATTTTGTATTGCTCTTCAGGCGCCAAACTTAATGGTAATCCATGCATGTATAAATTTTTCTCACCTAATGATTCTCCGTGATCTGAAACAAATATCATGGCACTGTTATAATCTTTTAATTGATTTAAATTATCAATGAGCTGACTTAAAATATAATCTGTATAAACGATTGTATTATCATAAGCATTGATGAGCTCTTCTTGTGAACATTTACTTAATTCAACACTATTGCAAACAGGTTTAAAAACTTCAAATTGTGGTGGATATTTTTTACTGTAACTAGGGCCATGGCTTGTGCTCGTGTGCAGCACAATCAGTATTTTGTTTTTCTTACTTGCCAATATCTGTTCCTTTAATCCATTCAATAAAATTTCATCATAAGCACATCTTTCGCCTTTGCAATATTGCATTAGATCGTCTTTGTTATGATAATTTTTGATGTGAATTGGAGGCTCTCCCCAATTTGTGCTCTTCCAAATAACATCTACATTATTTCTGTTTAAATAATTGGGCAATATTTCATACAAGTCATCAGTTTTTGTGTAATCTAAAATAGATTTTACTCCGGCAGTAGTATAGGTTGCAGATGAGTTGGCATCGAAATGAAATAAATGAGGTGTTTTGGAAAGTAATGGATTGGTGTTTTTAGAATACCCATATAGCGAGTAGTTTTTACTTCTTGAGGACTCTCCAATAACCAATACCAAAACTGATTTTTTATTGTCTTTTATGGTTGCATTTGGTAGCAGAATCTCCTTTTCATTTTTTTTGTAATTATGATAATAATATAGCCAAGTATTGACAGAATAAGACCAAGGCATTGCAAGTCCTCCTAGTTTTTTTGAATTCTTATCTATCCACAACCAATTACTAGAGTTAACAAATGCTACAGTAAGTATGAATAATAAGGTAAGAGTAACGGTGATTAGAAACTTTTTTAAAGAATCATTTTTGATTTTAACCTTGAAAATATAAATAGAAGGAAGTACGCCTAACAACAAAATATACACGACAAATTTTAACGAAAAATAACTGGTAGACTCTTCATAATTAGAATTAAAAACATTGCCAATCATACTCTCATCTACTATTATACTGTATGTATTTACAAAATAAACTGCTATAGCATTCAAAATAAAAAAAACAACCAACAAAGGTTTCCCCACGAATCTTGAAATAGAGAAGAATAAATAAAAAACAAATGCATTTAAAACAATCATTAAAACAATCAAACTTATAATAATTAAAATACCATTAAAAGTTGTGTAATTCACGTCATTATAAACAAAATTGAAAAACGGGAAATGAAAGAAAAGAAAATTAAGGAAACTCATCATTAAAACAAAATGAGTGATTTTCATGTCATTTTTTAACATAGATACTCGTGGTTTTTATTAAGGAGATAGCCAAAAAGATTAATGCCATATAGTATACAAACAAATTGATTGAAAGGATTTTATTTATCAGTACAATACAGGATGAAAAAAATAATAAGATGAAAAAAGGATAATATTTTTTATTCTCAATCCAATTAAAGATAAAATATTTCCTTGTTAAAAAAATTCCAATCAGTCCACAAAAAAAACCTATGATAGAACCAACTATAACATCAAGAGGATAATGTGCCCCAACTCCTACTCTTGTGAAAACAAGAACAAATCCTGTTGTAAATATTAAAAAACACCAAATTGCTTTTTTAATTTGTGGTTTGGGCATAAATGCAAATAGAAGAACTGTCAATAAAGTAAAAACTGTAATGGAATGTCCAGAGGGTAAACTGGTTCTTCCAGACAAAGTTTCTCCTATGATGGTAAATTTTTCATGATCAAAAATAGCTGCAGGCCTGGGTACGGCAAAAAGTCTTTTAAACAAAAAAGAAATTAAAGCAGATACTAATGATGCTGAAATTAACGCTTCCCATACTTTTGGAGTATTTACAAATAAAACACTGAGAAATGTTAAGAAAATGAATTCATCTCCAATCTGAGTTAGATTAATTAGTGCATTTGGGTATTCGGATAATTTTGAATTGAGATAAAAGAAACAATCTTTTTGTAAATCAATATAGTTTTTGATTGATAAAGATTCATTGCAATACAAAAATAAAACTATGATCAATAAAAATAGTAATGGTATAATGAAGATCGATAACTTAAGATGGGTAAAATTGTCAATGACTTTTTTATTCGAAATTTCATTTGAATAGGAATATTTCTCTTTAATATTTTTAGACATTTGTTTATTTATACCCTTAAAGTAATTATTTAAACTTCAAAAAAAGTAAGAATGTTGAGTTTGTTCTTTATTTTGATGACTAAGTTAGTATTTTTTGAAATAGCAGATCAGAGAAAATTGTGAAACTTCCTTCTGGTATTATATAACTTAAAAATAGTTTAATACATTGTATTAAATGTGCGATGATGAAAATGACTAATCTGTTATATTTTGTTTCTTCTCCACAGTTTCAATTTTTTCAATCTTTAAAACTGATAAAGATGCAAAAGGTAATCGTTCGGGTATCTCTATAACAATTCCTTTTCCATAACTCGGTTTGAATCGAACTGGTTGTTCCCCATTAGGTGTTAATAGCGTAATTTTTTTGATTGATTTTGGATCAATGTACAACAACACATTTTTTTCAACTGATTTTTTTATAAAGATGAATATGTGAGATTTGTTTTGTGTGAGGTAGCAATTATAAATTTTGTTAGCAATAGGTTTGGTATTGTATATCGCTTCAGCATTTACCGACATCCATTTTGATATATCATCCAATCTGTATTTTGCTAAATCTGGTATTACTCCTTGTGCGTCAGGCCCAACATTCAATAAGTAATTACCACCTTTAGAGCGAATCTCAACTAATTTTTCAATTAATTCATTAGAAGACTTCCAGTATTCTTTTGTGTCTAAAATACTGTATCCCCAGCTTTCAGCCATCGTTGCTGGACATTCCCATGGTTTTGTGTTTTCTTTTTCAGGGATTTTATTATCCTCCATTTCAATAATATCACCCACATTGTTTCCTGCTCTTGTGTTGATGATACAATCAGGTTGAATTTGTTTAACAAGCAATTCTAATGAGATACTTTGTTTTGCTGTGGTCAATTCAGGAGTATCAAACCAAATCATGGCAATATCGCCATAGTTTGTTAATAATTCTTTCAACTGTGGTTTTACTTTTTCATCTAGATATTTCTGATAGGAAAGTCCTGCTGTATCGGGGAAGTCCCAGTTGTTTCTTCTTGCTTCTCTGGAAACTGCATTTCGATTCTCCCAGTCTCTCCCTAAGGAATAATATAAACAAAGTTTGATACCTTCTTTTTTACAAGCTTCTGATAATGCTTTCAGCGGATCTTTTTTGTAAGGTGTAGCTTTTACAATATTGTAAGAAGAAATTTTACTATCGTACATGGCAAAACCATCATGATGCTTGGTAGTAAAGCAAATGTATTTCATGCCAGTTGATTTCGCCATTTTAACCATTTTTTCAGCATCAAAATCTATCGGATTGAAATCAATTGCCAATGTTGCATAATCTTTTAAAGGGATTTTTTTCAATAACATGATATGTTCAGCCAAAGGATTGATGTATCGTTCATCATTTATTGGCATGTTATTCCATAAGCCAGCAGGTAAGGAATATAAACCCCAATGAATAAACATTCCTAATCCCGCGTCTCTAAACCATTGAGTTGGATCTTTTGTTTTGTTTGATTTATTAAGAGGAACACACATGTTCCATGAATGTGTATTTTCTTTGTTTTTCGTTGCAAAAAATACGTGTGTAGCTAAGCCATTCTCCAATAATACAGAAGGCCTTTCTACTGCTCCATGAACTGAGCTTTTGCCTTCTGTTAATTTGATATTTTTAGTGATTGCTACCGGATTACTTTCTACATCCCATTTGAGTCCATCTTTTGACTGTGCATAAAAAATCTCTTTGTCCGAAAATTTACGATCGTGATCAAGCATCAACGCATGAAACTTTCCTTCTTCAAACCAAATGGTAGGATCTTCTGCACCAATACCCATATCAAAAGGTTTGTCGGATTTCCTTTTGTATGGACCTGCCCAATGATCTGCAAAAGCAACACCAATGGCATGTGTTTTTAATTTTTCAACACCTTTATAATAAAGCATTACCCGTCCGTCTTCAAAAACATAAGGCGATGGATTAGATACTAAATATTGCTCCCAAGAATTAGGTACAACATCCAAGATTGGTTTATCGCTTCTTGTCCATGGACCATAAGGCGATTTTGAAGTTGCTAATCCTATTCTTTCATTTTGATGAGCTTCTAATTTTAATGTTGATTCTGCTGTTATTGGATGTGTGCTATCAGGCATTTCTCCTTTGTAGGTAGTGCCTGTATAGAATAATAAATAAGTATCTCCACATTTTCTGATTGCTGGATTATGCGTCATTTTCCCATCCCAATATTGTTCGCCTCTTGGAGCTAAAACAACATCTGAAAAGCTATAAGGACCTTCTGGTTTATCAGATACAGCATGTACAATTTCAGAATTGGTTAACCAGTAAAGATTAAAGGATAATGATTTGGGCCATCTTGATGCGAACATATGATACTTACCATCCTCTCCTTTTATTACAGAACCGCACCATGTCCAATAATCTTTTTGATTGAAACCATAATTTTCATTGGTTGGTTGTAACCGATTTCTGAACGTTTGAGCATTTGCATTTAAAGATATAATCAGTATCGCTATCCATAATAAAGTTTGTTTAATCTTCATAAAGCGTAATAGATTTTTAATATTTTAATAATAAGAAAATTATTCATTTATAAATAACTCTTCACCATTGAATCCCCATATTTTATGATAAGGAAAATTCAGTTCTTCATTTTCTGAAATGATTATGGGTAACCAAACATAAGAGCATTTTAAAAAATTATCAGTGTTGTGTCGTTCGAGCATAATTATTGAATAGTTCTTTTTTCCTTGAACCTTAAATGCATAAGTGCATTGTGTATTGTATGTCGTTTCTTTCATTTCTCCTGTGCACGGATTTCCGATGTCAGTCCAGGTTCCAAACAAATTTTTAGTTTTAAATGTTTTAGCTGCATTGGCTTTCCATCCGGAAACATCAGAAGTAATTAAATAATAAACACCATCTTGTTTGATAATTGCAGGCGCTTCTCGCCTGTTGGCAATATCTATTTTGATCCATTTGTCTGTAGCATGCAGATAATCTTCTGAAAGTTTCACTAGATGCAGACATCTTGAACCGTTCGGTAGTTTTCTGTCATAAATGAAATAAGCGCTGCTGTCATCATCTACAAAAAGGGAACAGTCTTTAACGGCACCACTGTCGTTGATGGGTCTGTTGAAACCCAGAAATTTAAAAGGACCTGTAATTTTATCAGCAACAGCAACACCTGCATCTGCAAAGCCGATACCTTGCTTATGATTTCCTGGGTATCCCACAAAATGAAACCACATCACAAACTTTTTAGTTTTAGGGTTAAAAATAATTTTTGGACGTTCCATTCTCATTGGAGAACGAAGTAGATTATTTTTATCTAATGATGTTGGGAGTATTACGCCTTCGTAAGTCCAATTATTCAGATTGCTTGAACTATATAAATTAATCCCTGTTGTAGTTGCGGCTCCATTGTTCTCTAAAGTGTCTCTTCCTAAAGGTCTTAGAGCTAGTCCATACCAATAGTATTTTCCGTCAACAAAAATAATTCCTCCATCATGAGCATTGATTAATTCACCTTTATCATCTTTCCATTCAATATTTTCATCAAAATTTCCATTGGTAAATGAGATAGAATCTTGGCTTGGATTATTTTGTTGTATTTTTTGTGAATAAGCAAAATTGAAAATCATCAAGAAAATGATGAGTAGGAATTTATTTTTTTTATTATTCATTTTAATTAATTCAATATCAAAAAACTTGTTGACTGATTTTATGATCATTAAAATATAAATCAATAACATCTTTGCCAGCAATTATTATTGGTCTGGAATCCTTTTTTAAGGGTGTAATTTCAGCATTGGAAATATTAATATTCTCAGCGTATCGAACATAAAAGCCCATAGAAGGGAGCCCTTTTTTTAAAAAGGATTGTGCATCAGGATAACCATTTTCTTTTTCAGGAACTTCGTTATGTATCAATGTAGAATCTCCTCCACCTTCAATTTTTATGTTGTAATTTTTAATGATAACATCTTTAACAGGATGATCTTTAATTCCTGAAATGAGGGAGCCTTGTTTGAAATTATTTTCACCGGTTACATTTTTAATAATGATTTTTTGTAAACTGCCTACTTCTTTAATTGGTGCATCAGGCATTTTTCGGAGACGGTTACCCACTCTTAAAAAGATTGGGCATCTGCTCCTATCGATTCTGATATTGGAGATAAGAATATCGTGTACTTTCCCTCCATCCACCGAAGCTAAAGTAACACCTGTGCTTGCATCGTGACCTTTTGGGGCTGGCATGTCTTCTGAAATTCCTCCGAGCTTAAGATTTCTTGCTATGATATTAAAAAAATCACCTTGGGTATCTGTACCAATTTTTAAAGCGTTACAAGAGGATAGGAATGTAGAGTTCTCTATCAAAATATTTTTAGAAGGTCTGTTGCTTGCACCTTTCAAGCACATTGCATCATCTTCCGAATTAATATAACAATTGCGTACAATCAAATTGGTACAACCATCTGGATCTAATCCGTCATTATTATAATTTGCCTGGTTGATCACTTTAATACCATCAAAAATCAAATTCTCGCAAAATAAATAGCTCTGCATCCAAGCAGCAGAATTATGTAAAAATATATTTTGTAGTACTATGTTTTTACAAGTAATCATTCTTATTCCAAAAGGTCTATTCACTATTTCACCTGTAGTTTCTTTTCCTGGGAAATTCGCTTTTTCGCCTCTGAAATAAATTTCACCCTTACCTCTTATTCCAATATTTGTGCAGTTTTCTGCATAAATTAATGATTGACGGTACTTATGATTTTCACTCATCACACTTTTAAATGCTTCAATTCTTTCAGGATAATCGGCAATGTTAATGCTTCCCAGAATTTTTGCTTTTTTTGAAATCTCCAGCATTACACCTGATTTCAATTCAATAGTGCCCGTTACATATTGTCCTTCAGAAAATAAAACAACGCCACCTCCATTTTTTGAACAATCATCAATAGCATTTTGTATTTCAATAGTGTTAAGATGAGAACTGTCTCCTATTGCACCATATTTTTCTACCTTATAAATTCTATTCGGAACTTTCCATGCTTTTAAATGTTGCGTCAATGAATCTGCTAATCTTTCAAGCATTTTCTTTTGAGGATTTTCCCATGCTTTATTTTGAGCGGAAGAAAAATTCAATAAATGAACAAAGAGTACAATAATGGTTATGTTCTTTTTCATTGGGTTTTAATTTCAGAATGATTTATCTTTTTATAGGTGAATTGCAGCTGTTATTTAGCAGCACCAATCCCTAAAGGTGAAAAGTAGAAAAATATACTTGCTATTATAATCAATACAATCAACGATAAAATCACTTCTTTATATCCCCAGCTTGAACGACTTGACGCTTTATCTTCTTTAACTGTTGTAGCAAATGTTAATCCTATTATTTGTTCGTCGTTAGGTTTAGGCGTTAGTAAACTTACACTCACCATAATAATAATTGAAAATAGAAATAGATAAATACAGAAATATAAAAAGTTGATTGTTGCAAATTGATATAAAATACCATTGGGATCTAAATTGTCTTTGAACATTTGTAAGGTCAATTTAGTTACACCAACAATAAAACCAGATACCATTGCACTGTAGGCACCTTGTGCATTAAGTCGTTTAAAGAAAACACCAAATAAGAATACAGCTGCAATCGGAGGCGCTAAATAGGATTGCACACTTTGTAAATAATCATACAATCCATTGGAGATTTTACCCATTAAAGGAATCCAAGCCATTCCCAATAACACCACTACTACCGTTGCTAATCTTCCTACTTTAACCAATTGTTTTTCACTGGCATTTGGATTTTGTTTTTTATAAATATCCATGGTATATAAAGTAGAGCATGCATTATATACCGAAGCCAAGGAGCTCATCAAAGCAGCCAATAAACCTCCAGCTAGCAAGCCACGCAATCCAACCGGCATCAATGTTTTAACCAACGCAGGGAAAGCAGCATTGTTATCATCAAGAACCAATTTGCCCTGACTATGTAATACGTATGCAATCAATCCTGGTATAAGGAATATGAAAAACGGAAGTAGTTTTAAATAGGCTGCGAAAATGGTTCCACGTCTCGCTTCTTTTTCATTTCTTGCTGCTAAGCATCTTTGTACAATATGCTGGTCTGTGCACCAATACCAAATACCTACAATGGGCGAGGCAATTAAAATACCCAACCAGGGATATTCAGGATCGTTTAAAGAAGGAAACATGTTTAGTTTTTCTTTGGGTAAAGCAGCAATCATACCATCCCAACCTCCTACTTCTCTCAATCCAAAAATCAATAAAACTAGAGAGCCTAACAATAAAACAATTGCCTGAATGGCTTCTGTATACATAACCGCATGTAAGCCTCCAAACACTGTATACACTCCAGTTACTACTACCAATATGATTGCGCCTGTCCAGAAGTCTACACCCATAAATTGATTAAAAACCAATGCCCCTGCAAAAATGGTTACACTTGCTTTGGTGATAACATAGCTTAACAATTGTATGATAGATAATAATCTCCTTGACTGAGGATTGAATCTTCTCTCCAAAAATTCTGGCATAGTATAAACCATACTTCTCATATAGAATGGAACAAACACCCAACCTAAAATCAAAACAATATAGGAATGTAATTCATAGTGACCCAGTATTACGCCACTTTTGGCAGCACTACCTGCAAGACCTACAATATGTTCTGATCCTACATTAGAAGCTAAGATACTTGCGCCAATGACAAACCAACCTAAATTTCGATTTGCTAAAAAATAATCGCTGGCACTTTCTTTGCTTTTACGAATGCTCCAAACTGAAACTGCTGCAATAACTGCTAAATAAAGGATTACAAAAATCCAGTCAATGGTTCCAAGGAAGTTCATATAGAATTGTTTTAAGTAGTTTAATTATATTGTTACTTTTGGTTTAAATATATCTGTTGATGATGTTTTCCAAGTATTCCTGTTTCCCGCTAATTATTTGTGGTTCATCATTCTTAATTGCTAGTTGAGTTAATTCAGCTAATGATAAGTTGCCATTTTCAAAATCTTTACCTTGACCTGAATTGAAACTATCATATCGGTCGACTCTTATTTTTTTGTAATCAGAATGCTGTAGAATTTGATCTGCAGTAATTAATGCTCTGGCAAAAGCATCCATTCCGCCAATATGTGCATAGAATAAGTCCTCTAGATCCGTACTGTTTCTTCTGATTTTTGCATCAAAATTGATACCACCACCTTGTAGTCCTCCACTTTCTAAAAGAATCAACATGCATTCTGTAAGTTCATTAATATTCGTAGGGAATTGATCTGTATCCCATCCATTTTGCATATCACCTCTGTTAGCATCTAAACTTCCTAAAACATGATTATCAACCGCAACTTGCATTTCATGTTGCATCGTGTGTCCGGCTAATGTAGCATGATTGAACTCTAAATTCAATTTAAAGTCATTCAATAAATCGTACTGACGTAAAAAGCCCAATACCGTTTCGGCATCATAATCATATTGGTGTTTAGAGGGCTCACAAGGTTTGGGTTCAATGAAAAAAGTTCCTTTGAATCCATTTGATCTTGCATAGTCTTTTGCTTTATGTAAAAAAGTTGCAAAATGATCTTTCTCTCTTTTCATGTTGGTGTTTAATAAACTCATATATCCTTCTCTTCCACCCCAAAAAACATAGCCACTTCCATTTAACTTTATTGTTGCATCAATTGCAAATTTTACCTGAGCTGCTGCTTTAGTAACTACATTGAAATCCGGATTGGTTACAGCACCATTCATATATCTTTTATGTGAAAACAAATTGGCAGTTCCCCATAATAAATTCACGCCTGTTTCTTTTTGTTTACTCAAAAAATAATCACTGATAAATTGCAAACGTTTTTCATTTTCCAACATATCATCACAATAATCAATAACATCTACATCATGAAAACAATAAAAAGGTAAACGAAGTTTTGTCAGAAACTCAAATGCAGCATCAGCTTTGTCTTTTGATTTTTCATAAACATCATTGTTCTGATTCCAAGGAAAAAGATGCGTTGGCTCTCCAAAGGGATCTGCACCACTACCACAGAAACTATGCCAATAAGCGCCTGCAAATCGAAACCATTCTTTCATGGGTTTCCCAGCAACTATTTTATTTTCATCATACCATCTGAATGCTAAAGGATTATCTGATTGTAATCCTTCGTAATTAATTTGAGGAATGTTTCTAAAAAAAATCTTTTGACTCATGATTTATTATTTGTTTTATAAAAATTTATTTAATTCTATTTCCCATTTTTGATATAGATTCTGGTATTTATTTTGATCTTTTGGTGTAAAAATGTTGATAGGTTTATTTTGCGTAAATGCTTCCTCAATATTTTTATAGTATGATGCTCCGATTGCTGCGCCTTTTGCCGCTCCCACACTTCCATCGCATTCATACAACTCAACAGTTAAACCCGTAGTATTTACAAAGGTTTCGATGAATACTTCACTTATAAATAAATTGGCTTTTGGAGCCTTGATTACTTTTAATGGAATGCCGTTTTGAGTCATGATTTTTAAGCCGTAATGAAAAGCAAAAGCAATACCTTCCAAAGCTGCTCTTGCGATATGGGCTTTGGAATGAATATTGAAATTGAGGTTCAAAAGATGACTGCCAAGCGTTTTGTTATTAAATATCCTTTCAGCGCCATTACCAAAAGGCAATACAAAAAGTCCTTCACTTCCTTCAGTAACCGATGATGCTAATGTATTTAATGTATCATAAGATAATTGTTCGCCTATTAAATTTTTAATGTACTTATACAATATTCCAGTACCATTAATACACATTAAAATTCCAAGTGCATTTTTATCAGTTGAATAATTTACATGTGCGAAGGTGTTTACTCGAGTTGCTTTATCGTAAAATAATTGATCAGTTACGGCATATATCACACCACTTGTTCCGGCTGTAGCTCCAACTTCACCGGGTTGCATTACATTTAAACTCAGCGCATTATTGGGTTGATCACCGGCTTTATAAGAAATAGGGATGCCTTCTTTTAATTGAAGTTCAGTTGCTATTTCTTTTGAAACATGACCATGTATGTCGAAACTATTTTTGATTGAAGGAATTACATTTCCGTCAAAGCCAAAATAATTCAATAAAGTTTCTGATACTTTATTGTTTTTAAAATCCCAGAATATGCCTTCACTTAAGGCGCTTATAGTTGTTGAAACCTCACCAGTTAATTGCATAGCGATAAAATCTCCAGGCAACATAATTTTTTTAATTTTCGAAAAAAGTTCCGGTTCATTTTGTTTAACCCAAGCCAATTTGCTTGCAGTAAAATTAGATGGGGAATTGAGGAGGTGACTGAGACAATATTCCTCGCCGAGATTCGAAAAGGCTTTGTTACCCAACTCAACGGCCCTGCTGTCGCACCAGATAATACTGTCTCTTACAATTTCATTGTTTTCATCAACTGCAACTAACCCATGCATTTGATAAGCAATGCCGATTGCTTGTATGTCTTTAGGGTTATATTCATTTTGAGAATTTAATAGTTTTATGGCTTCTTTTATTTGTTGCCACCAAACCAATGGTGATTGCTCAGCCCAATTGAGTTGTTTACTTATGATGGGAGTTTCTGTTTCAGGATATTGTATTGAAGCCACACATAATGAATTAGTCGCATTAAACACTGAAACTTTTATAAAAGAAGTTCCTAAATCTATTCCTAAAGTAAGCATCGTTAAAATATTAAAATCAAATATCAAAAAGTTAGAAATTAATTTCAACTCCTATAATTTTAAAAAAATACGCTATCTTATCAAAATATATCTATATTGTTGGCATAATTTGATAAAATACTATTTAATTGTTTATAGATGAAGACACTCATTCAAAAAATACCTTTAGATCATCACGAAAGTTTTGCCTGCAGAACGTATACCACTCCCATCTTTGAGACCAATTGGCATCAGCATGAAGAGTATGAGTTGATATTAATTACTCAAGGCAATGGAACCGCTTTAATTGGTGATTATGTAAATGAATATCGAAAAGATGATGTTTATTTTTTAGCAGGCAATTTGCCTCATTGGTTTCGAAAGTCAAATCCTAAAATTATAGGCAGTGCAATTGTTATTCATTTTACCAGACAAATATTTGAAAATGGATTTATAAATACACCAGAACTGAGTCAAATCAGCAAGTTGCTGGATTTGCAAAATGGACTTTTATTTCAAAAGAAATTGAAACAATTAATTACGGAACATATTTTAAAAATCAACGAGAAGAAAGGATTTGAAAGGATGATGCTATTGTTGTCTTGTTTACAGGAAATTGCTAATGGAAATCAATATGATATCATCACTAAGAACTTCTCAGATTCTAAAAACAATGTCAATCCAACTATTGAGTCAATTATAGAGTACACATTTAAGAATTTCAAAAACCCAATTGCTTTAAAGGAAGTTGCACAAACGGCAAAGATGACTATTCCTACTTTTTGCCGTTTTTTCAAACGAAACATTAAAAAATCTTATTTCGACTTCTTGCAAGAAGTTAGAATCAGTCATGCTTGTAAAATGTTACATTCAACCCAAAACTCAGTGATGAGTATTTGTTATGAAAGTGGTTATAATAGCTGGTCTCACTTTAGTAAACAATTTAAAGTCGTGAAAAAAATGACTCCAACTGACTACAGGAAAAAATATGGAAGCGAGATTTAAAGATATAAAAAGGAAAAACTAGAGAGACTCACATCTTTTACTTCAGAATTCTTAAATAATATCTTTTAAAAGAAATAAAAATATTTAATTGTGGTTATTTTGAATTATTTATGGTTTCTAATAACCCATTTTTAAAATCATCATCAAAAAGTTGCCAAAACATGATGCCACCCAATTTGTTTTTTGAGGCATATTTTGTTTTTAATGCAATTGATTTTTTATCATCATAAGTAGCCAACAGTCTTCTATTATTATTAATTGCATATGGAGCTTGAGCAACATCATCCCATTTGATTTCAAAACCATTTTTTTGAGACAAGGAATCACTTATATTTTTAAATGAAAAACCATGTGAGAAATTACAGGGTTGATACAAATCAACAGCATTTCCTTCTTCAATTTTAAAATATCTTCCGTAAAAAGCACCTCCAATAACCAACATACTTTTTGGAACCCCTGCTTTAATGAGCATTTTAACTGCATGGTCTGTTGATTCAATTTGTTGAGTAGTAGAATATAAAGGAGTATGATGACCACTGATTACACTATAGCCATGTACCAAATCATAACTCATGATATTGATAAAATTTACGTATTTAATAACTTCTTTCCATTCAATTGATGAATCAATGTAAGAAGTAAATCCTCCAGCAGCAAATGAAATTTCAAAAGAAGGTTTATTTACCTTTCTAAGTTCTTTCACCAAAGATGAGAAATTAACTGCATCTTCATTTCGATAATTATGACCGGGAAATCCTTTGATAACGGGATATTCCCAATCCAAATCAATGCCATCAATTTTAAAATAATCTGCTACCTCTTTTACAGATTTTGCAAATTCTTTGATTCCAATATTTGAATTAAAGACATCCGAACAGGTTTCACATCCACCCCAGCCTCCTAATGATACAAATATTTTTAAAGCAGGATTCTTTTTTTTCAAAGCAACCATTTTTAAAATACTAGCACTATCTTCAGTATTTTTAATGTGTAACTTGTTCTCTTTTAAACCACAAAAACAAAATATAAGGTGTGTTAATTGTTCTGCTTTAAAACTATCGATATTTTGCATTGGCCCAGCATAATAACCCACTATTCTGAAATTTTTATTGAATTGAGAATAGCTTATTTTAATTGAGAATAAATAGATCAATAATAAAATGTAGGTCTTAATTTTGAGCATTGTTATATTTTATTTTTCGTTTATAATTTTATTCAAAGTAAATAAATATCTTTAATTATCATTTTACGTATAAAATAAATCTTTTGGATTCATCTGTTTATTTATTAATACCTCCGTTTACCCAACTCAATACTCCTTATCCCTCAACTGCGTATTTAAAGGGATTTTTAAATACAAAAAATATTACCTCATTTCAGAGCGATTTAGGTATTGAAGTTACATTGAAGTTATTTTCCAAAGAAGGTCTTACTACGATTTTTAATTCATGTCCTGATTCATTTGATATAAAATGGAACGACCTATCCGACAATATTAAAAGAATCATTCATCTTAAACAAGAATATTTAGATACAATTGATATTGTGGTTTCCTTTTTACAGGGAAATATTCCAACTATGGCCTATCAGATTTCAAAAAGAAATTTATTGCCTGAAGCTAACAGATTTAATATGCTGGATGATTTACATTGGGCTTTTGGAAGTATGGGTGTTCAAGATAAGGCTAAGCATATCGCAACTTTATATTTGGAAGACTTAAGTGATTTGATCAAAGAATGTATAGATGAACATTTTGGTTTTAGCAGATATGCAGAAAAATTAGGACGAAGTGCAAATAGCTTTGATGAATTACATTTAGCACTTCAAAATGAATATTCATTGGTAGATAAAATATCAATTGATTTACTCGATCAAAATTTAAAAACTGTTAAACCACAATTAGTTGCAATATCAGTTCCCTTTCCAGGTAATTTATTTGCTGCTTTCAGATGTGCCCAGTTTATAAAAAAGTTTTTTCCTCATATAAAAGTAGCAATGGGTGGAGGATTTGCCAATACTGAATTAAGATCTTTGAAAGACATTCGTGTCTTTGAATATTTTGATTTTATCACTCTTGATGATGGAGAACTTCCTGTTGAAAATCTTTATTTATACATCAATAATAAATTAAAAATCGAAAATCTAAAGCGAACGTATACTCTTGTCGATGGCGAAATTCAATACTTTAATTCATCTGAATTTAAAGATTACAAACAAGCGCAGGTTGGCACTCCTGATTATTCGGGTTTGTTTTTAGATCGATATATTCAGGCTATTGAGATTGTAAATCCGATGCATAGCTTATGGAGTAACGGAAGATGGAATAAACTAACGATGGCACATGGATGCTATTGGGGTAAATGTACCTTTTGTGATGTAAGCCTCGATTATATTAAATCTTATGAGCCACTTACCGCATCTATTTTGTGCGACAGGATGGAAGAGCTAATTAGAAATACCGGAGAAACTGGATTCCATTTTGTTGATGAGGCTGCACCACCCTCTTTGATGGGTGCATTGGCAATAGAAATTATTAAAAGAAAATTGAGAGTGAGTTGGTGGACGAATGTAAGATTTGAAAAAGCATTTACTAAAGATTTATGTCTTCTACTTAAGGAAAGTGGATGTATTGGTGTTTCTGGAGGATTGGAAGTTGCAAGTAACCGACTTTTAGAATTAATTAATAAAGGAATTACGGTAGAACAGGTTGCGAAAGTAAATCAAAATTTCACCGAAGCGGGAATAATGGTACACGCTTATCTGATGTATGGATTTCCTACCCAAACTGCTCAGGAAACCATTGACAGTTTAGAGATGGTAAGACAAATGTTCAAAGCTGGTATTCTTAAATCAGGTTTCTGGCATTTGTTTACCATGACAGCTCATAGTCCTGTAGGTTTGAACCCTGAAAAGTTTAAAGTAAAAAAAGCAAAAGATACAGTAATTACTTTTGCAGACAATGATGTAGAACATATTGACGAAACTGGAACTGATCATGAAAGTTTTAGTTATGGTTTAAAAAAATCATTATTCAATTTCATGCAGGAAATTGGTTTGGATGAACCACTTCATAAATGGTTTGAAATGAAAATACCTAAGACTTCAATTATACCAGATTACATTGAAAACATTTTAAGTGAGGACAATTTGAAAGAATACAAGCCTTCTACTAAATTAATATATCTTGGAGTCCCTCCAAAAATCGAAATCATCACGAAGTCAAAAAAAGGAAATCATTGGGAGCTGGCATCCATAACTTTTGAAAACAAAAAATCAACTACAAATATTAAAGTTCCTAAAGAACAAGGCGAATGGCTTTGTGAAATCATTCAATTAGCATCTGTTCACAATCCAAAGAAAACTACTTTACAAGATGTGCAAGCTCATTATGAGCAAAAAGGACTTGAAGATTTTGAATTGTTTTGGGATAACAAACCCATAAATCAATTATATAAAGTCGGATTAATAATGATATAATAAATCGTTATTTACAACTATTTATCTCTGCTCTGTAATCTCTATATGTTAAATTATATTTCTTCAATCGATTTTACATTTCTTTTGCATTATTAAAATGTAATTTGCCCTTCGTTATCCGAATTATAAAACATTAATTAAAACACCTATTATGAAAACCACATTATCCTTATCGGCTATTGCCGTAATTCTCATTTCAATTTTTTCTTGTAACAAAATCCAAACAGATCAATTTCAAAACAGTAGTTATGTAAACAATTCAATTGTAAATAATAAATTAGCAACAGATGATTGGGCATCGATATCAAAAATACCTTTGATTATTTCTCAAGATTATTTATATCGATCCAATACGATGACAAATACCTCAAATTCATCATTGAGATTTCCCAAAACGATAACATTATCTGATATTACACCTCCTACTGTAACAATAACAAGTCCTACAAATGGAAGTTCAATTTCAGGTACAATAAGCATAGCGGTTTCTGCTTCTGACAACGTTGGTGTCTCATCAGTCAGCGTTACTATTGATGGTGCCATATTAAGCACATTAACCACATCACCATATAATTTCAGTTGGAACAGTTCAAGTGTAATTGATGGTACACACACAATAACAGCAACAGCGAAAGACGCAAAAAATAATGCATCTTCCTCAACTATTTCTGTAACTAAAAATACAACTATAATTACACCACCTATAACAACTTTACCATCTTCTGCTTTTCTGATAACACCACCCATAGCCAATCAAGGAAATGAAGGTTCATGCGTAGCATTCTCCTGTGCATACGGTGCAAGATCAATTGAACAATATTATAGAACAAATGCTACTTCATATAATGTTGCAACAAATTTATTCAGTCCAGAATATGTTTACAATCAAACAAAATTTTCTGCTGATTGCAATTCAGGAACTGCGTTTACATTAGTTTTGGGTCTAATGAAAAACAAAGGGGTTGCTACATGGGAATCTATGCCTTACTCTGATTTAAATGGATGTTCATTATTACCAACTGCTAATCAAGATGCAAATGCTGCTTCTTACAAAATTATATCTTATTCAAAGATTATCAATTCAGATCAAATTGCTATTAAAACAATGATATACAATCACCACCCATTGATGATAAATATAATCATGGATAACAGTTTTATAAATGCAACTCCTGGATTTATTTGGAGAAATAATTCAGGATCAGGTTCAATGCCACATGCTTTGATTATTTGCGGTTATGATGATTCCAAACATGCCTATAAAGTGATGAATTCGTTTGGCACCAATTGGGGTGACGCTGGCTATAGTTGGATTGATTATGATTATTTTCCTTTAGTTTCCAGTTATTATTTGTATGTAATGAATTATTAAATATAAAATGAAATTATAAAAAAAGAGGTCATTATTTGACCTCTTTTTTTATATAATAATTAATTTATTAGTGACTAACTATTAATTGTCTTGTTGATGTTTTATTGCCTGAAGTAGCTTTTATGATTATCATTTGATTTTCATATTTACTTACATTCAAAATGTGATAGTTAATTCCATTTGAATTTAAATTAAATGTCTCCATTTTCAATAACTTGCCTGATAAGTCAATTATTGAGATATAAGCAACTTGACCAATTTTACCTTCCAATGATAATGTAGTCTCGTACTTTGCAGGATTTGGTGCTAATGATATATTCAATTTGCTATCTTCTGTAAAGTTGTCATTTTCTTTTTTACATGCATGCATTATTGGTCTATAACATGATAAGTAATCATTTCTTATTGAACAGCCATCATAAGCATTATTAACCTTATTTAAAGCATCATTAAATTGAGAATAAGAATAACTATTTGTACTGCAACCACCAATTTTTTTATTGGCTTCATTGAGTAATTGATTCACTGTCCAACCCATGAATACTCCTTGAACAATGTATAAATCCTTCAGATTTAAATAAGACGATGCAAAATTTGACATTGCTGAATCAAACTTTACATTCAATGTCAAAGCAATTAACTGTCCCGCAAATACATTTCTATAAGAATTTCTTGTTGGATTTACCAATACTCCAAACGGAAGTGCACGTGCTGTAGTACCAGAAGGAAGGAAATTTGTCACTGCTTGAGCAGAAGTTAATTTAAGTTTATTGCCACCCTGACAACCAATTGTTAAGCCTTGGGGGAATACAGCATTAAATCTACCTGGATAATTTAAATAAGAACCAGGATTATTTCCATTTGGACAAGATCCCCATCCACCCTGTGTATAGGTTTTAAATCCATTGCAAGGGCAATCAATTGTTAAATCAAGATATGCAATTGAATCGCAACCAACAGAATTTCCCCCAACAATTACTTTAGAGTACACACCTGATGCTGAATAACTGTTTCCATTCCATAAATATGGAACGTTACAAGTCGTATCTTTTTTGGTGCTTGTAGTCATTGAATTAATTCTAAGTACTAATAATGCTACTGAATCGCAGCCTGCTGCATTTGTAGTTCTAAATGTATAAGTACCCGATGTAGAATAATTAATTCCATTCCACAAATATGGACACTGATTTGAACATCTTGAAACACAAGTTCTACTTGTTGAAGTTTGTTTAACAGTCAACACTAGCGTTGCTACTGAATCACAGCCTGCTGCATTTGTAGTGCTAAATGTATAAGTACCCGATGTAGAATAATTAATTCCATTCCACAAATATGGACACTGATTTGAACATCTTGAAACACAAGTTCT
>JAIXWH010000080.1 GCA_027484165.1 Chitinophagaceae bacterium | reverse complement strand
ATACTTGCAGGAGGATCTGGAACAAGATTGTATCCAATAACCATGGGAATCAGTAAACAGTTGATGCCTATTTACGACAAGCCGATGATTTATTATCCATTAAGCACATTGATGCTTGCAGGGATAAAAGATATTTTGGTTATTACTACACCAGAAGATCAATCTCAGTTTGTAAGATTATTGGGTGATGGATCACAGTGGGGTTGTAATATTTCTTATGCAAAACAGGAGGTCCCTAACGGTTTGGCACAAGCGTTTGTTATTGGACAAGATTTTATAGGGAATGACAGTGCAGCATTGGTTTTAGGGGATAATATATTTTATGGAAGTGGGTTTAGCGGAATGTTGCAAAACTCAGCTAATCCCGATGGGGCTGTAATTTTTGCTTATCCTGTAAGTGATCCCGAAAGATATGGAGTGGTTGAGTTTGACAACAACTTTAATGCTTTGAGTATAGAAGAGAAACCAGCTCAGCCTAAAAGTAATTATGCTGTTCCGGGATTATATTTCTACAACAATGATGTTGTTGAAATTGCAAAAAACATCAAACCAAGTCCACGTGGAGAGTTTGAAATAACCGACGTGAATCGCGTATACATGGAAAGTAAAAAATTAAAAGTGGTTACATTAGACAGAGGTTTTGCATGGTTGGATACAGGTACCTTTGATTCTTTACATGATGCAAGTGAATATGTAAGAGTAATTGAAAAAAGACAAGGTTTGAAAATAGGTTGTCCGGAAGAAATAGCGTGGAGAATGGGTTTCATCTCAACAGAACAATTACAAAAATTGGCTGCGGGCTTACAAAAGAGTGGATACGGAGTTTATCTGAGTGGAATCTGCAAATAATAATCATGTCCGATTTTTTTATACATCCTACATCAATCATAGATGAAAATTGTTTCATTGGAAACGGAACAAAAATCTGGCACTTCTCCCATATCATGAGCGGCGCAAGATTAGGCAATAATTGTAATGTGGGTCAGAATGTTGTAGTAGGAAGAAATGTTGAAATAGGAAATAATGTGCGCATACAAAATAACGTTAGTGTATATGAAGGTGTAGTTTGTGAAGATGATGTTTTTTTAGGTCCAAGTGTAGTTCTTACTAATGTAATTAATCCAAGAAGTGCTATTTCAAGAAAAGATCAATTCAAGCCTACCATAATTAGAAAAGGAGCAACTATCGGAGCCAATGCAACCATTATTTGCGGAAATGAAATCGGAGCCTATGCATTTATTGGCGCTGGTGCGGTTGTAACGAAAAACATTTTACCCTATGCATTGGTTCTAGGAAATCCTGCCAAACAAGTAGGTTGGATGAGTGAATTCGGACATCCATTAGAATTCAATGATAACAAAATTGCTCTCTGCATTGAGAGTGGACAAGAGTATCACATCAATAATAATCAAGTATCAAGGGTAAAGTGATATTTCCCATTAGTTTAGATTTATATTACCCCTCCGGCATGAACAACTTGTCTCGCCTACGTCTTTAGAATAATGTCACTCCTACGGAGTTTTTTGATGTCAATATTTCCAATCGTAGAATAATGTCACTCCTACGGAGTTTTTTGATGCCAATATTTCCAATCATAGAATAATGTCACTCCTACGGAGTTTTTTGATGTCAATATTTCCAATCGTAGAATAATGTCTTGCAGCCTATGGCATTTTTATTTGCTTTCTTTATTTAAATATATAAATAAAATATGTATAAGTGATTAAAAAACAATGATAAATATTTAATATTGATTTCACTTGGATCTTTAAGGGCAATATTTCAGCATTAATCAACGTTAATGCATTTACCCAATTAATTCTAAATCAAACCCTAAAGGAAAACCTATGGAAAAAGTTATTGCAGTTGTTGTTTCATATAACCATCAAACAGAACTAGAACAATGCATTTATGCATTAAGAGCTCAAAGTTATCCTCTGGATGGAATCCTTGTTGTTAATAATGGCAGCACAGATTATACTTCAGTTTGGCTTGATCAACAAGATGATATTATTCATTTATATCAGGATAATTTAGGAAAGGCTGGCGGATTTAATACCGGAATATCCTGGGCATATCAAAATGGATTTGATTGGATTTGGTGTATGGAAGGAGATGGTTATCCTAAAGAAGATGCGCTTGAAAACCTGCTGAAAAAAGAAAGTATGGATTTAGCCATAATGAGTAGTTTAATTCTTGATAAGAATGATAAAACATCTTTGGTAAGAAATTTTAAAAATTATACAAGAATAGAGGAAGTTAAAGAAGAGGAAATCAATGATATTTCCTATTCATTCAATGGAACACTTATTCATAGAAACATTGTTTCAAAAGTGGGTCTTCCATTATCAGAGTTATACGACAGAGGTGTAGAGGATGAATATTTTACTAGAATTACACAAAAATACCAGATTAAAGCTTTTACCTATACCCATAGTATTCATTATCATAAAAATCAGATTACATTTCATAAGCAAGAGTGGAACTTGAAAAACTCCTGGACTTTATATTACTACCTGAGAAACAAATATGCTTACTATAAAGTGAAATATTCCAATCGAATATTAGCACTAGTTTCTTACTCACTATTTATGCTATCATTTATTTTTGAAATTTTATTCTTTCAAAAGAATGCCAAACTGCGTAAAATAATTTATGCAGTTTGGCCAATGGTTGATGCAATCAATAATAATTACAGAACAACCCCCAATTGTATATTAAAAAAACTCAATAATCAATATACTAATTCATTAACAAGATTAATAGGCACAACAATAAGAAATTATTTTTTCATAATTTTTGTCCCCTCTTTAAAAGAAACTTCAACTCCGATTACAGCATAAATATTTCAATATATTTACACTCCATATAATCATACGGTACTTTTATTTTAATATATTCTATATTTGCCTATCCCTTTTGGTAATATGAAAAAAAGTATTGCAATTATTGAAAATAATATTATTTCTACACTCACAGTGAGAAGTAAACTCTCAAAAGTGCTGATGGAAGAAGGGCACAATGTTACTATACTTACAACAGGTACTGAACAACAATTACAGTTAGCTAAGGAACAAGGATTTACGGTTATCAATATCAATACAAGCAGTCAAAATCCTGCAGACGTGTTGTTGTATATGAAAAACCTCCATCAGTCGTTGAAAAAAATTCAAGCAGATGTATGTCTGACTTTTACCATTCGTCCCGCAATTTGGGGTAATCTAATTACAAGGATATTAGGAATACCAACGGTAACCAACATTACTGGTGTAGGACCTCTTTTTGAAAGCGACAGATTGGTTTATCGTTTTGCTCGAATGCTTTATAAATTTTCACTAAAAAAAACTTCAAAAATTTTCTTTCAAAATAAAGACGATATGTCGCTCTTTATTAAAAACAAATTTATTGCTAATAATCAATTTTCATTAATTCCTGGTTCTGGAATTGACCATGAGCATTTTAAGCCTATAGATAATACAACTGATGACACTAAAATAGTATTCTTGTTTATTGGAAGATTGTTGAAAGATAAGGGTGTCATTGAGTTTGTAGAGTCTGCAAGAAAACTCAAAAATGAATTTAATCATATAGAATTCAAAATTATTGGTCCTTTATGGTTGCAAAATCTAAAGGACAATACCATTACACAACATCAATTGGATAGTTGGATTAATGATGGAATTATTAATTATGTAGGAGAGGTTTCGGATGTGAGAAATTATATTGCGTCTTCTGATTGTTTGGTTTTGCCTTCATATAGAGAAGGGACTAGTAATGTTCTTTTGGAAGCATCAAGTATGGAGCGCCCTTGTATCACATGTGATACAACCGGTTGCAGAGAAATTGTGGAGAATGGAAAAACTGGATTTTTATGTAATGTTGCTGATATCGATGATTTAACTACAAAATTGAGAAAATTCATTTTGTTACCCAAAGAAACAAGAATTCAGATGGGTAAAAATGCACGTCAAAAAGTGGTAAAAGAGTATGATAAAAAAATTGTGATTGATGCTTATCTCCAAGCCATAGAAAAGTACGGAAAATGACACCTCTCCTCATCTTTCTTTTATTTTGACAACAATTTTCTTAATCTTAAAATAACCCCCTGTTTATTGATTTTATTGGTAAAATAGCAATATTTTTGTTTTTGAATCAACGTTAAAAAACAAGGTTTTTATGAGATAAATAGCAAAAGCTAAGTTGGTTTTGTTTATTAATTTTGAACTCACTTCACACAAAAAATATGCATTCAATTGCTTTATTTGCCTTACGGATAGAAAACATACGCCTAGGCATATTTACGCAAGCCATCAAAAGAGGATTTCTGTTTATTTTATTTTTTTTACTTTTCAAAAACAATGAAGCACAGGTTTCGATAACCCAATTAGGAACTCCCTACATTGAAAATTTTAATGGTTTAACCACGAGTAATAATACGACTATACCTTCTGGATTTAAGTATGGATCAGATTGGGCAACTTCCACTAATAACAATTGGGTGGTGACAACAACCACTACCGGTACAAGTGCAGGTACATCAAACCTAACCAATGGTGCCGGAGGATTTTACAACTTTGCCAATGGAGATAGTACATCTTCCACAGATAGAGCAATAGGTTTTTTAACATCAGGAACCTACAGGCCTAGAAGAAGTATATTGTTCGCATTTACCAACAATACCGGTTCAACAGTTACATCAATAAATTTATCCTGGAATTATGAAAAATATAGAAATGGCCAACAAGTTTCGTCATGGTATTTTTTACACGGTAGCAGCACGAATTCCCTTACTTTAAATACTTCTACACCTGCACTTTCAGGGGCAATTACCTTACCTTTCACCAGCACCTCAGGAGTAAATCCAGGAATGATGGTTGCAGCCAGTGGCATTGCAGCTAACACTGTTGTAACAACAACAACTGCAACAATTGCAGGTATTTATCTTCCTTCAACTGCAGCAATTGCAACAGCAACCCCTATCACTTTTTCATCAACAGCGAATACACCCAACGATACAACAACATATACAACAGATGGAAATAATACCATTGTGAATCCTCCTACAAGTATTGCAAAAAATATTACACTTACTGGGCTCAACATTCCCAATGGCACAACTTATTATTTGAGATGGACATACACCACCACGAGTACAACCAACTCTTTAGGCCATGCTCTCGGCATCGATGATTTTTCAATTTCATTAAGTGATGGCAGTTGCGCTCCTTCAGCTCAGGCAAAAATTGACTCTATAACAGCCATTTCAAGTAGTCAAATGACTTTGAATTATACCCGTGGAAATGGAGACAGTGTTATAATTGTTGCGAGCACAAACAGCAGTTTATCATCCGATCCTGTAAATGGAACATTGTACACAGCAAGTACAACCTATGGAAGCGGTACTGCTTTGGGCGGAGGGTTTGTGGTGTATAAAAGCGTAGCTGGAGGAAGAAATTCTTCTAATAATACCCTTACTATTACCGGACTAAATTCAAGCACTCCCTACTATTATTACATTTACGAGTTTAATAAATCCGGAACGGGAATTGGATCTTGCTACAAAATACCAGCAGCAACGTTTAGTCAAAATACAGTCTCAGCCTCCAGTGATTATTTCAGATCTCGCCAAAGTACACAATGGAATAATGCTTCTACATGGGAGTCTTCTTATGATAGCATTAAATGGGTAACAGCAACTATAAAGCCAACCTCCTCGGCAAAAAGTATACTCGTTAAAGATTCTGTTACCATTACCAACACCGCCGAATCGGCAAAACTATTAACCATAGCTTACGGAGCAAAACTTACTTATACAACAGGAACAGGTTATACTGGAGGGAGTATCTTAACAATAGCTGATGATGGAACAGCCGCTTTTGATTTTAATATTTATGGAACATATGTGGTTTTTGGTAATCCTGCGACTCTTTCATCGCCAGCTACAGCAAAGATTTTCAATGGTGGATTAATAAGAGCTGATGCCAATTCAGGTGGATTAAGCGACAATTTTGCGTTTAATACATCTGTTTACTTTACAAATGGTTCGGTTTTTGAATGGAATACTTCGGTTGCATTGAACTCAAGTGCAATTACCTACTTTAAATATAATAATGCTCAACCCACAACTGATATTGCTATTTTCAGAATATCCAAACCACTGAGTCTAGGAGCTTCACAAGTAACAACTATAAATGGTTTATTGGATGCAAATGCAAGAGTGAACTTCACAGGAGCTGGTAATAAAATTTTTAGAAATGGTAGAATTGGCTCTGGGAATTTGATACAAACTGCAGGAAATTTCCTTTTTACTGCTAATGCTACATGGGGTGGAAATGGTATTGATAGTTTGAATGTGAATTATGGATTAAGAGTTAGCTCTGGTACAATAACAACTTTGGTTGGTAACAAAATAATACAAGGAGGTCCTCTTTATGTTGACGGAACATTGGATTTATCTAATTATGATTTGACAATAGCTTCAACTCAAGCCGCTACAGCGAGTTTGGGTAAAATGGGAGCATCTGGAAATATTAATTATTCGGTAACGGGTCGATTTGTTGTGGAGAGATATATTTCAACTGGAACCAATGCGAGTCAACACGCTAAATCCTGGCAGTTTTTAGCAACCCCAACCTGGGGTGATAACCAAACCATAAACGCTGCTTGGCAGGAAGGGGCAATTAGTGCTAACCAAAATCGTGTTTCGGGTTACGGCACTCAAATTACTGGATTGGGAGGTTGGACCAATGGCTTTGATTTGAATACCAGCTCACCATCAATGAAAAGTTATGATGCTGCTACAAACGCATGGATTGGTGTTTCAAGAACCGATACAACTTTGTATAATAAGAAGGGTTACATGGTTTTTGTAAGAGGAGATAGAAGTGTTACAGTGTATAATCAGTCAGCCGTTCCCACAATCCTCAGATCAAGAGGTAAATTATATGATAGATCTAATTTACCACCATCAACAATTGTTACAGCCGGAAAATTAGAGTCAATTGCTAATCCGTATTCTTCCACTATTGATTTTTCTGGGTTAGTAGTAACTGATGGTTCATTAAACCCAGTTTTTTATTTATGGGATCCTACCTTATCAACTTTAGGGGGTTGGCAAACATTTAGCGGTGTAGGAAGTTATTTACCAACAACACCAAATACACTGTATCCTAATTCGAGTAATACCAAAATCCAATCTGGTCAGGCCTTTTTTGTGTCATCTACAACAGGATGTACCGTCAACTTCTCAGAAGATGCAAAAGTTACAGATAACCGATTGGTTAACAGAGCGCCAGTTAGCATAAATCAATTATCTATGCTTTCAAGTTCTTTAAGCACATTAATGAATAACGAAACAAAAAAAGTTGATGGTAACAGAATAATTTTTGATAATTCTTACAGTTACAATATTGATGAAAATGACGCAAGTAAAATTATCAATCCAGGTGAAAACTTGAGCATCAATAAGCATAATACCTTAATTTCAGTAGAGGCAAGAGGACCGTTAAGTATAAATGATACCATATTTTACCATATCTCTAATTTATCGCAACCCAATTATCAGTTAATCCTGGTTCCACAAAATATAGTTTCAAGAGGATTGACAGGATTCTTGGTGGATAAGTATCAGAATAACAAAATACCTATTAGCTTAACCGACACTAATAGTGTCAATTTTTCCGTTAATTCAGACCCTGCATCAAAGGCATCTGATCGTTTCATGCTCATTTTTCAACGTATAAATACTCCTTTACCCGTTAGATTTTTATCAATTAACGCAACTCGAAACAAAGAAAATAATCCAGTTGTGAACTGGTCGGTTGATAACGAAATCAATATCGATCGTTACGAATTAGAAGTCAGTAAGGATGATGAAAACTTTAAAAAAATAATTTCTTTATCACCTATTCAAAATACCACAACCAGTAGAAAAAACTATAATTACATAGATTATCAAAATTCATCAGAAGATTTATATTATCGTATAAAAGCAATAAGCTTAAATGAACAAATTCAGTACAGTAAGGTGGTAAAAGTATCAAGTGAAAAAGAAGTAATGAAAATTACTATTAAGCCAAATCCAGTGGTTAATAATATTATTCAAGTTTTATTTTCAAATACAAAACCTGGAAAATATCGCCTGAAAATAAATAATATGTATGGACAAACTGTTTATGAAGAAGATTGTCTCATCCATAACTCTAATCAAAATGTTTCAATAAAAAATCAACTACCTGAAGGAATATACAATTTGAGGGTTACAGATGATAGCGGTAACATTAGAATATTGCATTTAATCATCAATTGATTTATTGTCGCTTTTTGTTCATAATTAATTAATGTCAGGACCGTATGTTTTTTTTTAATTTTACTTCCTATAAAATATCTTTAGGAACATAAGTATAAATTAGTGTTTTTAGTTTTTCCAACCTAAATTGTTTTAGATCGTTCAGAAAAATCTTTAACCCCAACCCTAAACAAAAGCCAATCCTCTCAGACTCTATATAACAAGAAATTCAATTAATTGGATTTTCAATTAATTAAACCATAATGTATAAAACATCATTTATGATAAATCAAATTTTATCTGTCAGTAAAGATTCAACAAAAAAATTCTCAAGATTATTCGCTTTGATATTCTTGATGTTTATGTTTTTGAAACAAGGTTATACTCAAACAACATATGTTTGGGATTGTTCTAGTGCCTCAACTGCAACATCTGGTAGCAATGTCAATTTAACTTTAGGTAACTGGGGTCAGGGAAATAACAATGGAACTACAACATTAATTTCAACTACATCTGCTTCCACGGGTTATACTGGCGCATCAGGTACAAGTAATTTCGGAGCATCTGCTAGAACAGGAGTTTTGAGCACAGGTTCGAGTGGAAGTGCTTATTTTGAAATTACTTTAACTCCTAGCTCTAATTACATTGTTTCGTTAACAGCAATTTCTTTTGGCTCAAGAAGCACTTCAACTGGTCCACAAGCTTATACTTTAAGAAGAAGTACGGATTCATATGCATCAGATGTAACAACTGGAACTTTATCTAATACAAGTACTTGGGAATTAAAATCAAATACAGGATTGTCATCTTCTAGCGGTTCTGGAACTGCAATAACTTATCGTATTTATGGTTACAATGGAACGGGTACTGCATCAGTGAATACGGCAAATTGGAGAGTGGATGATATAAAATTAACTGTAAATGTAATTTCAAATTTACCTACAATAACAGGTAATACAACAACAACTGCTTTCACAACCACTTATGGAACGGCTTCTGCAGCTCAGAGTTTTGCAGTATCTGGTACAACTTTAACGGCAGACCTTATAGCAACAGCACCAACCGGATTTGAGGTTTCGAAAGATGGAACAACTTATGGCGCAACTGCTGCTTTCACTCAAACTTCAGGTTCAGCAAGTGGAACATTGAGAATCAGATTAAAAGCAGATGCAGCTGTAACAGGTTCGTACAATTCTCAAAATATTGTATTATCAAGTACGGGGGCAACAAGCGTAAATATTACTACTGCATCATCTGGAAGTTCAGTAACAGCAAAAGGTCTTACTATAGTGGGACTTTCAGCGGCTAATAAAAATTATGATGGAAACACAAGTGTTTCTGTATCAGGTACTGCGGCATACTCAGGACTGGTAAATAGTGAATCTTTTACACCTAGTGATGTTGTAACATGGGCTTTTGCTGATGCAAACGTGGGATCAAATAAAACGCTAACAAGAACCGGCACTTATTCTGCACCCAATACAAATTATACAATTATACAACCTTCTTTAACTGCTAGCATTGTTGCGATAGTTCCAACAGCTCCAAGTATTACTTCTATTACAGCGGGTAACACATTGTTGAGTGTGGCTTTTTCTGCACCTGCTTCAAATGGAGGCGCTACCATTTCCAATTACGAGTATTCTGTAAATGGAGGAACTTCATTCACAGCGGTTTCTCCTGCACAAACATCAAGTCCGTTAACAATAACTGGGCTTACCAATGATGTAACATACGATGTTCAGATTAGAGCGTTGAACTCAGCAGGTTCAGGAGTAGCTTCTTCAACTGTATCCGGAACACCTATAGCTCCTTCAGCTCCTGAGGTTTATGCGATTGGAACTATTACTGCGATGAGTAGTGTTTATGGTTCAGTTAGCACGGCTTCCAGTTTCGCTGTTTCAGGAACAACATTAACAAATGATGTAACTGTTGCTCCTCCTGCAGGTTTTGAATTGTCATTAAACGGTACAACTTACAGTAGTTCAATTACACTTACTCAATCAGGCGGTTCCGTTTCATCAACTACAGTTTATATTAGACTATTAAGTTCAAATGCTGCTGGAAATTACTCTGGCAATGTTACGATTTCTAGCACGGGTGCTACAGATGTTACAATTGCAATACCTAATAGTGTAGTTAATACAAAGTCATTAACAATAACAGGTTTAACGGCCCAGAATAAAGTATATGACAGAACAACCTCAGCAACTGTTACAGGAACTCCAGAATATTCGGGTTTGGTAAATGGTGAAACTTATAGTGTAAGCGGAAATCCAACATGGGTGTTTACCAGTAATTTAGTTGGAAATAATATCCCACTAACATTAAATGGCACCAGCTATAGTGCCCCTTCTTCAAATTATACGGTAACCCAACCTTCGCTAAGCGCTAACATTACACCATTATATTTAACAGTTGCAAATGCTATTGGTGTAAGTAAAACATACGATTCAAGCACAGTTGCAACTTACACAGGAACTTTAAATGGAGTGATTTCTCCAGATGCAGTGAATTTAAATATTGCAGCAAGTTTTGCGTCTGCAAATGCAGGAACTGCAGTAGCAATAACTTCAAATAGTACCATTAGCGGTACAAATGCAAGTAATTATTTATTAACTCAACCTACAGGGTTAAGTGCTAATATTAATAAAGCGAATCAAACGATTACATTTGGCACTTTGCCGTCAAAGGCCTCAGGTGATGCTTCGTTTGCATTAAATGGTTCCGCTTCTTCTAAATTATCGGTAACCTATAGCAGTTCTAACCCATCAGTAGCTACTGTATTAGGAAACACTGTTACAATTGTAGGCGCCGGTACCACTGTAATTACTGCATCTCAATCAGGTGATAATAATTATAATACAGCTACAGATGTTTCAAGAAATTTGGTTATAACTTATCCAATTATAGCTGGATGGGATTTTACAGGAGTAGGAGGAACAACAAATACCACAGTTGCAGCCACAACATTCAATAGTAATCTAGTTTCAACTAGTGGTGGTAGTAATATTTCAAGAGGTGCAGGAGCTGCTTGGAGCATAGCAAGTAACTCTTTTAGAACTACAGGCTTCCAAAATAATGGAATTTCTACAAGCAATACTGATTACTTTCAAACAACACTACAAGCACAGGCAGGTTATTTGCTTTCTTTAAACGCTATAAATGCGAATTTAAATGGTACTACATCATTCTTTGCAACTCCTGGGGTTACTTCGCAATATGCATATAGTTTGGATGGTTCAACCTTTAATTTAATCGGTTCTCCAGTTACACAAACTTCTCTTAGTTTAAGTGTAGATGTTTCAGGAATTGCCGTACTTCAAAATGTGCCTCATGGAACTACGGTTTATATCAGATATTATGCTAGCGGTCAGACAACTACAGGAGGTTGGGGTTTTGCATCAGCGTCCACTGCAGGAACTAATGGTTTAGCTTTCACAGGAGCT
>JAIXWH010000031.1 GCA_027484165.1 Chitinophagaceae bacterium | reverse complement strand
CTGAAACATAAAAAAAAGAGGGCAAATTTTCTTTACCTTTAGCCCCATGCAATTGAGTACTCCTTTTCAATTAGAAAATTTTATTGATGGTGAATTTCATCATCCGGCAAATGGTCAACATATTGACAATATCAATCCGGCTACCGCAGAAGTTTATGGACAAATACCCAATAGCTCTGATATTGATATCCAGATGGCTGTGGATGCTGCAAAAAGAGCATTTTCCAGCTGGTCTAAAACATCTACAGAAACTAGATTTAAACTGCTCAACAAGATTGCTGACTTGATAGATGAAAATTTGAATGAGCTTGCATTAGCAGAATCCAACGACAATGGAAAACCAATTTGGCTTTCCAAAGAAGTAGATATTCCAAGAGCATCATCCAATTTCAGATTTTTTGCAACTGCGTGCATGCATTTTGCATCCGAAAGTCACCATAATGAAAGTAGCATCAACTATACCCTGCGTCAGCCTATTGGTATTGTGGGATGTATATCTCCGTGGAATTTACCCCTCTACCTTTTTACCTGGAAAATTGCACCCGCTCTTGCAGCGGGAAATTGTGTAATTGCAAAACCTTCAGAAGTCACTCCCGTTACCGGATACCTGCTCGCGAAAATTGCTAAGGAAGCAGGTTTACCCAACGGAGTATTAAATATAGTTCATGGCGATGGTCCTTCTTGTGGGGAAGCCATTGTAAAGCATCCAGATATAAAAGCGATCTCATTTACGGGTAGCACTAAAGCCGGAGAACGAATTGCTTCGATTGCAGCTCCTATGTTCAAAAAACTTTCACTCGAACTAGGCGGAAAGAATCCCAATATTATTTTTGCTGATTGCGATTGGGATAAAATGTTGAGTACAACGATGCGTTCGAGCTTTGCCAATCAAGGACAAATATGCTTATGTGGTAGTCGGATTTTAATTGAAGCCTCGATATATGAAAAATTCAAAACTGCTTTTGTAGAACGAACAAAAAAATTAACCGTGGGAGATCCTTTATTGGATAACACTAAACAAGGAGCTGTAGCGAGTAAAGTTCATTTTGATAAAATCATGAAATGTATTGAAACTGCAAAAAAAGAAGGAGGAATAATTTTATGTGGTGGCAATGCTGTTCAAGTATCAGGCAGATGTGAGAATGGATATTTTATAGAGCCAACTATCATTGAAAATTTAGGCTCTCATTGCAAAACTAATACAGAAGAGATTTTTGGGCCTGTGGTTACGCTACAACCTTTCTATGCTGTTGAGGAAGCTTTGGAGCTAGCCAATGCAACTACTTACGGTTTGGCATGTACGATATGGACTCAAGATATATCAAAAGCAAACCATATTGCCTCTAAAATAGAAAGTGGTATTGTATGGATAAATTGTTGGTTGCAAAGAGATTTACGTACTCCTTTTGGAGGAATTAAAAATAGTGGAGTTGGAAGAGAAGGCGGCTGGGAAGCAATGCGTTTTTTTACAGAGGCGAAGAATGTGTGTACGATGTTTTAGGTTTAATGTTTGGGGTTTAATGTTTGGGGTTTAATGTTTATTGTTTGATGTTTGGAGTGACTAAATATTATTAAGTCCTTTTTCTTTGTAAGGGGAAAATATCAGAATATTTTTATTGTACATTTTTAACCGTACAATAAAATTAAAATGGCTACTATCAGAAGATTTGAAGATCTTGAAATTTGGATGATTGCAAGACAAATAAATAAAGAAATTATATTTATAACTAAAACAACAGATTTAAAAAGAGATTTCGGGTTGAAAGATCAGATATTGAGATCATCAGGGTCTGTAATGGACAATATAGCAGAAGGATTTGGAAGGTCAAGTAGATTTGAATTCATTCATTTTCTCAGCATTTCAAAAGGCTCCTTAAATGAAGTAAAATCTCAATTCATACAATGCTTTGATAAAAACTATATAATTGAAGAAAAATGTAATCAACTTATTTTCGAATCAGAAAAATTAAATAATAAAATTGCAGCGTTTATAAAGTATCTCAACAAATCAAATTATAAAGGACTAAAGTTCATGAACAGAGAAACAACAAATACCGAACAACAAACAAAAAACAACAAACAACAAACCATAAACGATAATCAAGATATAATCAAAACCGAAAAAGCGGCCAAACCCCTCGGCGCCTATCCTCATGCAAGAAAAGTAGGTAACTTATTATTTTTGTCGGGTATCGGTAGCAGAAGTGCAGTTGACAATTCAATCCCTGGATTAGAATTAGATGATGCTGGCAATATTATAAAGTATGATATCGAAGCGGAGTGTCATTCTGTTTTTGCAAATGTGAAAGCTGTGCTCGAAGCGAGTGGCAGCAGTTGGGATAAAATTGTGGATGTTACTGTTTTTTTAACCAACATGAAAGTAGACTTCCCTAAATACAATAAAATTTATGCGGATTATTTTTCAGGAGTTGAAGCTTGCAGAACAACAGTTGAAATAAAAAGTCTGCCAACCCCTATTGCTATTGAGTTGAAAGTGATAGCGACTTTAGAGTAATTGTTTAAAAGGTTGAATAGGTTCAATGTGTTCAATAAGTTGAGAAATACCAACTATTACCAAACAAACCTTTTAAACCTTTTAAACTTATTGAACCTTTTAAACTTATAATTTACACAAAATGACCTTCTCCAATACAATCGAATACGCCAAACAACTTGACGAACAGGATTCGTTGAAACATTTCCGTGACAAGTTTTATATACCCATTGTTAATGGCAAAGAATGTATTTATTTAACCGGCAACTCATTAGGACTTCAACCTAAAAAAACACAGGACTATGTTTTAGATGAATTGGAAGATTGGGCTTCACATGGTGTTGAAGGTCATTTTCATGCCAGAACACCTTGGGTTAATTATCATGAAATTTTTGAAGAACAATTAGCAGAAATTGTTGGTGGTCTTCCTGAAGAAGTTGTTGCTATGAATCAACTTACTGTGAATTTGCATTTGCTGATGATTAGTTTTTATCGACCAACATCAAAAAGATATAAAATCATCTGTGAAGCGAAAGCATTTCCTTCTGATCAATATGCCTTTCAAAGCCAAGCTAAATTACATGGATACCATCCCGATGATGCTATTATTGAAGTACAGCCCAAAGAAGGAAGTGCTTACATTGAATTAGCTGACATCCTTGATACAATAAAAAAACATGGCGATGAAACTGCCTTGGTAATTTTTGGTGGGGTCAATTATTATAGTGGTCAGGTTTTTGATATGCAAACCATCTGCAAAGCAGCTCACGAAGTAGGCGCCTATTGTGGATTTGATCTGGCTCATGCTGCAGGGAATGTTCATTTAGAGTTGCACGATTGGAATGTGGATTTTGCTTGCTGGTGCTCTTACAAATATCTTAACAGCGGCCCCGGAGGAGTATCCGGTTCGTTTATTCATCAACGTCATATAACCAACAAATCCCTTCCCAGATTAGCTGGTTGGTGGGGACATGATAAAGATACCCGTTTCAAAATGGATAAAGAATTCAATCCCATTCCAACTGCAGAAGGCTGGCAATTGAGTAACGCACCTGTTTTGAGTATGTCTGCACACAAAGCATCACTTGACGTTTTTTCTGAAGCAGGATTTCACAATTTAGTAACTAAAGGAAAAATGCTGAGTGGATATTTATTATTCATCTTAAATGAAATCAATAAAAATTCATCAGAAAAATTAATTGAAATTATCACTCCATTAAATGATTCAGAAAGAGGCTGCCAGGTTTCGATGCTGATGCTAAAAGATGGCAAGAAAATATTTGACACTTTAATACAAAACGGTGTAATAGCCGACTGGAGAGAACCCAACGTAATTAGAGTTGCTCCCGTACCTTTGTACAATTCATTTGAAGATGTTTTTAATTTTGGAATGATTTTACAGAAAAGTCTTTTGGGGTGAGTTTTTTATTTAAGAGGTTCAACATATTTTTCAATAAAAAATAAACTTCCTTCAACTTTTCAAACTCATTAAACTTATTGAACTTTTGAAACTTTTTTACCTATGCAAAAAGAAATAACTATAATCGGCGCCGGACTCGTTGGCTCATTGCTATCCATCTATTTATCCAAACAAGGGTATAAAGTGAAAATTTATGAGCGTCGTTCTGATATGCGAAAATTGTCGATGAGTGCAGGACGTTCAATTAATTTGGCTTTGAGCGACAGAGGAATAAAAGCTTTGGAAGAAGTGGGCGTAATGAATGAAATCAGAAAGATTGCAATTCCCATGCATGGACGTCAGTTGCACCATGTTGACGGATCTTCAGGATATCAGGCCTATGGAAAAGAAGGACAATTTATCAATTCTGTGTCAAGAGGTGAGTTAAACAAAACCTTGATGGACCTTGCAGAAGCGCATCAGGTTGAAATTCATTTCGATGAAAGATGCGACCATATCGACTGGAAAAAAAATGAAATTTATTTTACCAATACTGAAAAAAATACAAGTCATACTGTAAAGCAAGATTTGATTTTTGGAAGTGATGGAGCTTTTTCAGCCGCAAGACTTTCACACCAATTACAACATAACAGATTTCAATACCAGCAATATTATATTGACTTTGGCTACAAAGAATTAACGATACCTGCCGGCGAAAATGGTTCATTTTTGATGGAAAAAAATGCACTTCATATATGGCCGAGAGGAAATTACATGTTGATTGCTTTACCGAATGTGGATGGCAGTTTCACTTGCACTTTATTTTTCCCTTTTGAAGGCAATCCCTCTTTTGAATCTTTAAAAACACCTGAACAGGCAAGGACTTTCTTCGACAAAACTTTTTCAAACGCTTCAGCATTGATGCCTGATCTGGAAAAAGAATTCTTCACCAACGCTACATCTTCACTAGTTACCATAAAATGTTTTCCATGGATCAGAGAAGATAAATTTGCATTGATTGGAGATGCATCACATGCAATTGTGCCCTTCTTTGGACAAGGCATGAATTGCGGATTTGAAGACTGTTCCGTTTTAAATCAATTGATCAACATACATCAACACGACTGGACGGCAATTTTAAATGAATATCAAACTTTAAGAAAACCTGATGGTGATGCAATTGCAACTTTAGCTCTGAATAATTTTGTAGAGATGAGAGATAAAGTGGCCGACCCTGTTTTTCTTTTGCAAAAAAAGATTGAGGCTCATTT
>JAIXWH010000045.1 GCA_027484165.1 Chitinophagaceae bacterium | reverse complement strand
TTTATATGTGGAATTATCGCTCTATATATGTGTATTTCAAGACTTCCGTTTTGAGTATTTATTTCAATAATTCAATACTTTTACAATCTTATTATAAACAAGATGAAACAATCATTAGCAATCTTCCTTTTATTCAATTTATTAATCAACAATATTACGGCTCAGGATATACGAAATAACCCGGGCAGTAATCATGGAAACAGATTTGAGCAGTTAGGCACCATTTTGCCAACCCCAAATGAGTACAGAACTGCAAGTGGTGCTCCTGGCTCAAAATATTGGCAGCAAAGGTGTGATTACAAAATCATTTGTGAAATTGATGAACCTAACAGAGTTCTCAATGGAAAAGAAACGCTTACTTTTTATAATAATTCTCCTGATCAATTGGATTATTTGTGGCTTCAGTTAGATGAAAACCAACACAGCACTATAAATAATGCGGGATATGACAATAGTAATGGAATGCCGAAACAGTTAAGTGAACAAGACATCAGCAGAATGAAAGGAAAAATGGACAAAGAATATGGTGATAATATTTTAAAAGTAACCGATGTATCTGGTAAAGCTTTGAATTACTCCATCAATAAAACGATGATGCGCATTGACTTACCTAAAGCATTGAAAGCAGGAGAAAAATACATTTTCAAAATAGAATGGAATTACAATATTTGCGACAGAATGAAATATGGCGGGCGTGGTGGATTTGAATATTTTCCTGAAGATGGAAACGATATTTTTACCATGACACAATGGTTTCCAAGATTATGTGTTTACAGCGATTTTCAGGGATGGCAAAACCATCAATTTGCAGGCACTGGAGAGTTTGCACTTATTTTTGGAAACTATCAGGTAAGCATGACAGTTCCTGCAGATCATGTAGTGATGGCAACAGGTGAATGTCAAAATTATAAACAATTGCTTACTGCTGACCAATATAAAAGATGGAAGTCTGCTCAGAACGGGAGAGATATAACTGAAATAGTAACACTTAATGAAGCGACTCAAAGAGAGAAACAAAAAAGCAAAAACAAAAAAACCTGGATTTTCAAGGCTGAAAACGTGAGAGATTTTGCCTGGGGTAGCAGCAGAAAATTTGTGTGGGATGCTATGCCAATAAAAGTTGATGGTAAAAAAGTAATGTGTATGAGTGCTTACGGCAAAGAAGCATACCCACTTTACAGAAAATTCAGCACCAAAGCCATTGCTCACACTATCAAAACCTATTCACAATTTACGATTCCTTATCCATATCCTGTAGCACAAAGTATTGAAGCGGCTAACGGCATGGAGTACCCGATGATTTGTTTCAATTATGGACGTTGTGAAAAAGATGGAACCTATAGCGAGGGCACAAAAAACGGAATGTTGGGTGTGGTAATTCATGAAGTGGGGCATAATTTCTTCCCAATGATCATTAATAGTGATGAAAGGCAATGGTCATGGATGGATGAAGGGTTGAACACATTCGTTGAATACTTAACAGAAGAACTTTGGGACAATAAATTTCCAGTTGGAAGAGGGCCAGCATATAAAATTGTTGACTACATGAAACTTCCAAAAGATCAACTTGAGCCTATCATGACAAATAGTGAGAATATCATTCAATTTGGTCCAAATGCTTATGCAAAACCTGCAACCGGATTAAATATTCTCAGAGAAACGATTATGGGAAGAAAAAGCTTTGACTTTGCTTTCAAAGAATATTGTAAAAGATGGGCATTAAAGCACCCCACTCCTGCCGATTTTTTCAGAACGATAGAAGATGCAAGTGGTGAAGATTTGGATTGGTTTTGGAGAGGATGGTTTTACAACACAGATCCGGTAGACATTTCACTAGACAGCGTTAAGTGGTCTGTTGTAAATAGAGACAGCGTTGCTTATAATGAAAATGACAAAGCTATAAAATCAACTCCTGTTGCTAAACCAATACAAAATAGCTATGATGATATCAGTAAAATCAGAAACAGAGAAGATAAAAATATTGTTTTTGCTACAGATGCCGATACAACACTGAGAGATTTTTACTGGAGATATGACCGTGGATTAGTAAAAGTAGATACTACTTCATTCATTAGTACCATTAACTCAACAACTGAAGATTATAATGCTGAAGACAAAAATAAAATTGCAGGAAATGTGAGATTATATGAATTGTCGTTAAGTAACAAAGGCGGTTTAGTTATGCCTGTAATTATTGAATGGACATACAAAGACAATACTAAAAGTGTGGACAGGATTGGAGTTAATGTTTGGAGAAAAAATGAAAATAAAATTGTGAAAACTTTTCTCAAGGAAAAAGAAGTTGCTTCCATTAAAATTGATCCTTACAGAGAAACTGCAGACATCGATGAAAAAAATAATCAATGGCCGTTAACACAAGAGCCCACTATGTTTAAATTGTTTAAAGCAAAAGGAAATTCACCGAGAGGTGCCTCTACTGGAAAAAATCCAATGCAAAGGGAGATTAGGGAGTAAGTGTTGGTTGATTCGTTGATTGGTTGAATTGAATATTTGGTAATTTGAAGATTTAAATATTGAAAGGTCAAAATAATAATTAAACTTGAAACTTATTAAACCTTTGAAACCATTCATTGTTGATTGGTTAATTTGGTAATTTGAAGATTTATAGATTGGTGGGTCAAATGAATCAATAAACTTGAAACCTTTTATAGTTGATTTGTAATCTAAAAAATCAACTTTTCTACTTTCAACTTTTCAAACTGACTACCCCGAAGTTCTTCCATCGCGTAATGCTCCTTTCTTATTTCTATTTTTATATTCCCATTGAAGCATTTCAGGCGTTTTCTCTATTTTCTTTGGCTTGTCAGATGCTGGGGCTTTTGGAGCATTAGGTCTTACTAAATTATTTCTATCCCAATTTTCTACTCTTATCACTTTTCCTGTACCTGGTTCAAAATAACGCCATTCTCCATCTCTTACACTATATGGTTCCGCTTTAACGATTTTGTAATCAACAATTTCCCCGCTACCAGTTCCATAAATAGCTACCGTATCGTATGGGGCATCGGGATTGTATCCTCTCCAATTTTCTTCTCTTTCTAAATCACCCAAATAAGTAAAATATTGCTGGAGACCGTCCTTTCCTCCTAAAATATAATGTTCAACTGCTAATAAATCTCCCATGGTGTTATACTTTCTCCAGTATCCATCTTTTTGTCCTTTTTTATACATGCCCTCTTCTACCATTCCCGGTTCACCTCTTAATTCAGGTATTTCTGTAACCCACTTTCCTACTTTCTGATCATTTTTATCAACTGCATTGATAGTATCACCTCTATCATTTAATTTATAAGTTTTATACTGAGCACTTGTAAAATTCAATACT
>JAIXWH010000100.1 GCA_027484165.1 Chitinophagaceae bacterium | reverse complement strand
CTAACGCGGTCACGATAACCTTCAAGGGTTTATGAGATCATAATCATAAACCCTTTTTTATTTCAAATCTATTCCGATTTATAAAAACGGAGTAAGTAATAAATTTAAGCGAATTTAAACGATGAGTATACTCAAATGCAGAGACGAAAGCTTACTTTAAAATAATTTATTTTTCTTTTTTTACAATTAGAATGGTTTAATGTTGTTAAATATTTTATCAAAATTTCTAGAAAAAATATTACATGTTATATTTGCTTACTTTTAATTCAAAAAAAAATAAAATGTCTAATTATAAATCCGTAGCAATTTTTTTGTCATTTATTCTGGTTTTTAATTTTCATGCACAGTCGCAAAAAAAAGATATTGCATATTATGTTCAAAAATGCCCATTTGTAATGCCAGAAATCAAAACTCCAACTTTTCAAAATAAAATTTATTCTATTTTGGAATTTGGTGGGGTAGGTGATGGGAAAACAATGAATACTCAAGCATTTGCTAAAGCGATAAAAGCATGTTCAGAAAATGGTGGCGGAACAGTAGAAGTTCCAAAAGGAGTTTGGCTTACAGGCCCCATAGAATTAATGAGCAATGTAAATTTTCATACCAACAGAGGAACATTGATTCAGTTTACAAGTGATCGAAGTCAATATCCCATCTTTAAAGCCAAGGGTAGCAATTCATTTGCTGTAAAGTCTCCAATTTTTGGAGACAATTTGGAAAATATTGCTTTAACTGGGGAAGGTATATTTGACGGAGCAGGGGAGAGTTGGAGACCTGTAAAAAAGCAAAAGGTATCTCAAACGCAATGGTCTAAGATAATTGAAAAAGGAATTGTAAGTGCTGATGGAAAAGTATGGTGGCCAAGTGTTGATGCGATGAATGGGGAGGCCTATCTTAATGAATTAAAAAACAAAGTTGATGCAACTGCAAAAGATTATGAAAAAGCCCGTGATTTTATGAGGCCGTATATGCTTATGCTTAATAAGTGTAAAAATATATTTATTGATAGTGTTGGTTTGAAAAATTCTCCAAAATTTGTTTTTTATCCTACAAAATGCTCTAACCTGATTATGAGCAACGCAATTGTTTATAATGAAGAGTGGGCTCAAAATGGTGATGGAATAGATATCAGCGCTTGTAAAAATGTAATCATCTATAACACATTGGTTAGTGCTGGGGATGATGGTATTTGTATGAAAAGCAGTAACGGAAGTAGTGATACTGCTGATGCACAATTACAAAATATTTTAATTGCAGGATGTACGGTACTTAAAGGGCATGGTGGATTTGTAATAGGAAGTAATACTGACGGCGGAATGAAAAATATTTTTGTTAAAGATTGTGTGTTTAATGGAACAGATATTGGGATTAGAGTTAAGAGCAATATTGGTAGAGGAGGAAATGTCAGAGAAATTTACATTGATAATATCAAGATGGATAATATTATACACGAGGCTATCTTATTCAGCACATCTTATGACGATAAAACAGTAGGTAAAGCAAGTAGTTCGATTACAGATCAAAAAAATGTAAAAATTCCTCACTTCAATAATTTTCATATTAGCAATATTGTTTGCAGTTCGGCAGATAAAGCAATTTCAATTGCAGGATTAGAAGTTCAGCCCACACATCATCTCTATTTTGAAAATTTACAATTAACCGCAAAAAAAGGTTTTGAATCTACAGATGCCAATCGCATTTATTTGAAGAATGTGAAGATTAATGCACAAGAGCCTATTTACAAATTAACCAGATCTTTGGAGGTTTATAATGATGACGATTTGGTGAAATAAATAGAAAAAGTTGCCGCCGGTTTACTGACGGCGAACGGGATCATCTTACAACCCAACTGCATGATAATTTCATCTGCATTACATCATCCTATGATAAAATTCCAAGATACAAATGGTAAAATAGATTAGCATCTTTTGAGTTTTATTTTTTTATTCGTTAAATTCGGTAACGATTGCGTAAAAATAGTAAAGTTGAATATCCTATAACTCCTTAAAGTTGAGTAATATTACTTGAAATTAAACTGCCGATTGCTTTGCAAACTACATTACTATGTAACTTTTGTATTGATTTTATTGGCTGTATAAAATCGTCAAACAAATACATTGATCCTTTACAACAATGAAATCCAAGTATATTTTTAATAATTTGACCTTTGACGGAAGTTGTACATATCATCATTCTCATATGTACCAATTACGCCCGTTTTTTTTAATTGCTATTCTCGTATTGTTCTTTTCTTTTTCAGGTTTTTCTCAATTGTTCCAACAGGATTTTAATGGAGGTGCATTTACTCCAGCAACCATAAATTGTTCATCAGGACAAGTAACTGATCTCACTACCTACAGGAACGCTACTGCTCCTTCTAATTCACAGTTTACCTACATTAATACTTCTACAGGTACTGGTTGCGGTACAAGTATTTCAGTAAATACAACTTCTGGAAAGTTGGAGGTAGTGAAAATTGCAAATAATGCTTATCTGGCCAGAAGTTTTGCTTTTCCAAGTAATCCAACTTCTGTATTAGTTAGATTTGACTTTGAAGTTTTATCTAACACATCAGCAAATACTGGTGCTTTTAATTTTTATATAGGAGATACTATACCTGATGGTAATTCTTCAAGTTCTTATCGGTTTCATACCAATTTTAAAATAGGGATTGGCAATTCAGGCACTTTGGGGTGGCGTGTTAATAGCACAGGGGCTGAAGTTACTGGCTCACACACCATTTTGTTAGCGGTTAATAACAGCGGATCAACTTTAAATTATTTAGCACCAAATGGGACTTGTGAAAGTGTAAGTGATGATCGTTATGATGTATGGATTGATAGTGTGAGGTATGTAAATGAAGGTGCTTCGTCAACAAATGCAGGCCAAACACTAAAGAGATTTGCAATAGTATCCAGCTCTGCACCTGCTTCTACAAGTACAATAGATAATATTTTAATTGATCCTATTTCTCCTACTCCAACAGTTTTACCTGAAACCCCAATAACGGGTCCTGGTGTTGGATTTAATGCGAACTGGACTCCGGTTTCGGGTGTTACTGGATATTATTTGGATATTGCGGATAACAATACTTTTACAACTAATTTAAATACAATTTATGTTGCCGGTGCTGCAACGAGTTCTTACACCTTTTCATCTTTGACTTTGGGAAACACTTACTATTACAGAGTAAGAGCTGCCTCTCAATATACTATCGGTACCTATCAAAGTTGTAACTCAGCAACGGAATCAGGCTTTGCAAGTTCGGCATTGTCTTTCAGTTCCCAGCCTCAAAATATTTCACAATGTTTGGGAGTGTCAAATGTTCTAAGCGTCAGTTCAACTCAAGCGATATCATATCAATGGTACTCTAATACAATTAATTCAAATACCGGTGGTACTTTAATTGGAGGCGCTACAGGTACTACTTATACTCCGCCATCAGCAGTAGCCGGAACGAAATATTATTATTGTTTGATTGGTAATGGTACTGTTCAAATTGCATCAAATGTTGCAACAGTTAGAGTTGACCAATCGCCAACACTAACTGGCGTTTCCCAATTAAGCGCAGTATGCGGCGGACAAAATGCTACAATATTATTAACTGGTCTAGTTCCTAGCTCGATAAATAAAGTGTATTATCATGTTGGGTCAGGTGGGGCTTTGCTTGCAGATAGTGTTTTGGAAACGGGGGGAGGGAATGGTAGTTTCTTATTTATGACCACCAATGCAAATAATGGTCAGATTTTATTTATTGATAGTATTCAATCATCTTGTACATCAATCTTTAGTAATAGTGTAACCCTTAACGTTAATACCAGTCCTTCTAACCCAACAGGCGGTAGTACTGTAACAGCATGTACGGTTGGTGCATTGACTTTAAGTGTGAGTGATCCTGGTGCTGGTTTTACTACTAACTGGTATGGAGCTGCAACAGGAGGAAGTATTTTGTCGGGTGGTTCAGGAACGAATAGCTACATAACCCCAAGTTTAAGTAATGATACATCAGTAACGTATTATGCGCAAACTTTTTCGGCTATTACTGGGTGTTCATCTCCTACAAGAGTAGCTGTAATTGGAAGTGTAACGATTCCTGTATTTACATTAACTAATACAACCTTATATAGTCCAGTTCCTGTTTCTCCTTTTAGTGTAAGACTTCCTTATAGTTTTGCAACATCAGGATTAAATCAATACAGTATTGCATGGACAAGTGCAAATGCAGTTACAGCCGCTTTTTCAACAGTGACCAATGCAAGTTTGCCTGTAAGTCCTATTTCGATTACTTTAAATGCCAACGCAATTGCCGGACAAACTTATACAGGAACTATAACTGTAAGAAATTCATCAACAGGTTGCGCTACAGCTGCTATACCATTTACAATTGTGGTATTAAGTATTCAGGTGGGAGATTATGGAAGTGTGGCAAATGGCAACTGGACTACCACCACCACGTGGAGAAAATATAATCCCATTACTGGAAGGTTTGATTCAACGGTTACTGCTGCACCTAATACTGCAACAAACATCTGGATTATTGATGGATACACGGTTACTGCAAATTTGGGTGGTTCATGCAAAACCATACATGTTTTGAATGGTTCATTGATTTCAGGAACAAACGTTTCACTTAATCAAAATCTTTCTGTTTCAGGAACTATTTTGGAAGTGGCTGCTGGAGGTAGCATTGGTACATCGGGTGTGGATGATAATGCGGATGGGATCTCATTTAGTTTTAACAGTCCAAATACCACAACAACTATTTCTGGTATCGGCGGAAGTATTGATGTTTCAAAATTTATCATTGGTGGACCTAATGCTAATGTGGTGATTGATCATGATATTACTGTTCACTTCCACGGAATAGCCAACAATGGTTACGGAGCTGCATTATATAGCAATTCAGCTGGCGTAAATGTAACATTAAATGCAGGCAGAACATTAACTATGGCTAAATGGGCTAGTATTTGTAATACGACTGCCCCCTTAACTAATTCAGGGTCAACAACACTAAAATTAAATATTAACGGCACTTTAAACTTTCTTCCAGGCGCACCAATTGGTCATTCAGGTCCACAACAGACTTTCCCTTCCAACAGTGGTTTCTTATGTTTAAATACCACTTCAACCAGGATTGATACTTTAAATATTGGAGCAACTGGTGTGATTAATTGTACAGAATTTTATCCTAATGGGATCGTGGCATCAGGAGCAACAGGCACAGGAAATTTATCTTTGTTAAGTATTGCTTCTGGTGGAGTATTTAATATAGATTCAATTGCTGATTTTAGAAATGCATCTCAAATTATTACCGGTGCCGGTACTTTTGGTTTAAGAGGTACAGCATTAATGAGAATTGGATCTACTTCTGGTATTACTGCATCAGGAGCAACAGGTCAAGTGCAAACTTCATCAAGAAGTTTCAGCACAAACGGAAGATATTCATATGAAAGCAGAAATGCTCAGGTTACAGGAGATGGAATACCTTCAACCATCGGGGCTTTGATAGTAAGAGATACTGCAACAACGCTTACACTTTCAAAATCATTAAGAGTAACAGACTCCATAAGATTTAATCATGGAAAATTAGTGTTAAGTACTTTTGATATTAATACGGCATCAGTAAAAAATTATAAGGACACTAACTATGTAGTAACTAACAGTACTGGTTCTTTAAAAATCAGAAATGTAGCTAATTCGGATGTAGTATTCCCGGTTGGGCCTAGTACTTCAGCATATAATCCAGTAACATTAAATAATATTGGCACCCCCGACACTTTTGCAGTGAAAGTGGCAACAGGGGCACCAACAGGTGTTGCTGTTGCTCCAAGATTAGATTCTGCTATTAACAGAAACTGGACAATAGTAGAAGATGTTCAAGGAGGTAGTAGTGTAACGGTCACACCACAATGGCTGTCATCTGAAGCCAATGCTCAGTTTTTAGGAAGCTATTGTGCCGTATTACACTCTAATGGTACTGTTATTGATGCAGCTGGTTCTGTTGGTCCTGCAACAGGAGCTGGCACAACCGTTAGCCCTTTCACAAAATATGGCTCTGGGTTCATAAGTTTTTTATCAACCGACAAATTTGGCGTGAGTACTTCGCCAAAAAAATTCAGAAGTCGTGATTCTGGTCCTTGGAATGATTTCAATTCATGGGAATTATACAATGCAAGTGGGGGTTATTCTCCATCAGAAGTTGATTTTCCATCTGTGAATCCTTTTGATGTGGTTATACAAAACACACATACGATTAACACAGTCAGCGGTACTTTACCTATTGCGAACAATTTACAAATAGATGGCCTGTTGTCAACACTTTCAGACGATATCAGTATATATGGCAACTGGACAAGATCATCATCGGGTGGATTTGATCATAACAACAAAGTCGTGAAGTTTTTAGGTTCTGCAAATGCAACGATTTCTGCTAGTGGTGCTGATGAATATTTCCCTTATTTGACTTTGGCAAAAACAGCTGTAGGTAATACACTTTCAATTTCTGATCATGTGAAAATCGGAAAACAATTAACTGTAACAACGGGAACGCTTTCACTGGGCTCAAAAGATATAACGCTACAATCCAATGCGGCTAATGGTACTGCAAGCTTTGGTGTGATGGGTGCTTCAGGTGCATTGAGTTATGGTACAGGAAGATTTGTAGTTGAAAGATATATCCCAACCGGAGTAAGTCATTCTAAATCATGGCAATTATTAGCAGTGCCAACCAATGATGGACAAACGATAAATCAAGCATGGCAGGATACTGCAACTTCGGCTAATCAAAACCGTTATTCAGGCTATGGAACACAATTAACTGGCCAAGGTGGCTGGTCGAATGGATTTGATTTGGCAACCACATCTCCTTCACTAAAGATTTACGAACCTGCAACAGACTCCTGGACAGGGGTTGCGAATACTTCATTGCCTATGTTCAATAAAAAGGGTTATATGGTATTTGTAAGGGGAGACAGATCAGTAACAGGATATCAGCAAAGTTCAAATGTAACTAATTTACGAACCAGAGGAAAATTGTTCACAAGTGCTAATGCTCCAGCAACTACCACTGTTTTAGCAGATAAATACGAAACCATAGGTAACCCATATGCATCAGCAATAGATTTTGCCACCCTAACCAGAACGGGTGGTATTGATCAAAGTTTCTGGGTTTGGGACCCAACTTTAAATACTTTTGGAGGGTATGTGAACAAAACATCTTTAGATGGTTACGGAGGGTATAAAATTCAGTCTGGACAAGCATTTTTTGTTCATGCCACTGGTTCAAGTGGAACAGTTTCCTTTACGGAGAGTGCAAAAGTAGCTGGTAGTTCATTGTTCACCAGAATCCCTTCATTAAATACAGGGAGACAGTTTATTTACATGTCATTATACAATGATATTAATACAAGCAAGAGGTTGATTGATATGTCAATGGTAGCATTTGATAACGGCTTTTCTAATAATTATGATGGACTTGATGCAAAAAAAATAAATAATCCAGGAGAAAATTTAGGAATTACTCTTGTTGATAAAACATTATCATCAGAAGCCAGATTTAAGCCACAGCACAATGACACGATTCATCTTTCTGCTAAAAATATGAAGACAACTTCATATCAACTTGCTTTCAGAGCTGTGAATTTTAAAGGAAACTTAATTCCAATTTTAGTTGACAGATTTACGGGTGTGCAAACATCATTGAGTGGAGCCGACTCTATTTTCTACAATTTTAGCATTACATCTGATCTGAAATCTGCTGCAACTGACAGATTTTTCATTGTGTTTACTAAAAAGAAAAAAACACTAGCCAATTTTGAGGGTCAACAAACTTTTAATGGATATTTTGAAACCTTTAATCAAAAATCTGATCTATACCCCACTATCCAAATAGCACCCAATCCTATTGTTAATGGTAGATTACGATTAGTATACAATAATATACCTAAAGGATTTTATTTGCTAAGAGTTTCAACAATTGAAGGTCAAATAGTGACTTCAAAAGGTATTGATATTGGCACAGTGGAAGGGGTTAAGGAAATCAAAATTTCCAACATCAGTAAAGGTGTATATAACCTTGATATAATTGCTCCTGATGGGAAAAGCACTTCAAAACAAATATTCATTAATTGATAATATTTGGGGCCAGAATTAGAATAAAATTCTTATCATTTTTGGGGCATAAAAAGCCCCATTTTTTATTTTACCATTACATATTCATAATTTTAAATAACATGACTAAAGAGTTACTAGTCAGCATATTAAATAAAATTTTCATTAAAAATTTTTTAATGGGAACGTTTGCATAAATATATCTCTTATATGAACAGTAAAAAGAGGGATTTTGATATCTTACAACGCAATTTCAAACGATTGACAAACAACTCACCTTTATTTTTGATTTGATTCAAATTCATACTATGAGAAAAGAAAGTTTACTTGATTTATTTAATGCAACAAAGTGGTTAAGATCTAAATTCAACAGAGGATTAAATCTGCTTTTTATAACTACCCTTTGTGTAATGAATGCATTTGAGAGTAAGGCTCAGATAACAGCTACATGGGGACTTACTTCTACCACATTAAAAACATCGGTTGTAGCAGGAACGCAGGCAGCAAATGTGGTTTCAGGAGATATGGTTCCGGGAACAAACTTTCCTACCCCCGGTAGTCACAATACTAATGGTTATCAATGTTCACAAACAATAGGAAACTGGCCAACTACAGCAATAAATGGATATAACATAGACTTGCCACTCTCTCCGAATGGATCTAATGATCTAACCATTTCGGGTTTGGTATTTGATGGCCGTACTTCAAACAGCAGTGGAAATAACTTGGCAAGCTTAGCTTATCAGGAAGATGGAGCTGGTCCATGGATCAGTTTCGGAGGTGTAGTAACTATACCTTCAGGGGGATCAACAGCAGGAATTACTTTTCCAGCTATGTCAACTGTGTTAACAAATGGGCATACTTATGTTTTGAGAATGTACATTTATGCGGCTGGCGCAACAACAACTTCAAGCCGTAATGTTTTCATAAAAAACCTCATTATATCAGGTTTTACAGTGCCTGGCGGTCCGCCTCCAACAGTATTGACCACATCGGCAAATGCTACAGGCAGAACAACTGCTACTGCAAGTGGAGATATCACATCACCTGCAACGTTGGGAGTAACTGCAAGTGGATTTTGCTGGGATGTGAATGCTAATCCAACAACAGCGTTAGCAACCAAAACCACAAATGGTCCAAATACCGGAACTTACACTCATCCAATTACAGGTTTAACTGCAGGTACATTATACCATGTGCGCGCTTATGCAACAAATCCAGTTGGAACTTCATACGGAGATGATTTGACTTTCACAACAGATCCTGCAGTAATTCCTACTTTAACAACAACTCCTGCTTCCAACATCACAATATTTTCTGCAAACAGTGGCGGTAATATTACAGATGACGGTGGAAGTATAATTTCAGTGAGCGGAATCTGCTGGAATACATCACCTAATCCCACAACTGCAAATACTATCACAACAAATGGAACAACTTCAGGTTTATACTTAAGCAATTTGTCTGGCTTGTTGCCATCAACTACATACTATGTTAGAGCTTATGCTACCAATGCAATAGGTACTGCATATGGCAATGAAATATCTTTTACTACACCACCACCAACACCAACATTATTTGTAGCTCCAGCAAATTTGCTATTAAATTTTGGTTCTATTCTACAGAATACCATTTCATCTGTGCAGTCATTTGATTTGACAGGCTTTTATTTAAATCCTGCTTCAGGTAATTTAACGGTTAATGCTCCTGCAGGATTCAGAGTGTCTTTGAATAATACAACTGGGTTTGCACCTTCTGTGCAGGTACCCTATACCGGTAGTTCATTGGCAAGCACAACTATTTATGTTAGATTTTCACCCACTTTAATTAAAACATATAATGACAGTGTAAGGATCGATGGCGGTGGTTCAGCTATGGTTTATGTTCATGTAACCGGAATTGGTCTTCCTGTTGGATTGCAATCAGGACAAGGATTTAGTAACAAAGGAAAAGAATTTTGGGTAGGATATGGCGCATCTGAAAAAATGTATAGCGATAATAGTCAGGATTTAAGATTCACCTTCTATAATAGCAATAGTGCTCCTGCAACTGTAACTTTATCTATGCCAAATCATCCTACATTTACTCCAGTGGTTTATACCGTTCCTGCCAACAGTGCTATCACCACTAACTCTGGCGATTTCCCTGAAAACGGTGCAGATGATGCAAGGTTACCTAATGAAGGTGTTTATACTACAGGTATAAAAATTGCAAGTGATACACCAGTGGTTGTTTATTGTCATGCTATTACCAATGCTGTTTATGCTGCTTCTGTTTTGTTCCCAACGCCTACATTGGGTAAGGAATACACTTCATTAAACTTCAACCAAAGAAGCAACAACTCTAATGGTAAATCTTATTTGTTTGTAGTAGCTACAGAAGATAATACTACTATTGAAGTAACCTTGCCTGCTGGTGTAGAAACCGATACTCACGCTGCAGGTTCAACGTTCACACAACTATTGAACAAGGGAGAAATTCTTAATTTATTCGGGAAATCAACTGGTCGTCCGAATTTATATACCGGAAATGATTTGTCTGGTACAATTGTAAAATCAATTAGTACTACTGGAGGTTGCAAACCATTTGCGATGTATTCAGGAAGCAGTAAAATAACAATTGATTGCGATAACGGAAGTAGTGGATCTGGCGATAACTTATTTCAGCAAATGTTCCCTAAACAAGCATGGGGTAATAAAGTTGTTGCTATCCCAACATTGCCTTTGGTTCGTAATTTTTACAGAATATTGGTAGGTGATCCTGCAACAGTGGTAACCAGAAATGGAGTCGCGCTAACAGGATTAGTAAACAATAAATACTATGAATACTTCAATAATTTGGGAACTGTAGATGTTTTAGAGGGCGATAAACCTATCTTGGTTGCTCAATACATGACAACAAACGGAGAGTGCAACAATTCAGGTAATGTTGGTGATCCAGAAATGATTTATTTGAGTTCAGTACAACAAACAATTGATACCGTATCATTTGTGTCATCACCATTAGGAGCATCTGGGGGTAGAGCACATTATTTAAATATTGCTATCCCAGCATCGGGGGTTGCAACTTTTAAACTAGATGGCGTATTGCAGTCCGCAGCATTTGCACCGGTTCCCGGCGACCCAACAATGTCATACGCTCAAATCCAAGTTGCAGAGGGGTTCCATGATATCAATTCAACTTCAGGATTTAATGCAACAGCTTATGGAGTGGCTAATGATGAGAGTTATGGATACAATGCAGGTACTAATGTCAAAAATTTATTGACAGGGTTCTCTTTGCAAAATCAGTTTGGATCAGGTACTGCGAGTAATGCTTGCCGTGATAATCAGTTTTATGTTAGAGTAACCTTACCATACAGACCAATCAGTATTACTTGGGATTTTGCAAACAATCCTAATTTGACTCCTAATGCGGTTTATGTTCAAAATAACCCAACACCGGAAGATAGTTTTGTGGTAAATAACCAAACGCTATACGTATTTAAAAATCCAACACCATATTTATTTAATATCGTAGGGTCATTACCAGTTTCTGTAACTGCTGTAAGTCCAATACCTGATGGATGTAACGGAGAGCAACAATTTTCATTTACTGTAAATGTGATTCAAAGTCCAACTGCAAGTTTCAGTCTTCCTGTTACCAACGGATGTTTGAATCCGCCAATACAATTTACTGATAATTCAACAGGCAATGGAATGACCTTAGATTTATATCAATGGAGCTTCGGAGATCCAGGAAGCGGAGCGAATAATTCCTCAACTTTACAAAGTCCCGTTCATGCATTTTCAACTGGGGGAACATTTGTTGTAAATCAAAGAGTAATCACACTTGAAGGATGTTATGATGATTCAACAACTACCATTTCACTTTCAGATAAACCATCAGCGACATTTAATGCACCAGCAAATGCTTGTCAAGGTCAATCTGTTACAATCAGCAATTCATCTACAATCGGAACTGGAAGCACCATAAGTCAATGGACTTGGAATTTTGGAGATGGGTCTCCTGTAGTTACTGCATCAAACGGTAACGCACAAACGCATATTTACAACACAGTAGGGTCATTCAATGTAACTCTTACCGTAGTTTCATCTACTGGATGTACTTCGGATGTAACAACTAATCCTATTACAATTAATGCTTTGCCTACAGTGAACATATCTGCATTAAGCAGTGTTTGTAGTAATGCAGCTCCAATTACACTAAGTGGAGGAACACCTGTAACAGTAGCAGGCATAGGTACTGGTGTTTACTCAGGAGTAGGAGTTGTTAATGGTATTTTTAATCCATCGGTTGCCGGAGCCGGAACTTTCCCTATCGCCTATACATACACTACTGCAGCGGGATGTCAGGGAACTTCATCAACAAATATTACGGTTAATCCATCATCCAACTTGTCGATTTCACCTTTAGTAAGTCCTGTATGCTTGAATGATGGTATTAGATCATTGTCAGCAAACGTGCCAGGTGGTGTTTTTGCAGGTCCCGGTGTAAGTGGGTCGTCTTTTAGTCCTTCAGCTGCAGGAACAGGACAACATACAATAACTTATGCTATAGCAGGGAATGCCTGTGCTGTGCCGGTGAGTTTGACTGTTAATGTTTATCCGAATCCAACTGTAGATGCAGGACCTTCGCCATTGACACTATCAAACGGAACTTCAATAACGATTAATGCTACTGCAAGTGCGGGTACCTATTTATGGACACCATCAACCGGCTTAAGCTCAATCAATACTTTAACTACAACTGCAAATCCAACAAGTGATATCGTGTACACATTGACTGTAACTAACGGTGACGGTTGCAAGGCAAGCGACAATGTATCAGTTACTGTTCTTGGGCCATGTTTAGATCCATCGCCTGTGTTCACACCAAATAACGATGGTAATTATGATGTGTGGGTAGTTTCACAGGGCGGATGTGTTAAGCAATTAAAGGTGGATGTTTATAACAGATGGGGGGCTTTGGTTTATCATTCTGATGATTACAGAAATAACTGGAATGGAAATTATAAAAATACAGCTTTGCCTGATGGAACTTATTACTATAAAGTAAACGCAACTTTGATAAATAATAAACAAATTGTGTTGAAAGGTAATGTTACCATCATGCGATAGTATTAAAGCTATTGTCAAAAATATTATTGAAAGGTTAAACTAATAAAACAGATGAGATATTCAATATCGAAAATTTTAAGTATTTCAATTGCACTCTTTGCTTTTACCGGCAATGTGTTTTCGCAACAGATTTTTAAAGTTAGTCAGTTTGTACAGCATAATTATATCTATAATCCAGCTGCAACCGGAGCTAATGAAGAATCATCAATAGGTGTTGCAACCAGAAAAATGTGGGCTGGTATTGCAGGAGGACCACAAACCAATATTGTATTTGGGGATACTTATTTCTCAAAAATGAAAACTGGTTTGGGAGTGGTTTTGTTTTCCGACAAAACAGGACCAACGAGCAGAAATGGAGGGAAAATTAATTTGTCTTACAGTATCAATTTTAAAGATGACAAAAGATTGATGTTTGGGTTAGAAGGGGTATTTATGCAGTACAGAATAGATAAAGAATCATTCACGCGTTATATTCCAAACGATCCATTACTGTTAAGTAGCAGCAACGAAATGAAAGGAGATGCAGGCGCAGGAATTTATTACAAATCAAACACCTTGAATGTCGGATTTTCTGTACAGCAGTTAATGCAATCGAAACTTAACTTTTTAAAAACGAGTTCTAACTCAGAAGGAAAACTCTATCGTCATTATTTTGCAGGTGGTCATTACAACATCAGAACAGACGAAGATAATGTGTTGATTCCAAATTTCATGGTAAACTTTGTTCCTAATTTGCCTGCAGATGTAGAAGTGGGGATGAGATTAGAGCATAAAGACATTCTTTTTCTGGGATTGAATTATCACTACAGACAAGGTTTTGGAGCATATGCAGGGATTAAGGCTTATAAAAAGTATTCATTCGGATATAATTTATCTGTATACCGTACACCACTTGGAATATTTGAAGATGGAGGGCAGTCTCATGAGTTTTCATTAAGATACTTTTTTAAAAAATAAAGGATAGGAATCAAATTTGTTGCCAGTTTGGTTTTTATTGATTTACATCAACGATTGTATGCTGCATTTGAAAATAAAAAAATGCTTGATAAAATTCAAGAGAAGTTTGTTGATAATTTCATTTATCTGCACATCTGCGATAGTAGGCGCACAAGATTTTTCAAACAGGGGAACAGATTTTTGGACAGGTTACGGGCCTCATGAAAAAATTAGTAGTGGTACAAGCGATATGACGCTTTATTTTACTTCTGACAATGCTGCAACAGTAACCATTTATGTCGGAGGCACGTTAATTCAAACACTGAATATTCCAGCGAATTCTATAACTGCATCAATGAATATTCCTGAAACTGGAGCTTCAGATGCCAGACTTCAGAATGAAGGGGTTTATATCAATAAAGGAATTTACATTCACAGCACCAGTCCTATTGTAGCCTATGCACAAATATGGGGAAGTAAGGTAACGGCAACCAGTATACTATTTCCCTTAAAAACCTTGGGTAGAAAATATACCTCTCTAAACTACACTCAGGTTTCCAATGCATCGGGTATGCGTTCATATGTATTTGCAATTGCAACGGAAAATGGAACAACTATTGAAGTAAAGCCATCTGCTGCAACTTCAACGGGATTGCCTGTTGGAGCTTGGACTGCAAGAACACTAAATAGAGGAGATGTGTGGTTAATTAGGGGGGCTGCTGATAATACCGATTTAACAGGCACTCAATTTCGTTCAGTCTCTAGCGCTACAGGAACTTGTAAACCGATCGCCGTATTTTCGGGCAGCCAGAAAATTTCTGTAACCTGTTCAAGCTCATCAGCATCAAGTGATAATTTATTCCAGCAATGTTTCCCTGTTGCCGCTTGGGGCAGAAAATTTGTAAGCGCACCAACTGCAGGGTTAAATTATTCCAATAATATTTACAGGGTTATGATTAATCCCGACAGCAGCTCAACTGTTGTAAAAGTTAACGGAGTTACTTTACCGGCTTCAGTTCCTGGGTTGAGTCCAGTGAGTACACCCTTAATTCCAGGAGCTCCTATTTCAATTTCAAGTGGATTGTACTATGATTTTGTTTCTGCAATTCCAGTAAACATAGAAACTACCTCACCAGTAATGGTGGCACAGTATTTGACAAATAGAGACAAATGTGGAAATGGTTTTGGTTCAGGAAGCGATCCCGACATGGTGTATATTAGTCCAGTAGAACAAACTGTAGATTCAATCATCGTTTCACCAGTTCCTACTGAGAATAATGATGCTTTGAATTATATCAATGTAAATATCAAGACTGCAGATATCCCCGGATTTACAATAAGAAATCAAGCAAACGCAGCAGTGCCTGCAACATTTGTCACTAATCCTGCAGATCCATTATATTCATATGCTCAAATCCCTTTAACTACCGGATATTCAACAGGGGTGTTTTATAAATTAAAAACAACATCGGGAGGATTTAATGCTATCGCTTACGGATATGCGACAAGTGAAAGCTATGCTTACAATGCTGGTACTAACGTTAAAAACTTAAATCATTTTTTAAATAGTGCAAATCCTTTAAGTTCAAACCCTGTAACTAAAATTTGTAAAGGTACTCCAACAAGATTATCGGTTACCTTGCCTTACATCCCTTCATCATTCACATTTGATTTTTTTACGAATACACATATTTCTCCAAATACAGCTGTTACAGTAAATACACCTGTTCCAAATACATCATATACTACAAACGGAACAGCATTATATGTATTCAATCTTCCAACTTTGTATACTTTTGATACAACAGGTACATTCCCTGTTCGTGTATCATCTAACAATCCTTCCCCTGATGGTTGTAATGGGTTGGAAGAAGTGAATTATGATTTAAAAGTAGTTGGTGGACCCAACGCTAATTTTAGCACTTCTTTTTCTGGTTGTGCTTCAAACGCTGTAACATTCACCAATAATTCAACAGACACATTGAGTACAATTAGTACTTATGATTGGCAATTTGGAGACGGTGTTGGCATTTCAACTTTATCTAATCCTAATTATACTTATACAGGGGTTGGTCCTTATTCAGTTAGGTTCAGAGTTATAAACAATGAGGGGTGTTTTGATGATACTATAAAAGTATTGTCTTTTCAAAATGTGCCCATTGCAAACTTCGGATATGCAGGTACATCATGTGTGGGTAATACAATTACGTTTAGCGATTCATCATCTATATCAAATGGGACTATTGTAAAATGGACATGGGATTTTGATGACGGAAGTCCTTTATTGATTTCAACAACATCAGTTAATCCAACACATATTTTTACTTCAGCAAGAACTTACAGAGTAAAGCTAACCGTTGAAAATGCAAGTGGCTGTTCGGTTACACATTTTGAAGATGTTGTGATTGGGAATGTGCCTTTTGCAAGTTTCAATTTGCCCGGAAATATTTGCTTGCCCAATGCGGCTACCTTTACCAATAATTCAACAGTAGTTGGTGGCGGAACATTAACGTATTCATGGAATTTTGGCGATGGCTCTCCCTCAAGTACATTAGCTAGCCCTTCACATGTTTACAGCACTACAGGAACATATTCTGTTCGTCTTACTGCTTCTTTGGGAACCTGTTCAAAAGACACCGTGAGAATATTCAATACAATATATAAGAACCCAATTGTGAAATTTGGAGTGAATGCAGAAAATTGTATTAACTCACTAACCGTCATCACAGACAGCAGTACTGCGCAAAATTCAGTAATTAATAACTGGTCTTGGTTAATGGATGGCGTTGTTTCTGCTAACTCACAAAATACATCTTATACCTTTTCAACAACAGGATCACACAATATCAAATTGATTGTAACCACAGACAAAGGGTGTGTTGATTCGTTAGACAAAACAATAATCATTAATCCATTGCCAAATGCTGTGTTTAGTTTGGTGAATCCAGCTTGTGAAAACAAATCGGTTTCTTTCACACAAGCATCGATACCTAACGCAGGTAACATAGTGGAATGGGATTGGGATTTTGGAGATGGTAATCGTCAAGTATTTACAAGTGCTTCTTCAGTTAGTCATACTTATGTTTTAGCAGGAGTATATCTTGTTAAGTTAACGGTTAAAACGGATAAAGGCTGTTACAGTAATACAGCGCCACGAAACGTAACAATCCATGCTAATCCTGCTGCAGACTTTGATTACTCACTCATAAGCTTATGCGCACCTGCAAGTGTGAACTTAAATAATAATACTACAATCAGTGATGGTACTTTAGCTCAGGTAACTTACTCTTGGGATTTAGGAAATGGGAATACAAGTATTTTGTCTACCCCTGTAGCAAATTATGCTAACGGCGGACAATTCCCTGTTTTGCTCATTGCTACCAGTAATGCGGGTTGTGTGGACAGTATACAGAAAACAATCGACGTATTTTCATTGCCCAATGCTGGATATAACTTGTTGAATACAGGTAATGTTTGTAGTAACCAGTCATTGAATATACAAAGCAGTTCTACATTAATAGGATTTGGAAGTATAGATAAAGTAGAAATCTATTGGGATTATTTAAATAACATTTCTGATGTTACCGTTGACAATAATCCATCACCTAATGAGAACTACAATCACAATTATATAACATTCGGATCTCCATTGATTAAGCAATACAGAGTATTGATAAGAGTGTATAACGGCAACTCCTGCACTAAGGATTATTATCAGGATATCGATGTGCATGCAGCACCAGAAATCATATTCCAAACATTAAATCCTGTGTGTCAGGAATTACCCTTATTTAATTTGGCAATGCCCATTAATTCAAATCCTTCTTTAACGGGTACAGGATTGTTTTCTGGAAATGGCGTGAGTGCAAATGGGGTGTTTAATCCTGATTTATCTGGGTCTGGGTTGCATAATATATTGTATACATTCACAGGTTCGAATGGTTGTGTGGATACTGCTTCTCAGCAAATTGAAGTTTATCCAACACCAATTGTTGATTATCCTTCAACATTCAATATACTAGAAGGGGATGCAGTGCCATTGTCACCCAATATAATGCCAGTTAATTCAGCCAATTATAATTGGACACCCGCTGATTATTTGGATAATACAAGATCAATAGCTCCGATATGTAATCCAACTAATGATATTACGTATACCGTTTCAGCAACTTCAGTAAATGGTTGTAAGAATCAAGAGATTGTTATTGTAAAAGTGGTTAAAGATTTTATTGTGCCCAATACCTTTACTCCCAATGCAGATGGGATTAACGATTACTGGGTAATTGAAAACTTGTCATTATATCCCAAACACCACATTCAGGTATTTAACCGATACGGCCAAATAGTATTTGAAACTAAAAATTATACTGAATTTTGGGATGGTAAGTATAAAGGGAAAACTTTAGCAGCAGGAACTTATTATTATATCATAGATTTGGATGGCCAAAGAACAACTAAAAAAGGTTATTTGACCATTATTAAGTAATAATCAATAGTTAGCGCAATAACGAGTGAAAAATTGTAAATAATAAATAAAAAGATCAATAATGAGAGTTTATTTTATCGTACTGTTATGTCTTTTAGGATTTTCAAATGGAGCAACTGCTCAGCCTTATAATTATACATTAGAAGGGTTTGATGATTTGGTTGCCTTCCCTGCTGCTTCAATGCAGACCGCAACTGTACAGAATACTTATGTATCAGCTACAGGTGCTTGGTTAATTTTCGAGGGCTATCCTGTAACAGGTTCAGATCCTTGTCCAGATGATGGCACCAATAGAGCATTGCGCATGCCTGGTGGTACGTCAGCATATGTGATTTCTCCATTATTAACTCAGGGGGCTGGTGTTGTAACTTTCAATGATAAGCGTACCAATAAAATTTTCACTTATTATACCTCTACAGATGATGGCGTTACCTGGAGTACAGGAACAAACATTACTAGTCCGGGCACTGCATGTGGTACAATAACAATCATTTTAAACAGCGGTGTGATTAACAGAGTGAAGATTGCTAATATGCAATCCAATGATATGGGTATTGATAATTTATTAATCACAGGTTTTACCATTAACCCGCCATTAGTTTCCACTGCTACCGTAAGTTCAATAACGGCTATCAGTGCAGCATGTGGTGGTACAGTAACAGCAGACGGTGGAGCACCTGTAACAGCTAGAGGAGTTTGCTGGAGTACAACAGCGAATCCAACCATAGCAAATTCATCAACAAATAACGGAACAGGGTTAGGTTTATTCACGAGTGCACTTACAGGGCTTACTCCTTCAACAACCTATCATGTAAGAGCTTATGCTACCAATTCATCAGGAACAGGATATGGAGGAGATTCCGTATTTACCACATTGCCGGCATTGCCAACAATAACCTTAACTCCATCAACCTTGAGTTTTGGTACAGTTTATCAGGGCTCGTTTTCATCGGAACAGACTTATACTGTTTCGGGAATATTTTTAACACCAGCAGCAGGAAACATCACAATCACAGCTCCTGCTGGTTATATTATTTCTACAACCAGTGGTGCAGGATATACTTCAACGTTGACGATTCCGTATACTGGATCTACTTTAGCAAACACCATCATCTATATCAGATTTGCACCAGGAAACAATGGAGCTTTCAATGGAAATATCACACATGCGGGAGGAGGTGCCCCATCAGTAAATCTTGCTGTTACGGGGATAGGTTCATTACTAACGGCAGCGGGTAATCTAACTAATATGGGTACAGATTTCTGGACAGGTTATGGTTATCATTCAAGAATGTCAAATAATGATGCAACAAACGGATCTTGGATGTCATTGTATATCTCATCAAAGCAAGCCGCTCAGGTTCGTGTATCCTTGCCTGGTGTTGCAGATCCTTCATTTCCAAGAGTAGTTAATATTCCTGCAAATACATCTGTTGAGGTTACTAATTTTCCTATGGGAGATTTCGGCAATAATAATAACAATCCCACCAATTTACCGGATGCAAGATTATATTTTACAGGAATTACACCAAGAGGTATTCATATTGAAAGTTTAAATGGTGTTCCCGTTGCAGTATATGAGCATACCTACGGAAAAGATGCTGCTGGGGCTATGCTGTTGTTTCCAACAAACACTTGGGGGTCAACATACAATGTACTTTCTTTAGGAGGAAAATCAAATAGCGGTGCTCCTAATTCATTCTTCTTTGTAATGGCCTCTGAAGACAATACTATAATTGAAATCACACCAAGCGCAAATATCATTGATTCTTCATCTAACAGTTTATTTAACTCAGGAACAACAACAAATATCAAATATCCTGCGAATGTACCCTTTCAAATCACATTAAACAAAGGACAAGTTTTTAATGCGATGGGAGCGATTGTAAATGGACTTGGTGCTGATTTAACAGGAACACTGGTGAGATCAATTAACTGTGACAAAAAGATTGCAGTTTGGGCAGGTAATGGAAGAACTTTTGTTAATAGTGCAGGTTGTACAGCTAATGCAGGTTCAGACAATATGCTTCAACAGATGTTCCCTCGTGTAGCTTGGGGTACTAAGTATCTTACAACACCAACAAAGACGATGGAATATAGTGTATACAAAATTTGTGTGCTTGATCCTACGACAAGAGTATGGGTTAACAATCCTTCTCGTACTACTCCTCTAACAGGTTTGATTGGGAACTTCTATTATGAAATTGAAAACAATACTTACAATTTAATAGAAAGTGATAAGCCTATTATGTTGATTCAATATGTAATTACAGGAGGTTGTAAAAACAATACATTTGGTAATAACGGTAACGGCGACCCTGAGATGATTATTTTGAGTCCTGTTCAACAAGCCATAAACAATACTTCTGTATTTTCCGCTGGAAGGACGAATATTGCAAATAATGGCGCAAGCTACATTAATGTGGTAATCAAAACAGGAGGAGTACCCAGCTTCAGACTAGATCCGGCAACAAACCCAACACAGCGGGTAGATACCGGAACATCGAGTTATAGCAATACATCCGTATATGGATCATCAACTTTAATACCAATTGCCAATGCCTTTAGAGTTCATCCAAATGAGCCTGGATACTCTTATGCAAGATTCAGAGTTGCCTCTTCTCAATATCATTATTTGGTTTCTGATTCAGGGTTTAATGCAATCGCTTATGGCATGACAGCAGGAGAGAGTTATGGGTATAATGCAGGTACTGCTATTAAAAATTTATCTGCAATTATTCAAACTATCAACCCTTACGACTCTGTAGCAGGTACAAAAACATGTAAGGGCAATCCGGTTACCTTACAAATTGCGGTTCCTTATTTGAGTTCACAAATAACTTCTATAACATGGGATGCTACCAACAATTCAAACATTTCGCCCAATGGTTCATTCCCAGTATTTAACCCAGTTCCCATTAGAACTTATGTAGAGAACGATATCACTTATTCAGTATTTACATCACCCACACCTCTTGTTTTTAGTGCAACAGGTGTATACAGATTAACTGCAACAATTGCAGGTACTTTCTCGAGTGAATGTGGTAACTCTCAGGTTGTTCCTATCGATATGGTTGTGATTGAGGATACAGCTCGTTTCAATATTCTAACAACAGGATGTTCAAGTACCCTTGTAACATTAATAGATTCTTCAGCAGCCTATTCTGGAAATAATATTGTAAAATGGCTTTGGAATTTTGGAGATGCAACAACATCTAATGTTCAAAACCCACCACCACATAATTATCCTGCAATTGCGATTTATAATGCTAGTCTCCGTGTGATTAACAATATAGGTTGCTTTTCAGATACTACAAGAGTCATTGATTTGACTGGAGGAATACTCGCAAAATTCGGAGTGTCACCCAATGATACAATTTGTAGTTCTACTACTGTAACTTTTTCTGATACATCTTCGAGTACAGGCGCATATGGTCCTTTATCAGAGTGGCGTTGGGATTTTGGAGAAGGGGCGCCCGTAGTTGCTACAACAAATGCCAATCAAACACATACTTATAATACAATAGGAACTTACTATGCAACACTTCAGGTGAGAACTACCAATGGATGTTTGAGTAATATTTTCAGAGATACTATAGTAGTAAATGCTACTCCATCAGTTTCAGCATCAGCAAGTATAAATACTTGTTTATTAGATACAGTACAATTTACGGGTAATGTAGTTTATCCTGGTACTGTATCAGAATATCATTGGGATTTTGATGATTTGTCTTCAGGAGCTAACAATACAAGCCTTTTACAAAATCCTAAACATTTATTTTCAACCTTAGGATTACATAATGTTAAGTTTTATGTAGTGGCGCCAGGAGGCTGCACCTCGAATGTTTATAATCTTCCAGTGATTATTCAACCACAGCCATTCGCATCTTTCAGTGTTTCATCACCTGTTTGTGCTAAAAGTCCAGTTAGATTCTCCGATTTATCCGTTCCCAATGCTGGAAGCCTAATTGAATGGCGATGGGATTTTGGAGATGGAAATACACAGACTAATTTCAATTCAAATCCATTTAATCATCAGTATGCAACGGCAGGAACTTATAATGTAAAGTTGACCGTTAAAACCAATAATGGATGTTATGATGATACAACACTTGTTGTTACTATAAATGCCACACCAGATGTTAATTTCAATTTGCCAGGCAATTTATGTTTACCCAATGCTTCAGCAACATTTACCAATAATACTACTATAAGTGATGGCACTATTGCAACAGTGACTTATTTATGGAACTTTGGTGATCCTGCTTCTGGAGCATTAAACACAAGTACAGCAACGAGTCCTACTCATATTTATACATCAACAGGAACATATCCTGTAAGACTTACTGCAACAAGTGTGCAGGGCTGTTCTTATGATACCACAATAAACTTCAGTGCTATTTATGCAGCGCCGTTAGCGATATTTACTCCTTTAGCTCAGGTTTGTATGAACGATAGTATTCAGTTTACAGATCAAAGCACTCCAGTTGGAAGTATTAGTTCATGGAGCTGGGATTTTGGAGATGGAGGAACTTCGATTTTGCAAAATCCAAAGCACAGATGGAATATGGCTGGTACATTTACAGTAACCCTAACAGTTACCTCTAACGCTGGTTGCCCTTCAATAGCTACTGCTCAATCTTCTCATCTTATTACAGTGAATACTGCTCCTACAATTTCATTAAGTACTGCTGCAGGAACTACAACACAATCATTGTGCTTAGGAACTGCTATTACAAATATTGAATATAATTTAGGAGGAAGTGCAACCTCTGCAATTGTTACAGGATTGCCGGCAGGGGTAACGGGGTCTTATAATTCAGGAGTGTTCACGATTTCTGGAAGCCCAACTGCAGGAGGTGTTTACAATTATAGCGTTACAACGGTTAGTCCTTGTACGAATGTTTCTTTAGGAGGAACTATTACTGTACAAACCCTACCAACTATTAGCTTGTCATCAACAGCAGGAACCGATAATCAAGCTGTATGTGTGCAGTCGCCAATGACTGATATTACTTATACATTAGGAGGAAATGTGAATGGTGCAGTTCTTTCTTCGGGAACTCTTCCAGCTGGTGTTACATCAGCTTTCAATGCTGGAGTATTTACCATCAGCGGAACGCCAACTGCCACAGGGGTATTTAATTATACTGTATCGTCTGTGAGTAGCTGTAGCAATGTTTCAATGAGTGGAACGATTACTGTAAATGAATTGCCTGATGCTAGTTTTACTTTTAGTAACATTCGTTGCGAAGGAGATAATGTAACTTTTACTTATACGCCAACAGCTGGAGCAGCACTTATCACACAATGGCAATGGAATTTTGGAGATGGTAGTCCTATTCAAACACAAACTTCTCAATCAAGCATTAATCATATTTACACTTCTCCAGGAAGTAACAATGTTGAATTGATAGTAACCAATTCAAATGGATGTGTGAGCACACCAAACGCAGTTCCTGTTGTGGTGACTATTAATCCTAAACCTATCTCAGCATTTAGTTTTTCAGATATTTGTATTCCAGTTGATATCGCAAACTTCACCGATCAAAGCTCACCTTTTGGAAATATTAACCAGTGGGAATGGAATTTTGGTGATGCAAGTCCGATACAAACTACAACTACCATTGGTAACACCTCTCACACTTATACTAACGGAGGTGAATTTATGGTAACATTAACTACCACATCATTGGATGGCTGTAAAAAAGATTCTACTCAAAAAATAAAAGTGTTTACACCACCTAATGCAATTTTTACAATTAACAATACAGGAAACATATGCAGTAACACTGCGCTCTCTATAACTAATACGAGTTCAAGTTCTGCATATGGAAACATTAATCAAGTTGAAATATTATGGGATGTACCCAATTCAACAAATACATTAGATAATACGCCTTTGCCTAATGAAGTGTATAATCATAATTATCCTGTATTTGGAACGCCAGCCACACAAACTTATCAAGTAGTGATTAATGCGTATAGTGGTAACGGTTGTAAATCGCAATCTAGTCCACAGTTGGTTACTTTGTACGCATCTCCTGATGTTCAATTTAATGCGATTCCTTCAGTTTGCGAAGAATTACCCAATGTTACATTAAGCTCCGCAACTGATATTTTTAACAATGCAGGAGTAGGAGTATATAGTGGTGCAGGAATTACAACAAGCCCGTCATTCAATCCATCTTCTGCAGGTCCTGGATTACACCCAATACTTTATACTTTTACTGCAAATAATGGATGTATAGATACTGCTAGTCAAAATATAAATGTGTTTCCAACACCTGTCATAAATTTTGGAGGGCAGCGTGATGTTTTGGAAGGAGATCAAGTGCAATTAAATCCAATTATAGCTTCTGGCAATGGTCTAAATTATACATGGACTCCAGGAACTTATCTAGACAATCCAAATTCTGCAACCCCTATTGTTACTCCATTGACTGATGCAACTTATACTATTCAAGTGGTGTCTGCTGATGGTTGCAAAACACAAGATGTATTAAACGTAAAAGTTATCAGAGACTTTGTTGTTCCAAATACATTTACTCCTAATGGCGATAATATCAACGATAAATGGGAAATCGAATTTTTATCAATGTATCCTAATCATCGCATACAGATATTCAACAGATATGGGCAAGTGATTATCGATACTAAAAATTATTCAACACCTTGGGATGGTACTAATAAAGGAAAGCCATTGCCATCTGGAACTTACTATTATATCATTGATTTGGATGGGTTAAGAGCAACCAAAAAAGGATATGTAACAATCATCAGATAATTAATCTGGATAAAGAAGAAAAATTTTAAATGAAATGAAAAAGATATTCTATTTGATACTATTTGTGGGTATTTGCAAAAATTCTCAGTGTCAACAAAAGCCATATTACACACAGTATATTTTGAATAATTATATTCTTAATCCAGCTGTAACAGGAATTGAAAATTATTTTGATTTAAAAGCGAGCTATAGAAAACAATGGGATGGTCTGGATGGCGCACCCGTATCCTCATACCTTACCATTCATGGTCCAATAGGAAAAACGGATGAAAGAACTACTGCTACTTCCTTTGAAAAAGTAGATGATAATCCTTACAAATCAAAAGTATTAGAAAATTCGGATCCTGCTTCAGCACATCATGGTGTTGGGTTTTCTATCATATCAGACAAAACCGGGTACATTACTAGAACAACAGCAACTGCATCATACGCCTATCATTTACCTATCAATAATACCATGATGTTGTCTGCAGGATTCATGGGAGGAATAACCAATGTGAGTATGGATAAAACTAAGATCGTATGGGGCTCATTAAATCCAAATGATCCTGCTGTTGGCATTAATAATGGAGAAATAATGAATACATTACCTGAATTAGGGGCAGGTTTGTGGTTGTACGGAAAAAACTTTTTTGTGGGTACTTCAGTTTTAAATATTGTTCCAGGTAAATTTCGCCTAGTGCAAAATGACAAATATGGCGACAGTTTTAAGCCCCATTTTTTTCTGCAGGGAGGATATCGTTATTTTATTTCGGATGATGTGAGTGTATTGCCTTCTTTTGCAATTCAAAACATTGCTCCATTACCCATGTTCATTCATGCTAACGTAAAAATGCAATATCAGGATTTGTTGTGGATAGGCGGCGGTTACAGAATTAATGACGAATTAAGTGGTATTGCATTCATGTCTGGAATTAATTTAGCCCGAACACTTAACTTCAGTTATTCTTATAATTCATCACCCAACAGTCGCTTAAAAAATTATGTTGGAAACACTCACGAATTTCTTATTGGATTGGTATTAGGAAATAAGGGCAGTGATATCTGTCCAAAAAATGTTTGGTAATTTTTAATAAATATTTAGATGAAAAATAAAGCATTGAGCACTCTGATTTTAGTGAATGCTTTAGTTCTTGCATTTTTTTTTATTTCAACAACTGGATGTAAATCATTACAACAAAATTCTACTTCTTCAAAATTAATCGATACGTTACCCATAGCATTTCCAGAAGCTGAGGGGTATGGTAAATACACCACAGGAGGTAGAGGAGGCAAAGTCTTTGTTGTAAGTAATCTTAATGATAATGGAGCCGGAAGTTTTAGGGAGGCAGCAGAAAAAAAATACAAAAGAATTATTGTGTTTGCTGTTTCTGGCACCATTCATCTGGAAAAGAGATTAGTGATACAAGGAAATGTTACAATCGCAGGTCAGTCAGCTCCTGGGGATGGCATTTGTATTGCAGATCATACTGTTTCAATTGGTGGTGATAATATTATTGTAAGGTTTATGAGATTCAGATTGGGAGATAAAAATCAAAAGGGAGGGATGGTTGATGGTAGTGGTGGCGATGATGCCTTTGGTGGCACGAAAAGAAAAAATATAATCATTGACCATTGCAGTTTCAGCTGGAGCGCCGATGAAGCCATCAGTATTTATGCAGGAGATAGTACCACTTTGCAATGGAATTTGATAGCTGAACCACTCAATTATTCCTATCATTTCGAGTCAGGCGATGCAGATTATGAAAATCATGGATATGGAGGAATATGGGGCGGACTTCATTCCAGCTTTCATCACAATTTGTTTGCACACTGCAAGAGCAGAACTCCTAGGTTTAATGGAATAAGACATACAAAATCAGAGTTCGCTGATTTTAGAAATAATGTTATTTATAATTGGGGTGTAAACAACGTTTATGCCGGAGAAGGAGGAGTTTATAATATTGTAAATAACTACTACAAGCCAGGGCCTTCAACTTCTAAAAATGTAAAACAACAAATTGCAAATCCCTGGAGAAGCAAAGATATTCCTTATGGTAAGTGGTATGTTAATGGAAATGAAGTTTATGGTTTTGATTCAGTAACACAAAATAATAATTTAGGAATAAAGTTGAGCAATGGTATAAAAGAGGATTTTGATTCTGCAATAGTTTTATCAGTATTTCCAACAGTTGTAATTAAAACTTCAACAGCCGCTGTAGCATATAAAGAAGTGCTTGAAAAATCAGGATGTGTCTTTCCTCAAAGAGACACATTGGATCAGCGAATCATTCAGAATGTAATTGAAGGAACAGGAAAATTAATTGATGTACAGGGTGGGTATCCTCACGGAACATCATATGAGTTAACTCAAAATGCATGGCCTGCTTTAAAACAAATGCCTGCACCCTTAGATTCAGATCAAGATGGAATGGCTGATGATTGGGAGATTTCAAAAGGACTCAATCCGAATGATGCAACAGATTCGAGTTTGTATAAATTAGACAAAAATTACACCAATATTGAAATCTATTTAAATCAACTTGTAAAATGAAGAAATTACTTTTAATAGCAATAGGGTTATTATCTCTAGCTTTCGTATTGCCCACTAAGAAGAAAATTACCATTTGGATGTGTGGCGACAGTACTATGAGCATTAAAGAACCAAAGTCGTATCCTGAAACAGGATGGGGAATGCCGTTCAGTTATTTTTGGGATACATCTGCTGTGACTGTAGTTAATAAAGCCAAAAATGGAAGAAGCACCAAGACGTTTATATCAGAAGGTATTTGGCAATCAGTGATTGATAATGTGCAGGAAGAGGATTATGTTTTTATTGAATTTGGACATAATGATGAATCTAAAGAAAAAAAAGAACGTTACACTACTTTGGAAGAGTACAAATCAAATCTTCAAAAATTTATCCATGAAGCCCGTGCTAAAAAAGCAACCCCCGTTTTATTTACACCTGTTAGCAGAAGAAAATTTGATTCAACTGGGCATGCTATTGAAACACACAAAGATTACTCTGCTGCTGCAAGAGAAGTGGCTATTTCTGAAAATGTTCAAATGATAGATTTAGATCAAAAAACCATGGCGCTCCACGATAAATTTGGTGTGGAGAATTCCAGACTGTTATTCTTACAAGTTAAGCCAGGAGAACATCCCAATTATCCTGATGGTAAAGAAGATAATACACATTATTCGGAATTGGGAGCAAGATTGGTAGCTCAAATGGCGTTGGCAGAATTGAAAGTAAAATTTGCTGATTTAGCAGATAGAATTATAAAGCCAATCAAAAAGTAATAAATGAAATATTTACTTTCCATCTTATTTTTTTTTATTTTTTTTAGTTCTGAGGCACAAAAAGTAATAACAGTAGCTAAAGAAGGTAAAGCTGATTTTAGAACGATTCAGTCTGCACTGGATGCGGTGCCATCTAATTGCAAAAAGAAAACAATCATTAAAATTAAAGAAGGAATTTATAAAGAAGTTATCACAGTTGATGCCACAAAAAATAATGTTACTTTAATTGGAGATAATAAAGCAACAACAATCATTACTTATGATAATCATGCAGGAACCAGACTTGAAAATGGAGATACTTTGAATACATGGACTTGCGCTTCTGTATTTGTATACGGAAATGATTTTCACGCCGAGGGAATCACTTTTCAAAACAATGCGGGTTTTACTGAGGGGCAAGCCGTTGCTTTAAGAGTTGAAGGTACAAGAGCTTCTTTTAAAAAATGTTCAATGGTTGGCTTTCAGGATGTTTTGTTTTTAAGCGGAAGTGGGAGCAAACAATATTTCAATAACTGTTATATAGAAGGAACAACAGATTTTATTTTTGGAGCTTCAACAGCTTTGTTTGATAGTTGTCATTTGCATTCTAAAAAGAATTCTCATGTAACTGCAGCTTCTACCAACAGTATCATTCCTTATGGTTTTGTTTTTAGAAATTGCAAATTAACTGCAGACACAAATATCAATAAAGTGTCATTGGGAAGGCCCTGGAGTCCTACAGCCAGCGTTACTTATTTGAATTGCTGGATGGGAAGTCATATAATTTCTGAAGGATGGAGCAACTGGAAAAATCCTAATAATGAATCGACTGCTAGATATGCAGAATATAATAGTTCTGGTCCCGGAGCAAATAGAGATTTAAGAGTAAAATGGAGTAAACAGCTCACCGAAGAAGAAGCATCAAAATACACCCTCAAAAATATTTTAGGAAATTGGAATCCAGAGCAACAATAGAAAATCAAATCATTAATACTGCACTATGTTCCATTGGAATGAGCGGAGTTGTTTTTCATGCCCCATTCATTATTACTCATCCCTATTTTAAATTATATGCAATCTGGGAGCGTGAAAATAATATCACCATTGAAAAATATCCGGGAACTATTCAGTATAGAAGTCTTGATGAAATGCTGGCGGATGACAATATCGATTTGGTGATTGTAAACACACCTAATGTCACTCACTTCGAATTTGCCAAAAAAGCACTCGAAGCAAGAAAACATGTGGTGATTGAAAAACCATTTACGCCAACCGTAGAGCAATGTGAAATCTTGATTGCTCTTGCTCAAGAAAAAAATAAAATACTAACAGTATACCATAACCGAAGATTCGATAGCGATTTTTTAGCGATAAAAAAATTATTGGATCAAAAGCTAATTGGTGAAATTAGAGAAGCAGAATTTCATTATGACAGATTTGATGAAAATTTGAGTTATAAATTGCATAAAGAAATTAATCACAAGGGGACAGGTTGTTTGTATGATTTGGGCTCTCATCTCATCGATCAGGCTCTGGTATTATTTGGATGGCCTGAGTATGTATTTGCGGATATATTTAATATGCGCCCTGTTTCAAAAGTGGATGATTATTTTGAGGTGTTGCTTTATTATGAAAATTTTAGAGTTCGATTGAAAGCAAGCTATCAAGTGAGAGAAGCAATCCCCGCATTTGTACTACATGGATGTAAGGGATCTTTCGTTAAACATCGTTCAGATGTTCAGGAAAGACATCTCTTATCAGGAAGAATGCCTGATGAAAAAGATTGGGGTAAAGAATTAGCAGAGACTGCAGGTATTTTGAATACGGAACTTAACGGTACTGTAATAAGAGAAAAAGTGATTTCGCCGCAAGGCGATTATATGCGTTATTATGATTCACTTTATAAAAGTATATGCTTTAACGATCCTTTGCCTGTTAGTGCTGAGGAAGGGATGAATGTTATAAAAATTATCGAAGCTGCTTTTAAAAGTAGTGAAGAAAAAAGAGTCATTAAACTTACTTAAAAAATGAAAACAAAAATTAAGAATCGATTTCAATTATTGGGTATAGTTGCATTTAGTTTGTTTATTAATAAAGCAATCTGTCAAAATGCTAACTATGAAAATCCAATTATTCATCAGGATTTTAGTGACCCCGATGCCATAAGAGTGGGTGACACTTTTGTGATGACAGCATCTAGTTTTAATCATGTGCCGGGTTTACCTGTTTTAATCTCAAAAGATTTGGTCAATTGGAAATTACAGGGTTACGCATTAGATCGTTTGGTTCCTGAGGATTATTATTCATCCGTACATCATGGTTGTGGAGTATGGGCTCCATCCATTCGTTTTCATCAAAATGAATACTTCATCTATTATCCAGATCCAGATTTTGGAATCTATATGATTAAGTCTAAAAGTTATAATGGACCTTGGACAAAACCAGTTTTGGTTGCAGCAGGCAAAGGACTGATAGACCCTTGTCCTTTATGGGATGATAACGGTAAGGCCTATCTTGTTCACGCTTATGCAGGAAGCAGAGCCGGAATAAAAAGTATCATTACGGTTAAAGAGATGAATACTGAGGGCACTAAGATTCTCAACGATGGAAAAATTATTTACGATGGGCATCAAATGGATCCAACAGTAGAAGGCCCTAAGTTTTATAAGAGCAATGGATACTACTATATTTTTGCTCCGGCAGGAGGTGTAGGGACAGGTTGGCAGATTGTATTGAGAAGTAAATCTGTTTATGGTCCATACGAAAGAAAAGTGGTCATGAATCAAGGTGGTAGTAAAGTTAACGGACCTCATCAAGGGGCCTGGGTTCAAACCCAAAAAGGAACAAATTGGTTTATTCATTTTCAGGATAAAGATGTTTATGGAAGAATAGTACATCTTCAGCCCATGAAATGGAAAGACAATTGGCCTTTAATAGGTGAGGATAAAGTCGGCGATGGAATCGGTGAGCCTGTGATGCAATTTCATTATCCTGTTTCAGATCTGAAAGGTTTTGAAAATTCATTTGATAAAGCAATAAGCACTGATGAATTTGATCGCTCAAGTCTTGATAAAAACTGGCAGTGGCAGGCTAATCCTAAGGAAACGTTTAGCTTCCTTAGTCCTCATCAACTCAAACTCTACGCTAGGTATTTTTCTGATAGTTTAAAAAATCTATACAATCATCCAAATCTGCTGATGCAAAAGTTTCCTGCAGAGCAATTCGAAGCAACTACCAAGTTGACATTTCATCCTTTAGTGGATAAAGAAAAATGTGGATTGATTGTGTTTGGTTATGATTACAGCTATATCGGTCTTCAAAAAATTGGAAGTCAAATCTGTATTGTAAATGCAATGAGTAAGAAGGCTTCAGAAAATAAACCAGAAGAGATAAGCGTATTGGATACTATAAAGCCTAATCAGGAGGTTTATCTCAAAGTAAAGATAGTGGACGCTAACACTTGTAAATTCAGTTATAGTTTTGATAATAAAAATTATATCGAAGCAGCAAGCAATTTTACTCCGAAGCAGGGTAAATGGGTGGGAGCAAAGGTTGGATTATTTGCAGCTGGTGAAATTAAAAACAATGATTGCGGTTCAGCAGATTTTGAATGGTTTAAAATAAAAAAATGAAGATGAAAAATTTGATATTACTTTTTGGCTTTATTACTATTTGCCATTTTGGCTTCTCACAAAGTAAAACTGAAAAAGAAATACAATTAAAAGTAGAGCAATTGAAATTGGCAATGATTGATGCCGACAGCTTAATGCTTGATCGACTGACATCTGATCAATTGAGTTATGGCCACTCTGGAGGAACTATTGAAGGTAAAGATGCCTTTATCAAAAAAATATCATCCGGAAAATCGGATTTTGTGACCATGGATATTTCAGAACAAAGCATTCTTGTTTCAGGAAATGTAGCCATTGTTAGATTTAAAATGGATGCGGTAACCAACGACAAAGGAACGCCCGGAGAAGTCCATTTGAAAATATTATTAGTGTGGAAAAAAGAGCATAGAAAATGGAAATTATTGGCAAGGCAAGCCGTTAAAATAGTTTAAATCTTATAATCGATAATTTGATAGGGATAATGGTATCGTTTGCGTAAATATATATACTGAAACAGCCCCTTTTTTATAGTGAAAAGAGCCATTTTGTGCTATCTTGATCATTCAAAAACAACGAAATATTCAACTTTAAAAATGAAAAAATATTCCTACATCATTGGACTAATTTTAATTGGTTTTTCAGCATCGGTTAAAGCCAATTCAGCTTTTGAAAATGTGCAGCAACCACAATTCAAAAAAGACACCTTCAATATCGTCACATTCGGTGCAAAAGGAGATTGCTTTTTTCTAAATACGCAAGCTATTAATCAGGCCATTGATAAATGTCAACAAAAAGGCGGAGGTGTAGTTATGGTTCCTTCGGGCATTTGGTTAACCGGTCCATTGAAATTGAAAAGTAATGTAAACCTTCATGTATCAAGAGGAGCAACTTTACTTTTTACTAAAGATTTTAATGAATATAAGTTAGTAAAAACAAACTGGGAAGGGATTCCACAAATGAGAAACCAATCTCCAATTTCTGCTGAAAATGCTGTGAATATTGCTATTACAGGAAATGGCATTATAGATGGTAATGGTGATGCATGGAGAATGGTTAAAAAAGACAAATTGAATCCTTCTCAATGGAAAAGATTAATTGAAAGAGGAGGCGTATTGAGTGAGGATAAAAAAACTTGGTACCCTTCAGAAAAATCTTTGAAAGGAACACAGTATAATAATCCTGGAGCCATCAAAAACGAAAAAACAGATTTGTTTTACGATAGCGTAAAAGATTTTTTACGTCCCAACATGATTTTATTTACTAGTTGTAAAAATGTATTGTTACAGGGGGTTACTTTTCAGAATTCAGCTGCCTGGTGTTTACATCCATTAATGTGCGAAAATCTAACAGTTAAAAATATCATTGTTAAAAATCCTTTTTATGCTCAAAATGGCGATGGTATTGATGTAGAGAGCTGTAAGAATGTATGGATTGAAAACTCTGTTTTTGATGTGGGTGATGATGCACTTTGTATGAAGAGCGGAAGAGATGCCGAAGGTAGAAAAAGAAATACGCCTACAGAAAATGTAACCATCAAAGGTTGCACAGTTTACGCTTCACATGGGGGCTTTGTGATTGGAAGTGAAATGAGCGGCGGAGTTAAGAATGTTAAAGTTTCTAACTGTACTTTCATCGGAACAGATATCGGTCTCCGTTTTAAAACAACCAGAGGTAGAGGTGGAGTAGTTGAGAATATTGACATTAAAGACATCTACATGAAAGATATTGTTGGTGAAGCGATTTTGTTCGATATGTACTACGCTGCAAAAGATCCAATTCCGTTAGCAGGTGAAAAAAGAGAATTGCCTAAAGTGGAAATGAAGCCCGTTGATGAAACAACACCTGCATTTAAAAACTTCAATATTTCAAACGTTTATTGTAACGGAGCCGAAAAAGCCATTTTTGTAAGAGGATTGCCAGAAAAGCATATTGAGAATATTCGTTTCAATAATATTAAAATCCATGCAAAGCAGGGGATAGATATACAGGAAGCATCTTCGCTTTTCTTTAATAATGTGACTGTGTATTCAGAAGAAACTAATCCTGTTGTGGATATCACCAACAGCGATAAAATAAATTTTAACCATTTGGAATACACCAATCAGGCAGAAAATTTATTCAGAGTCAGCGGTGAAAGAAATGCAGGTATCAACATATCAAATACAGATACATCTAAATCGAAAGAAAAATTAAAATTGGAATTCGGAGCATTAGAAAGTGCTGTTAAAATCAACTAGTGAAAAAAATAATCTTCATATTTCTTACGGTTCTGACATTAAACGTGTCAGCACAAAACTATGGCCGAGAAATTGCTCATACAGTTATGGATATTTGGAAAGATTCCTTTTCACTAAATGATAAGCCGGCAAAATGGACCTATGATATGGGTGTCATTCTAAAGGGTATCGAGGGTCAATGGTTGCAAACAGGAGACAAGTCCTATTTTCAGTACATTCAAAAGCAGATTGATTTCTTTGTAAATGAAGATGGAAGTATCAAAACGTACAAGATGGAGGAGTTTAATATCGACAATATCAATAATGGAAAAGTGTTATTGATGTTGTATAAGGTAACTCAAAAAGACAAGTACTTAAAAGCTGCAAAATTGTTGAGAGAACAATTGAGAAATCATCCTCGTACTCATGAAGGCGGTTTCTGGCATAAAAAAATCTACCCTAATCAAATGTGGTTGGATGGGTTGTATATGGGTGAGCCCTTTTATGCTGAATATGCTAACATGGCTCATGAAGACAGTAGTTTCGATGACATTGCCAATCAATTTATCTGGATGGAGAATCATTCCAGAAATAAAAAAACAGGATTGCTCTATCATGGTTGGGATGAAAGTAAAACGGAGAAATGGAGTAACAAACAAACGGGTTGTTCCTCAGAATCTTGGGCAAGAGCTATGGGCTGGTACTCAACAGCGCTAGTAGATGCATTGGATTACTTTCCTCAAAGTCATCCTAAAAGAAAACAATTATTGGCTATTTTGACAAGGACGATTAATACGATTCAAAAGTATCAGGATGCTAAATCAGGATTGTGGTATGATGTTTTGGGATATAATGGTCCAGGAAAAGAAAAAAATTACTTTGAAGCTTCTGCAAGTTGTCAGTTTGTTTATACGATTGCAAAAGCAGTAAGAAAAGGATATGTCTCTTCGGGTAAAATCAAAGTGGCTCAAACAGGTTTTGCAGCCATAAACAAATATTTTATAAAAAATAACAATAACGCCTATTCGCTTTCCGGAACAGTAAAAGTGAGTGGTTTGGGTAATAAGCCCTATCGAGATGGCACTTTTAATTACTATATGTCGGAGCCTGTAATAGACAATGATCCTAAAGGGTTAGGTGTTTATTTGCTTGCTGCTACCGAAATGGAAATGAATACAACTTTAAGTGTTGGTAAAGGAAAGCAAGTGGTAATGGATAATTACTTTAACAAAGAAACGAAAAAAGATGCTTTCGGGAAATCGGTTGTCTTTCATTACAAATTCTGGGAGCGTGATAATGGCGGTTTTTCATTTGTGAACCATATTTTGGAAAGTTACGGTGCAAAAACTTCTTCTCTTGACGCAGCACCAACCAAAGAAAATCTCAAAAAAGTGGCGGTGTATGTATTAATTGATCCGGATTGGCCTAAAGAAAACCCCAATTCTAATTATATAGAAACAACTCATATCAATGCAATATACGAGTATGTAAAAAATGGAGGAGTGTTATTGATGATGGCCAATGATAGTAATAACGTTGAATTCAAAAACTATAACAATCTCGCTTCGAAATTCGGAATCCAATGGAATGAGAATATTCGTCATGATGTTAAGAATGACCAATTTGAACAAGGTGAAGTGGATTTGACTAAAGCGGCATCCATTTTTAAAAACACCAAAAAAGGGTATATCAAACAATTGTGTACACAGGAAATCAAAAGCCCTGCTCAAATCATTTATGCAGAAAACGGTGAAGCGCTAATGAGTGTGGCTAAAGTAGGTAAAGGAACTGTTTTCGCAGTGGGTGATCCCTGGTTTTACAATGAGTATGTGGATGGAAGAAAATTACCAATAGAATTTGATAACTATAACGCAGCGAAAGATTTGATGAAGTGGTTGTTGACACAAAGTAAAAATTAATGAAGTTATTACTATACATATCATTTTTGATGGTGAGCATTTCAACAAATGCGCAACAGCCAATTGTGGTGGATTTAAATGGTAAAGGAGATTTTACTTCAATTCAATCTGCAATCAATAGCTTGATCGAATCTTCTGAAAAGGAAAGAGTCATTCAAATCAAAAATGGAGTATACAACGAAAAGATTTTTATTGAAAAGAATAATATTGTTTTAGAAGGTGAAAATAGAGATAAAGTAATCATTACACAATCTATCGCAAGAGATGAATTCAGGTGCAGTCATAAAGATGATTGGGGTGTAGCTACTGTAAATGTAAATGGCAATGATGTCACTTTTAAAAATTTAACCATAAAAAATGCTTTTGGTTTTGATTTTAAAGAAGAATATACTATTCCTTGTGAAAGTGATTCTTCACATATCAAGACTATTAGAAAGTCGGGGCATCAAATGGCTCTAAGAAGTATGAAGGCAACAAGATTAAAAGCGATTAATTGTTATTTCAGTTCATTTGGAGGAGATACCGTTAGTCCGTGGAATGTTGAAAATGGTTTGTTCTATTTTAAAGATTGTAAGATGGAAGGGGGTGTTGATTTTTATTGTCCAAGAGGTTGGGCATGGGCTGAGAATTGCGATTTTTATTCTTATGGAGGAACTGCAAGCATTTGGCATGATGGCAGTAAAAATCCAGATAGCAAATCCGTTCTATATAATTGCAGATTTAATGGAATTAAAAATTTTTATTTAGGAAGATATCATCGCGATGCGCAAATGTATTTAGTGAATTGTTCTTTTGATGGAAATATGCGTGATAGTTCAATTTATCATGTACAAAAGAGTGCTGAAACTCCAAATGGACACAGGATTTATTATTACAATTGTCATCGTAAAGGAGGAGATTATAAATGGCTGAAGAATAACTTGCCTGAGTCTGTAAAAGCGGAAAATATAACAGTGGACTGGCTTTTTAACTCAAAATGGCATCCGAATAAAAACTAAAAAATAAAAAGATTATTTTGAAATGATACTGTCAAAAAAAATATTAAAAAATATTACTGCTGATATTGAAGTGCCGTCAGATAAAATATTTGAATTGCCTGAAAAAGTATTACAATTTGGTACAGGCGTTCTCCTCCGAGCACTTCCTGATTACTACATAGACAAAGCCAATAAACAAGGTATATTTAACGGAAGAGTAGTCATCGTTAAATCAACCAGTAATGGCGATACCAAAGATTTTGATCAACAGGACGGTTTGTACACCATCTGTGAAAAAGGAATCGAAAATGGAAAGGTGGTAGAAAGACAAATGATTAATGCTTCTGTTAGCAGAGTGATAAATGCCAACACTGAATGGGAGCAAATATTAAGTTGTGCCGAAAGCAAAGAGATGCAAATTGTGATTTCAAATACTACCGAAGTTGGTATACAATTAGTAGCAAATGAAGATGTTACACATAACCCACCTTCTTCTTTCCCAGGTAAGTTGACTGCATTTTTGTATAAAAGATTTCAAACTTTTAAGGGTAGTGACGAAAGTGGGATGTATATCGTTCCAACAGAATTAATCACCGATAATGGAACTAAACTTCGTGAAATTGTCATTGCATTAGCTGAGCAGAATCAATTGGAAGACGCATTCATTGATTGGGTCAAAAATAAAAATACATTTTGCAATACACTTGTTGATAGAATCGTACCAGGGAAACCCAGCGCAAAAGATATGCAAGCTTTAGTGGAGAAAAATGGATACACTGATGATTTGTATTGCGATACAGAAGTATTCAGCTTATGGGCGATTGAAGGGGATGAAAAAACAAAACAGGCTTTGTCTTTTGCTCAGTGCGATGATAACATTGTGATACAGTCGGATATTAATTTGTTTAGAGAATTAAAGTTGAGGTTGTTAAATGCGACTCACACCTTTAACTGCGGTTTGGCGTTTTTATCGGATATCAATTTAACAAGAGATGCAATGCTTGATGAGAAATATGCGCCGTTTGTAAAGAATATTATGAACATAGAAATCGCTTCTTCAATTCCTTATCCAATTGATGAAAAAGTAAAAGCAGATTTCGCTCACAAAGTTTTTGAACGTTTTTGTAATCCTTATATCAATCACCAATGGATAAGCATTACAGCTCAGTATACTTTCAAAGTAAAAATGAGGTGTTTGCCATTAATTAAACAATATCACAAGTTGTATAATGCAGTTCCTCCTTTTATGACACTTGGCTTTGCGGCTTATTTGTTTTTCATGAAAGCAGTAAAATGCATTGAAGGAAAATATTACGGCGAACATAATGGAAAAGAATACCTGATTAATGATGATTCAGCTGCATATTATTTCGAATGCTGGCAAAAGTTAAGTGTTGCTGATTTGGTAAAAGCAGTGATTAATAATGAACAACTGTGGGGATGTGATTTGAAAAATATTGATGGATTTGAAATTGCGGTTGTTAAATATTTGGATGGCATAATGAAGAATGGCGCTTTGAATACAATAAGTTTAATGGATCAGTCGGCTGTTTTAATTTAACTCAATAAATAATAAATAGAGGATATAAATAATGAAGAATAAGATTTTAAAAGTTAATCCGAATGACAATGTGATTGTTGCATTGACCAACCTTCAGAAAGGGGAGACTGTGCAATTAAATGATAAAGCGTTTTTCATTAAAGAAAATATTGAGGCCAAGCATAAGTTTTTTGAGCAGGATACAAAAGCGGGTTCGGAAATTATTATGTATGGTGTGATTGTAGGCACCACTCAGATTGATGTTTCTTCCGGTCAGTGGATGAATACTACCAATGTTAAACATGCAACTAGTCCTTATGCTTGGAGAAATGTAAAACAAGAATGGAAGGCCCCAGATGTTTCAGCCTTTACCAATAAGACATTCAATGGATATCACAGAAAAGACGGAAGAGTAGGGACTGCAAATTATTGGTTGTTTATTCCCACCGTTTTTTGTGAAAAAAGAAACATGGATGTGATTCGTGAAGCGCTTCATAATGAATTAGGTTATGCGGTTACTGATAAATATAAAGCATACACTAAAAGTTTGGTGGAAGCCTATCAATCTAATCATAATGTTGATGAAGTAGATTTGAGTCTCGCGCCTACAAATAAAAAAAACAGAGTGTTTGAAAATGTTGATGGTATTAAGTTTTTAAATCATGAAGGTGGTTGTGGCGGTATCCGTCAGGATGCAGCGGTATTGAGCAAATTGCTTGCAGCTTATGCTAATCATCCAAATGTAGGTGGAGTAACAGTTTTAAGTTTGGGATGTCAGAATTTACAGGTTTCAGATTTTGAAAGAGATTTGAAGGCCATCAATCCTGATTTTGACAAACCCTTATTCATTTTTGAACAGCAGCAGTCTCAAAGTGAAGAAGAATTGATTTCAAGTGCTATTAAAAAAACATTTTCAGGACTGATTGAAATCAATGAATTAAAAAGAGAGCCAGCGCCATTGAGTAAACTAACGATTGGGGTTAAGTGCGGAGGGAGTGATGGATTCAGTGGAATCAGTGCTAATCCATCGGTGGGTTATTGCAGCGATTTGATTGTTGCTTTAGGTGGAAAAGTGTTGTTAGCAGAATTTCCTGAATTGTGTGGTGTTGAGCAAGAGCTGGTTGATCGTTGTGTAAATGAAGATACAGCAAACAAGTTCATTCATCTCATGAAGAGCTATGAAAAAATAGTAATCAACGCAGGTTCTGGATTTCATATGAATCCTTCGCCAGGAAATATAAAAGACGGGTTGATTACGGATGCCATGAAAAGTGCTGGTGCTGCTAAAAAAGGAGGAACGTCTCCAGTTGTTGCAACATTGGATTATACCGAAAAAGCTACAATTTCAGGATTGAACTTAGTTTGTACTCCTGGTAATGATGTGGAAGCTACCACGGGTAAAGCCGCCAGTGGTGCTACTTTGATCTTATTTACTACAGGATTAGGAACACCAACCGGTAATCCGGTTTGTCCAACGATTAAAGTTTCCACTAACAGTAATCTTACCAAAAGAATGAACGATATTATTGATATTGATTGCGGCCCGGTTGTGGAAGGAGAAAAAACCATCGAGCAAATGGGGCAAGCTATTCTTGAGTATTGTATTGAAGCAGCGAGTGGTAATGTAATTCCTAAAGCTGTTCAATTGAATCAGGATGATTTTATTCCTTGGAAAAGAGGAGTATCCCTATAATAACGATTATATAAAAAATAAAAACTTTAAAATGAAACCTTTTTTGGATGAAAATTTTTTGCTGAAGAATAAAGTGGCTGAACAACTTTATCATGAGTATGCAAAACAAATGCCTATCATTGATTATCATAATCATTTGCTGCCAGATCAAATTGCAGGAGATATCAATTTTGATAATTTAACACAGGTTTGGTTGTATGGCGATCATTATAAATGGAGAGCGATGAGAACCAATGGTGTGAATGAAAAATATTGTACTGGTAATGCAAGTGATTTCGAAAAATTTGAGCAATGGGCTAATACAGTTCCCTACACACTTCGCAATCCTTTGTACCATTGGACGCATCTTGAATTACAAAGATATTTTTCAGTTAATGAAATATTAAACGGAAACAGTGCCAAAAAGATTTACGATCATTGCGGTGCTTTATTGCAAACACCTGAATATTCTGTAAAGGGATTATTGAACCAAATGAATGTAAAAATCCTTTGTACTACTGATGATCCAGTTGATAATTTAGGTTATCATCAAAAAATCAGCAACGATGATGATGGTTCACAAGTAAAAGTATTTCCTGCATTCAGACCAGATAAAGCTATGAATGTAGATGATCCTATCACATTCAATAATTATTTGTCTGCATTGGAAGTAGCTTCAGATATTTCTATCAGCACTTTTAATGATTATTTATCAGCTTTGAAAAGCAGACATGACTTCTTTGCAAAAAACAATTGCAGTGTTAGTGATCATGGATTGGAAGAAATCTATGCTGAGGATTATACAATGAATGAAATCATTAGCATCTTCGCAAAAATTCGTTCAGGTGGTAGTTTGTCAATGGAAGAAAACAGAAAATTCAAAAGTGCAATGTTGGTTATACTTGCTGAATGGGATTGGGAAAAAGGATGGGTGCAACAATACCATTTGGGAGCTATCAGAAACAACAACTCACGCATGATGAAACAATTGGGCGCAGATACTGGATGGGATAGTATTGGTGATTTTTCTCAGGCAAGAGCATTGGCGAAATTTTTAAACAAACTGGATACAGATAATAAGTTAGCTAAAACAATCATCTACAATCTGAATCCTGCTGATAATGAATTGATGGCAACCATGATTGGTAATTTCAATGACGGATCAATTGCTGGGAAAATTCAGTGGGGTAGTGGCTGGTGGTTCCTTGATCAAAAAGATGGCATGACTAAACAAATCAATGCCTTAAGCAATATGGGATTGTTGAGTCGCTTCGTTGGAATGCTTACAGACAGCAGAAGCTTTTTATCTTATCCTCGACACGAATATTTCCGCAGAATTTTATGTAATCTCTTCGGCGAAGAAATTGAAAACGGAGAATTACCTAATGATATCGCATGGACAGGTAAAGTGATTCAGGATATCTGCTTTAATAACGCTGCAGATTATTTTAACTGGAAAGGAGTACTGCAGCCAGAAAAATCTAAAATGATGGTATAGCGTATCAAGGTAAATAACACAATAAAAAATGCCAGATAATTCTGGCATTTTTTATTGTGTTATATTTCGCTGCGCTCAAGTTGAAAAGGTATCATTCGCTAAGCTCATAGTTTAAAAGTTTCAAGACGTTTAACCCAAATCTACCTTTCAACTAATCAACCAATTGATCCTTTTGAACTTTTGAAACCTCTGAAACTATCTCTGCACCCTTCCACTTCCATCTCCTTTCATCAAATCTTTTACCTCACTTAAAGTAGCATGGTTCAAATCACCTGGAATGGTATGCTTCAATGCACTTGCTG
>JAIXWH010000010.1 GCA_027484165.1 Chitinophagaceae bacterium | reverse complement strand
GCCCAATAATGCCAATTCTGTGCATTGGTCACTGATTTAATCTCACAAACATCCATATAATGACTCCACATTTTTCTACTAACGTCACCATGTAACGCACTTACCCCATTTGCCAATTTTGCCATTCTCAATGCAACTAAAGAGTGATTGAACATTTCATCAGAAGAGTCGCTCAATCTTCTTACTTCATCTAAAGGCATACCACAGAAATAACTCATCCTTTCACACAAATGCAAGTCATGTTTTTCATTACCAGCTTCTTCGGGTGTATGTGTTGTAAAAACCAATCGTTTCTTTACTTCTTCTTTGCTTTTGTATTTATTCATTAAATAAAATGCAGCACTAATCGCGTGTGCCTCATTAAGATGATAGATATCAGGATGGTAACCTAATTCATCTATCAGCTTTGCTCCTCCAACTCCCAACAAAATAAACTGCGCAACTTTTGTCGCCACATTCGCATCATACAACCGATGTGTGATAGTTTGAGAAACGTAATCATTTTCAGGAATGTCTGTAGTGAGCAGAAACAAAGGTGCCGATTTAAAAGTTTCTGGATTTAGATACAATGCTTTTACCCAAACAGGGTGCCCATGGATTTCAATTTGAAATTTGATTCCAGTATCTTCAAGAAAGCTGTATATTTTTTCATTCCATTGAATCTGCAAAGTTTGATCCTGATTTCTTGCCTGATCATAATATCCATACTTCCATAAAATTCCTATACCAATTAAATTCTGCCTAAGCTCATAAGCGCTTCTCAAGTGAGATCCGCTTAGATAGCCCAAGCCTCCACTATATATTTTTAAAGGTTGATGAATAGCATACTCCATAGAAAAATAGGCGATTTTCTTGGCATACTTTTGGTCGATTTGATAGGGTATTTTATAATCCTGAAAACTCATTGAATTTATTTTGTTACAATATAGATATAAAATGAATTTTAAAAAATGATTCCAATAAATTACACCGAATTAAATCATATTCTATAATATTTAAAATCATCAATTTGTTTAAATGTGATTATTGATAACAATTATTTATTTTTACAAGTAAAGATTCCCATTTTGAGAGATTCACAAAAAATACACCACAATTCACTCGAAGAGGTCCATGAAAGTATCGATACTACCCAAAAAGTAAAAGGGTGGAAAAAAATATTTTCATTTATTGGACCCGCCTATCTGGTGAGTGTGGGTTATATGGATCCAGGCAATTGGGCAACAGACATTGCTGGTGGAAGTAAATACGGATATTCATTAATCTGGGTACTTTTAGTCAGTAATGTAATGGCCATATTACTGCAAAGTCTGAGTGCAAGACTAGGTATTGTATCACAAAGAGATTTGGCACAAGCTAATCGAGTACATTTTCCGAAATACATCAACTTCATTTTATGGATATTTGCTGAAATTGCAATTGCAGCAACGGATTTGGCCGAAGTATTGGGTATGGCTATAGGAATTCAGCTACTCTTTGGATTACCACTTATTATGGGAGTTTCAATAACTGTTATAGACACTTTTCTTTTATTGTATTTACAAAAAATTGGCATCAGAAAAATTGAAGCGTTTATCATTGCGCTGATTGGAGTTATAGGAATTTGTTTTCTTATAAATATTTCCATTGCACAACCTGCTTTACATGAAATATTGAAAGGATTTATTCCTTCTCTACCAGATGCTGCTGACCTTTATCAACAAAAAGGACTAACCTCTCCTCTTCCAAAACAAACCGCTCTTTATCTTGCAATTGGAATGATTGGGGCTACGATTATGCCTCACAATCTCTATTTACATTCCGCATTGATACAAACCAGAAAAATAAAGAGAACAAAAGAAGGAATTAAAGAAGCTATAAAATGGAGTATTATAGACAGCAGTATCGCATTAAATTTAGCTTTTCTGATTAATGCAGCGATTTTAGTGTTAGCTGCTACTGCTTTTTTTAATACAGGAAGAACTGAAATTGGAGAAATAAAACAAGCTTATACTTTTCTTTCGCCAGTTTTAGGATCAAGCATCGCCTCGATTTTGTTCGCGATAGCTCTAATCGCTTCCGGGCAAAGTTCAACTATCACTGGAACGCTCTCAGGGCAAATTGTAATGGAAGGATATCTTAGTTTAAGAATCAATCCAATGATGAGAAGATTGATCACCCGACTCGTTGCAATCATCCCTGCGATTATATTCATTTACATCAGCGGAGAAAATAACATTGACGACTTATTAATTTTCAGTCAGGTTATACTAAGTGTTCAGCTAGGCTTTGCCGTTATTCCATTGATACATTTTGTGAGCAAAAAAGACTTGATGAAAGATTTTGCTATTAAAAAGAAAACACAAATTATTGCATGGCTAACAGCCACTATAATTATTTTCTTAAATATAAAAATGATTGCTGATGCATTAATCCCATTTTGGAAAAATGATGCCAATGCCATTGACAAACTTTTAATCTTAATTGGAATCATCTTTTTCGTTTCCATGCTTATCATTGTTTTGGCTTATCCTCTTTTAAGCTCTAAAACTCAAATAGAAACAAACTTAATTCATCCGGATCATAACAATCAAAGCCTCACAACCCCCACCTATCGGAAAGTAGCTATAGCTTTGGGGTTTGACCAGGATGATCATAAAATTCTATCAAGCGCACTAACTCACAACAATAACGAAACTGAATTTATAATCATCCATATTGTTGAAAGTGCCGCCTCACTTATACATGGAAATGATACTGCAGATTTTGAAACTGAAAAAGACAGAGAACAATTAGAAAACATCGTTACTCAGTTGAGAGAAAAGGGAATAAAATCGAAAGGTATATTGGGATTTAAAAACAGATCAATAGAGATTGTAAGAATAGTTGAAGACGAGAAAGCAGAATTATTGATTATTGGAGCTCATGGACATAAAGGAATCAAGGATTTCATTTACGGCTCAACAGTAAACAAAGTAAGGCACCTTCTGAAAATCCCTGTTTTCATTGTGAAGATATAAGCTTCTATACAAGTCCTAATCTTTGGTGTACCTTCATTGCAATTGAATCTATATCTTGCTTTTTCATGCAATTGAAATGGCCTAATGGACATTTACCTGAACCATATTTACTGCAAGGCTGACACCAGAGATTCATTACCATATTTTCGTATTTAGGAGTCAATGAATGGTTTACAAAAGAAGATCCATAATAAGGCTCAACATCAAGTTTTGGTGACGTTCCACCCCATACAGCAAGTACCGGTTTATTTAGCGCACATGCAATGTATTGCAAACCCGTATCGTGAGAAACTACCAATTTAGATTGACGGATCAAATCAGCCGACTCGTTTAAATTAAACTTACCGCAGGAATTGTATATTTTAATTGGATCCAAACTTGCAATTAACCTTCCCGCTTCTTCTTCAGCAGGCCCACCTAAAAGCATAATAGGATAATTGATTTTGGAACACAATTCCTTTAGTTTATCTACAGGCATTTTTTTAGTAAAATAATTTGCTGCGATAACAATTGCAACAAAGCCTAAATGATGAGAAGCAGGAATGTCATTTTGTTTTACAATATCTTTTTCAGGAATAAAATAATCCAATCCTAATCCATCATCTTTCACCCCCATATTTTCTACCGTTTCTAAACTTCGCAAAGTGATGTGCTTTTTGGGCATTACATTAATATGCAGCTTAGTAAGTAAGAACTTTTGAAAATTCAACTTATCAATGGTAAATGACTTTTTCTTTAAAGCCATTTTTATTTTATTACTTCTGAGGTTGTTATGCAGGTCGATGACATAATCATATTCTTGAGCTTTCAATGCTTCAATTAATCCTTTTAAATCTTTGTCGTAATAAAAAAAATCATCAATATAGGGATTGTTCTCAGTTACCATTCTGAAACTGAGTTTGGTAGCCAGGTGTACAACTGCATTCGGAATTTGTTTTTTAATGCATCTGAAAACCGGTGAAGCCAACACAATATCTCCAATAGAAGAAAATCTGATAATTAGAATTTTAGACATAAGAATTATATTAATTTTCTACAAAATCTAGATTTTTATTAAAGGTCTCTTCAATTAAAAGTACTGCTATTGTTGAGATGAACATTATAATAATAGCGAGAATCCATCCTGACTGCAGATAACTAAAATAATTTTGTAACTCTCTGAAAAGTGGGATGATAAACACAGCCAACATCCCTCTTACCATATTAGGTATGGTGGTGGTAGCAGTTGCTCTCATATTCGTACCAAATTGTTCTGCTGCCATTGTCACAAAAATTGCCCAGAAACCAGTACCTAATCCTATTCCTGCACAAATAAAATACATCTGATTTGCAGAACCGCCCTCTAATATTGTAAAATAAAGAGCAATAAATATACATGTGATTAAATAATAAATGAGTAATGCTTTTTTTCTGCTTTTTAAAACTTGACTTACAACTCCTGCAAGAATATCTCCGATTGATATCGCGATATATGCATACATGATTGATTTACCCGGATCAATTTTATCCTTCATGTGCATGGCTTCACCAAACTCTTTCGAAAAGGTAACAAAAACACCGATACATAACCATGTTGGCAATCCTATTAGAATATTCAACAGATATCTTTTGAAACGATTTTTATCCGTAAATAACATCAAAAAATCACCGCGTTTCACATATTTCTTTTTGATAAGATTGAACATCTCTGATTCAAAAACTACAATACGAAGCATTAAGAGAACAATCCCCATTCCTCCCCCAATAAAATAACAAGTACGCCAATCAAAATTTTGTTTGAAAATAAATGCAACAACTGCACCTGTTAATCCCAATCCTGCAACTAATGAAGTGATTAACCCTCTTTTTTCTTTACTTACCAATTCAGAAACCAATGTAATACCTGCTCCTAATTCACCAGCTAATCCAACGCCTGCAAAAAACCTTATCCATTTGTATTGTTCCACATTTTGAACAAAACCATTCGCCAAATTTGCTAATGAATACAAGAGTATGGATCCAAACAACACACTTAACCTTCCCTTCTTATCACCCATCACCCCCCAAATAATTCCACCAATCAGCAAACCAATCATTTGCCACATCAATATATTTTCTCCAACGATTTTAATTTGAGTTTCGTCTAACCCTAGTGATTTTAAACTTGGCACTCTTATTATTCCAAACAACAATAAATCATATATATCAACAAAATAGCCGAGAGCTGCAACAATGATTGTATAATTTAATATTTTTCGTGAGCGTTTCGACATCTATCAAGATTGCTAATTATTTCTTTTTTTTACTGAATAATTTGATAATTACAGGCAATGTTGTGACCAAAACTATTCCAATTACGATAACTTCTAAATGTTTTTTCAAATCAAACCCAAATGAATTTAAAATCCATTTTTGTAGATAGTGACCCGCAATAATCATAGTAAACACCCATGCGATGCTTCCAACAATATTGTAAAAAGAAAATTTCTTCTTATCCATCTGAACGATACCTGCAACAATGGGAGCAAATGTTCTTACTATTGGAAGAAATCTAGCCATAACAATTGCTCCGCCGCCGTGTTTATCATAAAAGTCTTTGGCTTGGTATAAATATTTTTTCTTGAATAAGATCGTATCTTTTCTTTCAAACAAAAATGGCCCGCTTTTTTTCCCAAACCAATAACCAACTATATTTCCAATAATCCCAGCTGATGAAATTAACAATCCCAAAAACAATAAATTTAAGATTGGGTTATTAAATTGGAATCCAAGCGCAGCTTCAATAATAGGGCGAATTTTCAAAGATTCATCACCTTCGCTAAAAATGCCAGTAACAAATAACAATGAATCTCCTGGCAAAAAGAATCCTGCAAACAAACCCGTTTCCGCAAATACGACCAATAATATAAACCACAATCCACCATTCTCAATATACCATTGAGGCTGAATCAAGTTAGTCCAATG
>JAIXWH010000125.1 GCA_027484165.1 Chitinophagaceae bacterium | reverse complement strand
TGAAGACTGAAAAATATATCCGTACTCTTTACAATGAGAGATGATTTCCTGAAAGTTATTGATTTCGTTTGCCATAGGGGGCAAAGATAGAAAATTCAAAAGTGAAATGAGAAAAATTGAGATGTAAAATGGGTAGCTATCAAGAATTGGTGGGATAACAAAAAAGCCCACCATTTAAATGGTAGGCTTTTTATTAAAACTTAATTACTTTAAGTATTTTAAATTAATGCGTAGCCAAATACGTAACCTCCGTTGCTGATAACGCACGATTGTAGATGCGTATGTCGTCGAGTTTGCCGGTAAAGAATTCAGCACCACTAGGAATACCTGGAGCTCCTCCTGGTTGGTATACTCCAAAAAATAAATCACTTGTATTATCAGAGTTATTCAAATTTGAGGATGTTGTTTTCGTTTCAACTAATAATCCATCGATAAACAAACGTAAAACCACATTACTTGGATTAAAAACCGCAACTAAATGATGCCAATTGTTATTTGAGATTGGATTTGAAAGGGTAGAACCATAATTAATATCACCATTGCTTACCCAATAACCATTTACATAATAATATCCAGATTGAAAACGTGGATAATTTTGAACAAAATTTAGAGCCCAACCTGTAGAAGAAGTAGTTGAACCAATTGATGAATAGCTACGTTTAGAAATAATACTTTGATATTGATCATTTCCAACTTTCATTACCCAAGCTGACAAAGTATAGTCAGTAATACCAAAATTTAAAATACTATCATTCGGAATTTGAATAAATGATGCTCCATCAAAACTGAATGCCATATTGCTATTGCCGAACCTATCTGTTGATAAAGTTGCTCCAATAGCCATTCCATTATTCTGATTTCCACTTGTATCATTTGCATTACCATTAAAAGGCCAATAGCCAATCAATCCGTATGTCAACCATGAAGGAGGCGGATCTTGTGTAATAACATTCACTTCATTTGAATATTGCAGTGAACTTCCTGCGCTATTGTAGGCATAAACTCTATAAGTGTAAGTTGTATTGGCTGTTAAACCCAAGTCGCTGAAATTACTGATATTGGCACCTGCACTTCCTACAACAGTAAAATTTCCACCACCTGTTTTTCTTTCAATTTTATAGCCATCTTCATTGGTAGCATTGTCTATCCACGATAAATTTACTTGATTATTTGAAATAACCGTACACGTTAGGCTGGTTGGAGCTAATGGAGCTACTGTTATTGTACCATTGTTGTTATTAGTTGAGCAACTAAAAAATACAATGGTAGTACAAATAATTGATAGCATCTTTTTCATATTAAATAAATTTTATGTCAAATATAGGGAGAATTATCCCTATGACAAATTCTCCTTAAACATTCCCTTTGTATGATTGAAAAAGATAAAAAAGCGATATTATCGTGATGATGACTTTTTGTTAAAAGTTGGACAGCGGATACGTGATATTCGCTTGAGTAAAGGTTTAACACAAACTGACCTTGCATTTAAGTGCAACGATAAAGATTATTCTCAAATAAACAGGGTTGAATTAGGTAAAGTTAATTTTAGCGTTTCTTATCTCTCTCTAATCGCTGCTGCACTTGAAGTGGAGCCTAAGGATTTGATTTAGTTTATGTTTGTTTCCTTCTTTCAATTGCTTTTAATACAGATTTTATAGGTTTTTTTTATCTTTTTTAGATAATTCATTTTGAGGAGTATTGCAGATAAGATGCATACAGATCATAATATTCTAAACAGAATTTTACTTATCAGGGGTAAAAAGGTAATGATAGACAGAGACCTTGCCGAATTATACGGCGTAACAACAAAGCGCTTAAATGAACAAGTGAAACGAAATGCTACCCGATTTCCAGAAGACTTTATGTTTCAATTGACCATTGAAGAAAAAAATGAGGTGGTCGCAATTTGCGACCACCTCAAGCAGCTTAAGTTTTCGCACACTTTACCAATGGCTTTTACCGAGCATGGAGCAGTGATGCTCGCTTGTGTATTAAACAGCAAAAGGGCTATCGAAGCCAATATCCGTATTGTAAGAATTTTTACGGCTATGAGGGAAATGGCCCTTCACAATAATGAATTGTTATTAAAATTGGTGAAGCTCGAACAAAAAGTGAATAGCCATGATGAAAGTATTGACTTGCTTTTTGATGCGATTAAAAAAATGATTGATACCCCACCAACAAAGAGAAACCGAATTGGCTTTATTCAGGATGAATAAAAAAAATAAATCTGAAAATAGGATACTGAAACTTGGGATTAAGTAATTACTTCTTAATTCCTTTTTTATTTTTAAAGTACTTAATAAAAAAAGCCATCATTTAACAAAAAAGCCCACCATTTAAATGGTAGGCTTTTTATTATTGTGTTTAAGCAATTAATCAAACACTGTCTTTAGCTGCAGCCTAAACTATTACCGCAGTTTAAACATTTGTAACAAGTACCGCTTCTAACAGTGATGTGTCCGCAAGTATTACATGCTGGAGCATCACCTTGCATTGATTTGTTTG
>JAIXWH010000004.1 GCA_027484165.1 Chitinophagaceae bacterium | reverse complement strand
TTTTGGCTAGCGTGTTTTGCAAGGGCTATTGCATTTTCATAAACCACCTTCTGATCGTCAATCATCACAAACTCCTGATTGCCTTTTATCATTTTGGTGATACTGTCGGCAAGCATTTTCGAAGGCTTAATTTTTCCGTTTTCAATACGATACAGAATATTGCTTCTATCTCCATAGCGCACATGTTTCTTAATAAACTCTCGCAACTTAACTGCATCGCTTTTTAGAAATACCGGAGCTTTATTGATATACTCTGCATAAAACTGATTTCTTATTACACCATCTTCTGCGTAGTTGTGTAAATAAGCGCAGGGATGCAGTTGAATGTTCTCTTTATATACCACTTCATTAAAACCTTGCAATAATGTTGCGTATGACCATGCCTGATAAGATGGATGGGTATGCTCTCCCATTCTACCTCCAACAAACGTTTCAACAATAGAATCTTTACTGGTTAACCTAGCTTCAGACCATTGCTTCAATTCAACCAGAATTACAGCGTCTTTATTTTCTTCGTTTTGTCCGGAGATAATAAAATCAATTCGTTTTCCTGTTTGAGGAATCTGATACTCAATCGCAATACCACAATCGTTTGGAATCATTGCATCTTGCATGATTCTATCCATATAGCTTAAAGAAGATGCCCAAGATTTTATTTCCGCAATACCTACTCCTCGATTCAGTTTCAATTTCACGTTTTTTAAAACGATGTTCTCAATTTCATTAGTAAGAACATCATTCAAAAATTCAGTCTTGGTTGCATTGTACACAATCATAGCTCATTGTATTTTTTAGCAGTACCCTTTGCTTTCTCAACCGGATATTTTTCAGCATTACTCTGAATTTTTTCGAGGATAATTTCTTTTACATCAAACTGATATTTATCGGCAAGTAAAAATGCATATGCGAAAACATCAGCCAATTCTTCTTTTATTTTTTCTTTATTAGCGTCTTCATAATTTTTCCATAGATACAATTCAAGTAATTCACCTGCTTCGACATTGATGGCTAGTGTTAAATCTTTAGGGTTGTGAAATTGCTCCCAGTCACGTTCGTTACGGAAATTAATAAGCGCTTCGGTAATTGTTTTTATATCGGACATATACGTTTATGGATAATGAGTTTTTGATTCACAATCTACAAAAACTCTTATTTATGTTTTCATTTTTTTTGATGTAATTAATATTCGTGTAATCTTATTATTTATTTAAAACTCGGCAATAATTGAAATAGCAGAAAAGGATCAGATGGGATATTCACTTTGATATATTTGGAATCTCCATTAGTAATAACAGCTTTCTTAACAGCATAATACTGATGATAGGTAGCTACCTTTTTTATCACCCCAACTTTTACTGTTTTTATTTTACTGTCTTCTGATGAAAATTTTTCAAATACAATAAAGTTTAAGCAGAGGTCTAATAAGGTGGAAATATTAAACAGCCGTTATAACATTACCTATAATTCACTGGCGGTTCTTGCAGCAGTTGTTTTACCATCTGATGTTTTTACAACTCATGAACCTAGAGATATCTGCTGTAATGTTTCCTAATTTAGCTTATAAACCATCAGATATTACTTCCAGTAAATTGTAACAGAATGTGCAAAAAGTGTATCCCTTCTCTTGCAGTGATTCTATTACACATTGTTCTATATGTTTTTCTATGATTTTTATTGCGAACTAATTTGTTTAATAAATAAAATAAAAATAACAAGAAATATTAAAGCAGTTAATATAAAAGTTATAGTCAACCCAATGTTATAATAAGATTTGATTTTATTGTCTAGGCTTAATTTTATCCAAAACTTCTCATTATCTTCATCAACAACTTTTATAAAACAATCAACAGGAATTTTTATAGAATTTTCATTTATTAAGATACCACCTTTCATTGGATCCCCTAACTCATCTTGCTCTAACTTAAACACTTGTCCTTTATAAAAATATTTGATTTTATAAAAAACTCTTTCAATGACATTGTTTTTAACTAAAACATATTTTTCATACAAAACGGCTGCAGTTTTGTAGATACCATTTAAAATAACACCTTCTTCTACATCAATGACTTTCCCTTTATAAAATTCAGGACCTTTTATTTCCCCATTATCAAGTAATCTATATTTCAAATCTTCATCAGACTTGTTATTTTCCTCCCACTTTACCTCATATTCTTTTTGTTTTTCAAATTTTTCTAGATAAGCTAATACATTCAGATCTGGAATTAGTTTCTGATTTATTAATATAAAGGGAATATTATTTGTTGCGGAAATTTTCAATATCAGTAATGCATCTTCTATGAATATGTTAGCTAGTTTAAGATAGTCATCTGTACTACGTTTTATCAAAAGTTCACCAGTTGGAAGTAATTCCCATGAACCTTCTTTTGTGGTACTATTTATGGTCATAATTAATCTGCCATTTCTCAAAAAGATGTATTCATGCTGATTGTTGTTATCATCAATAAAAACCCAATTCTTATCAACAAAGTTTTCTGACTTATCTAGTTCTTTACTGTATTGCTTTATTCTTGGGATTATATTTTTTAAGTATTCAATCATGATTTTGTAGAAATATTTATATGTATTAGTTATTCATTCTTGTTAAGTAAATAATAAGAAGGATTAAAAGCAGAAATATTGACCAAATAACAATCGGTGGTATAAAACTTAAACTATTTTTTATCTTTTTAATTTTACCGTTTTCTACAATAATATATAAAACATCTGTACGGTTTAGTATTTCAATTTTTCCATCAACTCTTCCTCCATTTTCAAGACTTACACTAGCACCTTTAACCAATCCATCTGGAGATCTGTAACTTGATGACAGCTTGATTTTTCCTTTGTTTGAGGATACATAGTAAAAGTATTCTATTCTACTAACTACCCCATTTGTTATTGTAACATATCTGCTATTAATTGAAATTTTTTTGTCTTTTACTACTTGAAATTCTTCATCAAATACTTTTGCTCCAACTACAAGCTCTTGACCGTAATCTGTTGAATAAAAGTATTTGATGTCTGTTCCAATAGTTCCATAATTATTTATAGTTGCATATTTTTTCTTCAAGTATTTATAAACATCGCCATCAGGTATTTTAGCTTCATTATAGAATAATACAGGATTGAATTCAACTCCTTCAACCTGCATAACAAATAATGAATCAAGAAGAAAAGCTTGTCTGTACATAATACCATTAGTTGCACCTCTTTTTATGTATAAACTATCTGGAGCTAAATAATCCCATTCATGTTCTTGTACTATACCAGATACTGTAATCAATAATTTATTTTTTCTCATAAATCTGAAAGACTGAAAACTTTTTCCTGGTTCATATAAAACCCAGGTTTTATCAACAAAATCTTCTATTTTGTTTAGCTTCTGACCGTATTGCTTTAATCTAGGTAATAGATTTTTTATATACTTATCCATTGTCTGTTTCTAAAAATTTCTATTTAATTAATTATTACACATTCCAGTCATTGATTAATAAACAATTGTTCAATATGGTTTTCTATGATCTTTATACTAGTACGAAAATAATTACAAGTATGAAAATAACTATGACTAATTTTAATAAAAATGCCATCTGGCTGTCTAATGCTAGTGTTAATTTATAACTATTATCAACTCTGATCGAAAATACTTGATAAGAGTTGTTTTTGATTTTAATTATTTGATTAGTAGGTATTCTCAATGAAGTCCCATCTAAAATTGTATCTCCAACTAATGGATTACTAAAGTCCTTTTGTTCTATTGTAAATTTTATATTGTTATAAGAATAATTAATTTTAAAATACACTCTAGAAATACGGTTGTCATGAATAACTATATACCTTTCATAAGCACTTTCATCTGATACAGCCCTATAGGTACCATTCAAAATCAAGTTGTTAATTTTTATAAATTGTCCTTCATAAAATTCCTGTCCATAAATTTCTCCAGTTTCAAGTATTTTGAATTTTTGTTCTTGAGGTGGGGTTTCTGATAATTCTTTTTGTTGTGCATATTTTTCTAGATAAGCTACAACATTAAGGTCTGGTATTAAGTTTTGATTTATTAAGATAAAAGGAGTGTCATTTGTAGCAGAGTATTTTAAAACCATTAATGCATCCTGAATAAATAAGTTGGACAGTTTAATATATTCTGAAGTATTACGATTTATTAAAAGTTCTCCGGTTGGAAGAAATTCCCAAGATCCTTGTTTTGTAGTACTATTTAAAGTCATTATCAATCTTTTGTCTCTCAAAAAGATGTATTCATGCCTATTTTGGTCTTCATCTATAAAAACCCAATTCTTACCAACAAAGTTTTCTGACTTGTCAAGCTCCTTACTGTACTGCTTTATTCTTGGGATAATATTTTTTAGGTATTCGATCATGAAAATAAAGTTGTTATTATTTTTTTCTATTTCTGAATTGTTAGGAATTGTATCACCCCTTGTTAAATATGGTTTTCAATTATTTTATTAATACTTATTTTAAGCTATTTTTTCAAATACTAAGTTTAAATACTTTTCTAATTCAAAAGGACTCATTAAAGAATCTGTCCATTTAGCTAAATTATTATAAATATCATTTGTTGGTTTGGTATTATTAATAAAATCCTGTTGGTAACCACAACCCCCACATATAAAATCACCCCCTTTTCCTAATGCATAAGTATATTTATTTACTAAACATGTGTGAAAGTCAAATTTGGATAGATCCTGGTTTTGAAAGGGCTCCATTTTTGTGTAAGTTATTGAAGGCTCTATATTACTAAATAGAAGTAAATCAACCCAGGGTTTTTCTTCTAAGCTAGTTGAAACAGACATGGAATAAATTATTTTGAATTTTCCTGCAACTCTATTTTCTTCATAAACACCTTTAGTATACGCATGATTAGGTATATTATTTTTTGATACAATTTTCATAGCAAGAAGCATTGTGTAAATACAATACCTTTTTATAAATAGTTTAGACTTTTTGTAATTCGTTAGTTCTTTTAAAGATCTTTCATAATTGTTATAACTTTGTTCTTGATCTCCATTAATAATTTTAATCAATTTTAGAAGACTTAATTCACTACTTTTTAAAACATTATCTAATTCTAATCTAATTATATTATTTCTAATAATATAATCTAATGTTTGAAGTAAATCTTGGTTTGTTTGTATTTCTATAGTTTTTTCCATGTTTTATCTAATTAACTCTAACATATCCACTCATCAACTTTGGTAAGAGTGTATTACGGAGGGTTTCTAGTTGTTGGATTTGCATGTTATTGTTTTCTTTTTTTCAATAATAAAACTTGCTTGTTTATCAAATAAATCAACTTTGTATTTAGGTGGGATTTTAATGCATAATTTTTGAACTGCATTAATACATCTATACGACGATTGTAAATTTTATCTGGTATGAATGGAAGTGGATTCAATAAAAAAATTCTTGAGCTTTATAAAATTCACAATCTACAAAAACTAAGTTTTATACAATCATTTAAACCGATATAATTAATATTCGTGAAGGTATGGGAGAATGTCGCCATCTATTTGAGGAATGGTATAAAATTTTGATTATAATTTAAGAAACAAATAAATGAACGGAGTCATGGTAATTTAATCGCATACCTATTTTATGAGGATTATTTCTGAATAATTCTAAACTTTTATTTGATTCTATAATGTAAGAACAAGCACTCATAAATTAGTTGTTATAAATGCGATGCTCTTCAAGAAATATATTTATTTCCCCCTTACTCCCCCAACCAATTCCCTTCATTTTTGTTCTACCTTATTCAACTAGTGCAACCGACATCCTATGCCGAAAACAACCATCAACATCGTTTGGCTCAAGCGTGACCTTCGTACCCAAGATCATGGGCCGCTTTTTTATGCGGAAAAAGCCGGCTTACCCTATATCATACTTTTTCTATTTGAACCTACTTTATACAATCATCCGGATACATCCCTTCGTCACCTTCAATTTCAATATCATTCCATTCTTTCCATCAATCAAACCCTGAATGCTTATCAAAAATCAGTGGTCGTTTGTCATGGTAATGCCGATGATGTTTTTACTTACTGGATGAATCAATATAACATTCATGCCGTCTTCAGTTACAGAGAAAGCGGAGTTGAATTGTCTTATGATAGAGATAAAAATTTGAAAAAGAAATTTACTCAGCATCAAATCCTCTGGCAAGAGTTTCAACGAGATGGGATTCTCCGTGGTATCAAAGACCGCACCAATTGGGATAAACAGTGGTACTCATTCATGCACCAACCGCTATATGAAAACACTTTTTCTGTTCACACCCCTTTAGATACAAAACATCCATTTACACTACCCGAGTCATTTGAAAAACAACTGAATGATAATTTTGCTTCTTTTCAACCTGAGGGCGAACACTATGCTAAACGCTATCTGGATTCATTTTTGAATGAACGCGGTGCAGATTATTCGCGCTTCATCTCCAAACCATGGAACAGTAGAAAATCATGCAGCCGACTTTCTCCTT
>JAIXWH010000095.1 GCA_027484165.1 Chitinophagaceae bacterium | reverse complement strand
TGAGCGAGGAAGAGTCTAACAATTTAAAATCTTTTTTTGCCAACGATTTTTTTGATCCAGTTGTACTACCTGATAGTCATAGATTTGAACGACTTCAAACCTCTCCACAATGGATTGATTTGGCAAGAAATACAGGACTAAAAACTATTAGCTTGGAAGCATTTGATTATAGCAATACAATACCTAACATTGATTTCGAGATAAAGCCCGAAGGTTATCTTAACTTTTCTCATAAAGGAATTCCACTCATTTCTGTTATTGCACTTACATAGTCATACCAATTATAAGTAGTCTTAAATAAATTTTATTTAAATTTTTCTTACAACGGGGAGAAAAAAGTTAATTCAGGTTATTCAAATAATTAAGCCTGTCTAACAAATATAACTTTGCAGCATTTAGATCTCGTGTAGCAATTGGCCAATTGTTGTCGTTATCAATTTTGTTGATAAGTGAGTATCTTTCTGTAAATGCATCTTCCACTACTTTATCTGTAATTTGTTTAAAAGGATTAATACTTAGCATATCGTAATAATAAAAAACATGAGGTTGTTTGAGTATCCTACCATTAGAGAAGTATAATATTTCTTTTTCAGAATCTTCTTGTATTGAATCAACATCTAGATGCTTGTATTCTGTTTTGTCTTTTTTGTTTAAAAAGTAAACAATAATCCAAACAATTATTAATGCTGGAAAAGGGCTATTCATATATTTACAGGGAAGTATATTTTGTTACTAATTCTTTTTTTGAAATCATTTCAGCAGAAAAGACATTGTCTGCAGTAACCTTATTTTTTATTTCATTTAATTCTACTTTAGATTTCAATTCACATTGATTAATAAATTTAGTTATGAAATCATTGTTAAAGTAGAGATTGATTTTTAATGAAAAACTTGCGGCTTCTTCATATTTTTTCAAAAAATAAAAAGATGCAGCTAAGCCTATTTTTACTTCGTTGCAATCGTTTCTTGTTTCATACATGTCCTGATACATATAACTCGCTTGTTCATACTCATCTTGGTGAAATAAATCATGAGCGTGCTGGAGTTTTTTTCCAAATTTTGTGCAGGCATCTTTTATAGTGGTTCTAATCGGAACCCATTGTGAAATTTGCCTATCAGTTATGGGTATTTTTTCTTTATAGTTTTCTACAGCTGCTAAACAGTAACCAAGTGGTTGACATCTGTAACACAAAAAAGGAGTTTCATTTAGATTTATAGACATAATTGTAGTTTTTAAATTCGATAATGACCAATAATAGAATGAGAAAAAAGAAAATCGTTCTCTATTCTTGAAGCTGGACCGATATTGTGAAATACGTCTTGATTTTTTAGTACAATACCAATGTGAGTGACGCCTGGAGATAATTCCCAAGTAACAATATCTCCTGGAAGATAATCTCCCGCTAAAATACTGACTCCAATACTATATCCCTGTCGTTCAAAATACCTCATTATATTTGGAACTCTTCGATGATCAATATTAGCATCAGGTTTCTTCAGTCCCCATTTATTTGGATACTCTGAAAAATTTACTGTCATATCATTATGAATTAATTCTTGCAAATCCATGTTGTTTTTTCTCAATACTCTGATAACAACATCTGTACATGCACCGCCTGAGGGAACATCGCCATTAGGATAATCTATTTTATAGTATGTTGGATCATATATCCATGTAATAGTGTTTGCAAATTCAACAGCAGCACGATAAATCTTATTGTTTATTTTATGATCAATTTGATAAACGGTTTTTTGATTTGAGTCAAAACTATTTTCTTTAAACTTGCTTTTGCATCCATAACCAATGGCTAGAATAGCAAGAAATGAAAATGTAATCACTGTAAGTAGAATAATTTTTATTATTTTATTCATAAATTTCAGAAAGTAATACTTCAATATTTTTAAATTAGTAAGAAGCGCCCAAACCCATCATTGCAATTACTGGCTCCTCTTTATCAATAACAACTTTTGAAACCAATGGTCTACAATCTTTAGCAGCCTCAAGTGAAAAATCGAAATACATCATGAATTTATTTTCAGTGATTTCGTTTTCAAACAAAATAAAATTATTCTGAAAAACAATTGTTCTACTTTCATAAAAGAACTTCAAGTTTCCAAAGTTGTAATATTGATTTAATCGAGTAACAATTTCAGCGGCAGACGAAACACTATCGTCGCTTACATCAAATAATACAGGGCAATTAAATTCTATAAAATTGTCTGACAAATAAATGAACATATCAAATATTTGTCCTTCGGTTAAAGTAAAACTAACTTTTATACTTTTTTCATCTTGAGCCACCCAGTAGTTAAGTCTTTTGCTTTTCAGGATGGTAGTAATTTTTTCAATCATTTTTTCTTCCTGTTTTGCAATACCAACAGTTTTGTTTTTATTTTTTTGATTCAATTTGTCTATTTCTTTTTGTTTGGTAGTTTGTATTTCAATTCTGTTTAAACTCCAGTTCACAAAAAGAATTAAAGACAATAAGAAGACAAGTAATTCCATAAATAATCATTTTATATTTTAAAAGCTGTTGTTACTGGTGAGAAAATTAGGGCTACGTTGGTAAAAAAGAGTTGACCAATTTAGTTTTTCCTGAACAAAAGACAATTTCTTTTTTGAAATTTTCTTTTCTCTTTAACATTTATTTTATAGTTGTGTATTTTTTTGAAATAAGTGATTAACTTAAAAACATATTCGCATGTTTTACATCGGAACAAGAATTTATCCAAATAAAAAATGCTGATATTGTGTCAGTTGCATTTGTTTTTTAATGACAATTCTGCTGACTGAATTGTAATGGTCTGCTATTTTTTCAGATGGATCTTTCTGTTTACTACAAAAACATCAAACCATTTCATCAATTGATATTGCAATTTAGTTTTGAAAATAAACAACATGTTATATTTACAAGGTTGTAACTGAAGTAAACTATTAATAATAAAATACCAATCAATTTAAAATGAGGTTATGTCAATCTAGTTATTTAATATTAATTCTTTTGTTTATGGCTTGCAGTAATTCACCAGAGAAATCCAATCATGCATCATCAGTTCCTGAACTAAAAGAAAACAAAAATGATACTATACAGATAGTCTGTTTGTATTTTAAAGAAAAAAATATTTTGCATGCAATCAAATTTAAAATCGAATCTTATTATCATTGTCCAACAGTGGTTAAAGAAATGGGAATGCCCGAATCACTGATTTCGATAAACCCATATAAATATGAGGGTAATAAAATCATCAATTTTTTAAGTAAACAAAATATCAATCATTATCGTTTTGTTGTTGGTTTAACGAGCAAAGACATTTGTACACCTAAAAATGGGAATAAAGTATGGGGCGTTTTTGGATTAGGAAGCCGTGATGGCAGGGGTTGCATCAGTTCTACATGCAGACTTAAGAGAGGTGTTACAGAGCAAAAGCTAACTGAAAGGTTGGAAAAAGTAGTGTTACATGAAATTGGCCATAATCATGGATTGGATCATTGTGTTAGTGCATATCCTTGTTTTATGAAAGATGCTGGAGGCAAAATTAAAACGGTTGATGATGAGCCGATGGACATGTGTATTGAGTGTAAGAGAAAAATAAATAGTTAGTTTTTTTCTTCGATGCGGATACAATCAATCCAATAGCTACAGCAAGGTCGATTAAATTCCACAAACTCCTGCCTAAAGCGATTTTAAAAAAAGGCTGAAACAAAATTATCAATCCAATATATATGAAAACTTCTGTTTCTTTTTTTGATTGATTGGCTTGATAAGCTAAGTATCCAAATCCAAACATGCCAATAATTCTTATAAGCTGATAATACCCATAGGGCAAATGTAACAAACAAAGTAAAAGTAATATGGCTAGCGAAAACTTAATGCGGTTATTGCTCATGATTATTTTTTAATTGATATACTTATTCATACTTTTAAAAAGTATAAATAGCATCATAAACTTAATGATAAATAAAGATAATAATGACAAATAAATTCCAAAATAAATTGATTTTATTTTCAACGCTTATTTTTATTATAATTATTGTTGCTTTTCCGTTTAGGGGTATAATAAAAAATAAACTCATTTACTACTATGGTGCTTTTAAAACAAGGGTTACCGGCAGGGGTTTAGTTAATTGTAAAGACTGCGATCAGCTTTTTAACGACGGAGTTAAAATACAAGAAATAGCCTATCAAAAAGAGAAAATAAAAGAGCAAAAAAATGATGGTGGATTATTAATACTTGAAAAGAAAGGTGTACTGAAAGAAATATCATCTAACGAATATTATACCCTCAGAGACTTAGATTTCTCTCAACCATTATTACTGCCAAAGGCCATTTTGTTTTTGAATCAATTATCAAAAAGGTATGAGAAAAATTGTACAGATAGCAGTATTGAATACATACCTTTTGAAATTACCAGCGTTACCAGATCGATTGAGTCTGCTAAAAAACTAACTAAAAAAAATGGCAATGCAAGAGAAAACAGCGCACACTTAAGAGGAAAAACATTTGACATTAGCTATAATTCATTTTACAATCATGAAAAACAATTAGATTTATTCATTACTACTTTGTATGATTTGAAAAAACAAAACAAGTGCTTTGTAAAATATGAAAGGAACGGATGTTTGCATGTTACGGTTAATTAAAAATATCGGGTAGAAATTCAAAAATCATTTATTTGCCAAAAAATCATAAGTTTGAAAAAAATAAATATGAAAAAACAACTTTTATTTACACTCATTTTAGTTTCAATCACTGTTTGTTCTATAGCACAAGTATATGAATATAAAATAGTGACAGTCGTTGAATCGATTATTCCGAACGGATTAGGAAGATCAAGAATGATTTCAGCAAACGACACTCGTAATTACAAAGAATTCACTACCACTCAAACTGAAGATGACAATGATAGAAATAAATCAGACCGAAGCGATATCAGAGTAAAAGGTTATGATGAAACAAAGCTTTTGAATTTTTATAATTTAGGGGGGATTAGATTTCAAAATATAGCAGCAAATGATGCTGTTGTTAATTCTAAGATAAACACTATGGCAGAAGAGGGATGGGATCTGGCTTTCGTTTCAAGTGCGGTTGAAAGTGATGCGGGAAGAGACGATTCTCAAGGTATATTTATAACCAGGTATATTTTTAAAAGAATAAAGAAAAAATAATAAACTTAACAATAGTATTTATCGCCGGTCTTTGACCGGCGATTTTGATTTCTAGATACTATTGACTTACATTATATTAAAACCTGCCGCCTAAACTCACAAAAAAAGTTCTTCCATCTCCAGGAAGTAAACCCGGACCAGGATAGCCCCCAGCTCTTCTTGTAAAATAAGTTTTGTTGAATACGTTGTTCACGCCTGATTTTAATTCAAACTTTTTCTTCATCTTTATTGATATTGCACAATCCCATATTTGATAAGACGGAATTAATCCTGTTTGCCCATTTGAAGAAGGAATTAAAGTATTGTTTGCATCACTAAAAGTTTCATCAACAAAATTATATTGAGTTGTAAACAATATCCACTTATAATTCAAATTCAATCCCGTTCTAAGGATATGTTTTGGTGCATTTTCAACACGATTGTTCTTTATCCCATTATCTTTAAAAGTACCAGCGTATTTGGCATCGGTAAAGCTATAAGATGTAAATAATGTAAAATCAAATTGATGCTGATTAGTAAAAATGTTTAATGGATTAACTTCAAAATAACTTTCTATTCCTTTGCTAATGCTACTTCCCACATTTGTAATAAGCCGATTGCCTGAGCCAGAAGGAGTGATTATGCCAATTCTGTTGTTGTAATTTAAAAGAAACACACTAAAATCAAATTGCATACAATTTTTTATCTTTCCACGATAGCCAATATCAAAATTAAACCCCTTGGAATCAGCGAGATTTGCGTCTATGCTATCGGTAGTTTGAACTGCTTGTAAATTTGAAAACAGTATAGGGCGATAGGCTTGAGATAAGTTTGAATAAATTTCAGTGTTGTTTATGAAATCATATTCCACACCTATGCCTCCCAAAATAAAATTTCTTTGTTTACTGATATTTTGAACAGGGATTTCACTTCCATTTGAGCTGATGCCATTTCTACCTGAAACGGCACCTTGAATATTTTCATATCTCAATCCTGGAATAATTAAAAAATTATTTTTGATTCTAAATATATTCTCTGTAAAAATCGAAAAGTTATTTGATTTGAATGACAGCGTCTGAGGAAATTCAGATATTGTCGTCATGTCATATTCATTGCCGGTAGTCCCTTTACCATTTCCATTTCTATTGGTGTTTCCCGAAAAGAATCTGATACCGGCAGAAATAGTATTTAAATTTTTTCCTAGTTTATAATCTTTAATGAATCTACTTTCTACTCCCCAGTTTCTATATTGGTCTGCAGCTAAAGTTCTGTTGTTGTATTCATTAGTTAAGGAGTTAATGGTATCGTTTATATTTATTGAGGATATAAATCCCACACTATTTCTGTCACCAATGGTTGTAAATAATTTTGTATTCCATCTTGTTGTTGCATTTCTATTGTAGTTTAAGATTATTGCAGGAGTCATCCATTTGATATCGAACCAGTTTCTTTTTCTTAAACTTATTTTAGGGTTTAAAGAAAACAACGAATCAGTTAATCCTCCTGGTTGTTGACTCTTTGAATGGAAAGACATGAGCTCACCTGTTATTGACCATTTCTTGTTAAATAAATAAGTTATGGTATTAAAAAATGCATTGGTATAAAACATTGAATTTTCTCTCCATCCTTTTCCATTACGATGATCGAAGTAGCTATAATAATGAATCTTTTTAGTTTTACCACCAATTGCATTATAGGTGTTGAATAATCCATTGCTTCCAATAGTTTGTTCGCTTTCAACTTGAATCGGCTTATCTATTTCACTTCCATTTTTCAAGATGTAATTTACCATACCACCAAACTGAGGTCCATATTGAAGTGAACCCTGTCCTCTGATGATTTCAATTTTTTGTACACCTTGCATTTGTGGATTGTAATACGCTTCAGGGTAACCATAGGGATCTGCTGCAATATCATATCCATTTTGACGAATATTAAATTCCCAGCTTCTGTTAGGACTTAAACCTCTTGCAGCAATACCAATTTGAATACCACTTGGATCGCTTTCCCAAATATGAATGCCTGCAACCTTTGAAAGTATTTGTCGCATGGTATTATTGGCAATGTTACCTTGAACTTTATCTACAAGTATTAATGCAGATTTTTTTCCTGCATAAATAGAGGTGCCTACAATCTCTGGCATTTTTTGATAATCGGACTTATTATTTTTTCCAATTACAGTAATATCCTCTAAATTTTTTACCCTATCAAGAGAGCTGTCTTGATTACTATTAGCT
>JAIXWH010000120.1 GCA_027484165.1 Chitinophagaceae bacterium | reverse complement strand
GTATTTATCGGAATTTATTTCGAGTATGGTTTTTTTGAAGGCTCTCCCAGCTGGAAAAATATTTCTTACTATTTCTTTTTTATTCTCTCTTTGTTTTTTTTAATCCGACATCTCAAAAAGAAGTGGAATCTCTAATTAACTGCTATGGTCAGTAATGATTAACCATTTACCTTTTATCTTTTTCAAAAGCAATGTGAAATGACCCTGAAGATTTCCGATACTCCTCGTTAAATGCCACTTACCAACTACATGATAATATTTTCTTGACAATTTTTTGATATCAATTAATGTGAAATCAAGCTTACCCATTGCTGAAGTATCCGGATATCCCTTTTTATAATTATTAAGTGTATTTTTCCAACCATAAGTTACTCCACTCTTTCCTATAAACATTAATGAATCGCTATTCCAGTAGGTTTGCATGAAACCGTCGATATTGCCTTTATTCCATTCGGCGTCCTGAGTTTTTAAAATGTTAATTATTTTTTGTTCAGTTTTGGATTGAGCAAATGATGAAGAAATAAATAGACTGAGAAATGATAGAATTAGAATGTATTTCATACATCGAGTGTTTAAAATATTAATGCTTGTGATGCGGAGAACTGCAGTTGCTTTTTTGTGAAAGTCTGTAATTTTTATAATGAGCACTTATAATAAAGATGACTGCAAGGGTAAGAAAGATGGTTTCAAGTGATAAATAAAATTGTTTTGTGATTAAAAACACAAACCCAATTGAAAAAAGTATCGCAGGTGAGTATTTACGATGGTGTTTGATATAGCCATGATACAAAGAGTATGATCCTACAAAAAAAGCGATACCTATCATACTCCATTCAAAAACACCATTATGACTAACACTGATTCCCAATAAAGGCAACATAGGAGCAATAACCGGCAATAATCCGCAGTGAATAGCGCATGCTAATGATGTAGCAATTCCAACTCCGTCCCAGTTCAATTTTATTTTCATCAGCTTGCGAAGGTACATGATTTGCAATATTGTTGCAAAATCAATTTAAATGAAAAGATTACTGCTTAACTTTGCACTGAAATTTCCCCTCATGCAAAAATATAAATGGTGGATTTACATTGGTTTCTTTGGACTGCTACTTGCAGGGTTTTTCTGGTCTATTTCAGATGAACATCCCTTCACTGATTCAAGATTACCAGTAATTAATGCAAATATTCCGGAATTTAATTTTACGGATCAAAATGGAAAATCATTTTCTCAAAAAAATACGGAAGGAAAAGTTTACTTGGCTGAATACTTCTTTACTACCTGTAAAGGAATTTGTCCGAAAATGAATACCAGTATGCGCCGCATTTACGACCAGTTTAAAAATGAAAAAGATTTTATTATTGTTTCTCATACCTGTATGCCTGAAGTAGATAGTGTTGCCATTCTAAAACAATATGAAAGAAAAATGCTAACAGGCACTATATTAAAAAACCAGGACGGCTCTTTTAAGCTCTCCCATCAAATTTCCGACACCAATGAGGTTTATGAAAATATCAACTGGAAATTTGTAACCGGAGCTAAAGGTGAATTATACAAGCTCGCACGTCAAGGCTATCTAATTGACAATGGAAAGTCAGATAGTACTCAAAGAATAGAAAATCAATTTTTGCATACTCAATTCTTTGCTTTGGTGGACCGCTATGGAAGAGTAAGAGGGATTTATGATGGATTGATCGAAGATGAAATTCAGAAATTAATGAAAGACATTCCAGATGTATTAAAGGAAAAAGTTGACCACGCTCGTTTCATGAATGGTTTTAGCAACAATCCGAACTAATCTTTATGCTAGATAGTATTGATATTTTAAAACGAAACACATTAAGTGTTACAGAAAGCAGAAAAGCAATTCTGGATTTGTTTATAGATACAGACGGTGCACTAGCTCATGCAGATATTGAAAAAAATATCTCCAACGATTTTGACAGGGTAACGGTATACCGTACCCTACAAACTTTTTTCGAAAATGGCATCATTCATCAGATTCCCACAACAGATAATACCGTTTTATATGCGTTGTGTAAAGACAAGTGTGAGGCAGGGCATCACCATGATGAGCATGTGCATTTCATTTGTAATCTTTGCGACAAAACGATTTGTTTGGATGAAGTAACCGTTCCGCAAGTAAAACTCCCCAAAGGATTTAAGCCGCTTCAAAAAGCAATGGTAGTTAAAGGCATTTGTGCTGAATGTAAAAACTAAGCCAAGGCTTGCATTTCAGCTCTTACAAAATCCATCAACTCTTTGATTTTATCAGGAGAAAAATCAAAAGTTAACCCCGCCGCTTTATACAATTCAGGTAAGGTTTTAGTGCCGCCTAAACTTAGCGCATTACAGTAATTTTCGATAGCCCCATTTTTGTTCTTTTTATACTGCATCCACATTCCGATTGCTCCTAATTGCGCGATTCCGTATTCGATATAATAAAAGGGTACTTCAAATAAATGCAATTGTCTTTGCCATGCATTACCTCGATATGTTTCCAGGCCTGTATAATCAATCACATCATCATAAAACTCTTTAAGGATCAACTGCCAGTTGGCTGTTCTTTCTTCGTGAGTATGAGAAGGATTCTGGTAAATCCAATGTTGAAATTTATCTATGATAGCAATCCATGGGAAGATGGTTATAGTCCTCTCCAGCTGATGCTGTTTAGCTCTTTTCAAATCTTCTTCATTATCGAAAAAAACATCCCAGTAATCCATTGTAAACAATTCCATGGTCATGCTTGCCACTTCAGCTATCTCCATTGGATATTCTTTAAAGCCACTTAATTCGAGATGGTGTGCAAGGAAAGAGTGAACTGCGTGACCTCCTTCGTGAAGCATAGTAGTTACATCATGCATTTGTCCTGCTGCGTTCATAAAAATAAACGGAGCGCCGCTTTCAGCTAACGGACAATTGTATCCGCCGGGAGCTTTGCCCATTCTGCTTTCCAAATCCAAGTGTTTCAATTCTCGCATCTTCGACAAACATGCCCCAAAAAAGGGATGAAGTTGATTAAAGCAATCAATCGATTTTTGCAATAACTCTTGCCCTGTTTTAAATGGATGAAGTGGTTCAATTCCTTCAGGCTGAGCTTCAATATCCCATGGTTTGAATTCCTCCACTCCGAGAGCAGCTTTCTTCTTTTTATAAATATCACTAACCAATGGCAGCACATGCAATTTAACCGCCTCATGAAATGCATAACAATCCTCTTGAGTATAATCAAATCTGCCCAACTCTTTGAAACGATAACTTCTGTAATTGTCAAAGCCTGCATTTTTTGATTCAGTATCTCTAATTGCAACGAGTTTATCGAACAACTCATTGAGTTTATCTTTTTCCTGAAGTCTTCTTTGTTGAATTTTATGAAAAACTTCTTCTCTTTTGCTTCTGTCTTTGCTTTCCAGAAATTTTGCAGCTTGTTGAAGTGTGTATTCTTTACCATCTACTTCAACGGTCATAGCGCCGGTGATTTGCCCGTATTGTTGTTGCAAAACAGACAATTCAGCTTGTAAAGGAATATTTTCCTCTTTGAACAACTCAATACTCTTTTTTACATTGCGTAAGTACGTATGATATTTTTCTGAGTCGAGCTCATTAAGTGCAGGTGATGCCAATAGTTTTTTATTCAAAGCATCTGCATATGGTTGAATGTTAGGTTGAATCTGCAAACAGAAATAGTTAAAAGACTCTTCCAATTCTTTGTTTTGGGTGTCGCAAGTCATTTTAATTTGCCTCCAGCATGAATCTTCATTGATGGCAGCTTCGAGTTCACTTTGATCTTTTAGCCATTGCTCCAATTTCTCCTTAGTGCTTATATCTCTTTCCATCAATAATTTAAAATAGGGCTCGAGAGATTCCCAATCGGTTAATGTATAACTTTCAGGGATAAAGGTTCTTTTTATTTTTTGTATGTCTGCAGAATAGTTCATAGAAAAAAATCCGCCAGAGGCGGAAATTTAATGTGATTAATTATATGATATCAAGAAAAGTCATTATGCCATTTTTCTTGGTGTATTTATTTTTTTTGCTGGAGCGTTTTTAACTGCTGCTGCTTTAGGTGCTGCTTTTACTGCGGCTGGCTTTTTTTCTACTTGTTGTTCTGGAACCATATCATCAGCAGGTGTTTCAGACAATTTGATTTCTATTTTATTTTTTGTCAATACATCAAACCACTTGATCATTTTCTTCATATCGCTACCGTAAACTCTTTCGAAATCCATATTAGGGTAAGCCTTCTCGAAATAACCTTTCACATCCTTAGCGTTATTGGCATCCGGCATCTTTTCACTGCTGTTTTTCATAGCAATGAAAATTTCTGAAAGATTCACATTCTCGCCAGTGGTATAAATCTCAATACTTTCCAAATGTGAGAAAGCGTGTATTCTATTACTTACAAATTTGGTACTTTTGTCATCCAGAGAGCGAACTAATCCGCCATCTGCTTTAGAAGATACTAATTCAAACAACCCGCTAAGCCCGGTTACAGCTACTAACTTATTATATTCCATAAAAAAATTTGAGCCTGCAATATAATTCTTAAATATTAAAAATCTCAATTAATAAATCTAAAAAAATCTAAAAGCTACAGCATACTCAATAATATACCCTATCATGAATAAAATCATTGCTTTATTATCTCTTTCCATTTTTATGTCATTTTCCTCGAATGCCCAAAATATTAAGTTACAGGGAAAGGTTATTGATAAAAACGACAATAAAAAACTATCAGGCGTAACTGTTGCCCTTTTATACAATGCAGACAGCAGCAACCTGAGATTTGCTGTTACCAATAATGACGGTGGTTTCGAATTTATAAATTTGAGTGAGGGCGACTTTATTGTAAAGGCAAGTATTATTGGATATAAAACTTTTTTACAAACTGTAAATATCAGTCCGGCTAAAAGCAATGACATGGGTAATATTTCTTTGGAAAAGTCGAGCTCAGAATTGCAAAACCTAACTATAGTAACAAAAGGTGCAGCAATTGTGCAGAAAGATGACACTTCTCAATATAACTCAAAACAATATCAGGTAAACCCTGATGCTACAACCGAAGATCTGGTAAAGAAAATGCCCGGAATAACGATAGATAATAAGGGAACAATTACTGCTCATGGTGAACAGGTGAAAAAAGTTACCGTAGATGGGAAAGACTTTTTCGGTGATGATGCTACTTCTGCTTTAAAAAATATTCCAGCGGTTGCCGTAGATAAAATTCAGGTATTTGACAGAATGAGTGATCAGGCACAAATGACAGGAATAGATGATGGTAATTCACAAAAAGCAATCAATATCATAACCAAAGCTGGAATTAACAACTCGCAATTTGGTCGTGTATTCGCAGGCGTTGGAACAAACAGTACTTATAGTGCCGGTGGCAACATGAGTTTTTTCAATAAAGACAGAAGGATTTCTTTGGTGGGCAATTTTAATAATATCAATCAGCAAAATTTTGGCAGTCAAGATTTTTTGGGATTAACAGGAAGCAAGCCTTCAACGGAAAGATTCAGGGGACCCGGTGCTCCAGTTGAAAATTTTTCAACCGACATAAACAGCGGAATCAACATCACTAATGCAATTGGTATTAATTACAGCGACAAATGGGGAAAGCGTGCAACCGTTACAGGTAGTTACTTCTTCAATGAAACCAGAAATAATAACACTTCTGTTACCAATACTAAAATATTTGAGGGTTCTCTTAATAATTATAAAACCGGAAGTGCTTTTTCTGATAATTTCAATCACCGAATCAATGCAAGAATTGAATATAAAATTGACAGCAACAATATGATTTTTATCATTCCAAGCATAAATTTACAATCCAACAAATCTAATTCAGGTTTAAGTGCCCTTAGCTATCTAAATCTTGATGATACCCTTTCTAATTCAATTGCATCTACAGGAAAAAACAAAGATGGTTACAACATCAAGAACAATTTAATGTACCGTCATTCTTTTAAAAAGAAAAACAGAATTTTTACAGCATCATTAAACACCGCCTTTTCAAAAAATAACGGAACCTCAGACATTTTTGCAGATTATCAATTTTATGATTTAGCTGGCGGATCTCCTATCGATTCACTTCAACAACAATATATCGACAATAAAACAAACGGCTCTACAATTGGTGGCAGTATCACCTACAATGAACCCGTTGGAAAAAAAGGCAGGGGCCAATTTCAATTTGAATACAATCCTTCTGTACAACTAAATAATGCAGATCAAAAAACATTCGGCTACGATGGACAGGCCTACACGAAATATGACACCATCTTATCCAATCAGTTTGAAAATAAAATTACCACTCATAATGGCGGAATCACCTATCGCTTTAACAGAAGTAAGGATGAACAGTTAGGCATAAGCCTTAATTATCAAGAAACTCAATTCAGGAGCGAGACCCTTTCGCCTAAAAATAGTAATATCGAGAAAAATTTTTCCAACTTTATCCCTTACGCTTACTGGAGAAAAAAAATAAATAAATACTGCAATATCCGGGCTTTTTACAGAGCCAGTATCAATTTCCCATCTGTTACACAATTGCAGGATGTATATAATTTAAGCAATCCATTAAACATCAGTACTGGAAATAAAGACCTCAAACAAGCTTTAACACAATACACGGGAAGCAGATTCAGTTACACCAATACAAAAACGAATAAGAGTATTTTTGCTAATTTCTTTATTCAAAAATCTGACGACTACATTTCAAACGCAACCTATATTGCAGCCAACGATTCTGTTCTTGATAACAGTATTGTTCTTAAACAAGGCTCACAATTATCGAAGCCTTTAAATCTTGATGGCTATTTGATGTTTCGTTCTTCATTCACTTATAGCATGCCCATTAAATGGGTGAAATCAACAGTTAATTTCACATCAAGTATGGTGTATACAAAAATGCCGGGAATGATTAACTCCATCCAAACCTCAACCAATACATATCTCTATAACTTAGGATTAGGATTTGTAAGTAATATCAGCGAATATGTAGATTACAATATCAATTACAACACGAACATCAATAAAGCACAAACATCCGGCGGTACAATTTCAAATAACAACTACGTTAATCATAATATTACAGCGTCTCTCAATTTATTGAGCAAATCGGGATGGTTTGTTCAGAATGATTTGAACTACCAAATTTTCAAAGGTCTTTCTGCAGGGTATGACAGAAACTTCTCTATATGGAATGCTGGAATTGGCAAGAAGTTTTTTAAAAACAAGACAGGAGAAATAAAATTGTCTGTGTTTGATATTTTAAGACAGAATCAGAGTGTAAGCAGAACCGTTACTAATACTTATCTTGAAGACTCTCGAAGCGAGGTTTTACAACAATATTATATGCTGACGTTCAGTTATAATTTGAAAAACTTTGGCAAGCCTGCTAAAG
>JAIXWH010000106.1 GCA_027484165.1 Chitinophagaceae bacterium | reverse complement strand
TCCCAGAGATACAAGTAAATTACAAAGAACAGAAAGAAGTATATATCAATTACTTGTTTTACTGCTTGATAAGGGTATGAAAGACAAAGCCATTAAGGAAGTTTTTTTGTCTGGTCAAGATAAGAAAGCAGATAAATACCAAATGAGTATATTGTTTGATAGGATATATCATTTCATAATAAACCCAACAGAACAGACGAAAAAAATGAAAGCCAAATACGAAAATATCGTGCATTTGGATAATTTTTTCCGATTTTTAAGATAATTGGATGGGCTCTGCTGGAGAGCAACCTATTCGGTGCGACTGAAGCTTTAAACGCAAAGTCAAGTGGGAGCAGAGATGCTCCCACTTTTTATGAAAGCAAATAAAAAATTCCTGCTCCTATTCCTATAAGAAATAAAACCACTCCAAAACAACCAGATTTTCCTTTTGAAACAGAAGCTTCAGTTATTTCTTCTCCTGACAATGCTTTTGATACCAAAGACATAAATTTATCTACTATCGTATTTGCTTGGTTACCACTATCAGTTGCTTTGTTAGATACTAAAACTATTTGAGTTTGGGTATCAGAAACTTTCTTTAATTGGATTTTTACAGGAACAACTACCGCAAACCCACCTACTAAAGCCATATCGTAAGTATTCATTACATCGTCTTTTGACTTTATTTGGTAGAACGATTTACTTGCAGAAGATACTTTATCAATAGCAGATTTAACATCACTAATTGAGAAATCTACTTGAACATCTCTTTGTATTCCTAATGAAATAGCCATATATATTTTTTTACGAAAATAAAGCTTTTAAACAAATTGCGGTAATGCTGAAAGGAGCACCAAAAAAAACTCTGGGGGTTTGGGGGCAAAGCCCCCAATCTTTAATAAGACGACCTCTGATGGTCGGCTTATGGTATCCGAATTCGTATACCGAAACATTTTTTTTTGACTGTAACTTATATATGCGTACATTTGGAAAAACAATCAATGTACACACTATAAAAACGCAAATGTACACTAGATAAGTACACAAAAATAAATACTATGCCTAAAAGCAAAACCATTACGATCAGAGTGCCGATAGAAAACTACTATGAATACCTAAAAAACGCATCTATTGAAAGAAAGCCAATATCAAGTTATATAAACGATGTATTAGACAGTTACCACATACCTAAAAAGGCAGAAAAAGGAATTTTAATAGAAACTAAAGCACCTATACCAGTACAGAAAATAGAGCAACCAAAAAGCACGATAATTCCTAAAATAGACGCAGATATTCCAAAGAAAAACGAAGATGTTACGCATGTAAAAGTTGGGCATGTAAAACCAAAGCCAAAGGTATATACGCCACCACCACCAACGAAAGCTCCAGATGATTGGGTTTCTACATTCCACAAGAGCAAATGGGTTTATATAGAAGCTCCATTAGAAAAATCAGGTAGACCAAAAGAATATAGCGAAGAATTAAAAGCAGAATGGAGAGCTAAAAGAGAATTGGCATTTAATAAAGAGCATTATTCTTTCCAATTTTATCGTGATTTATACGATACATTTACTGGAAAGCAAGTATAAAAAAAAACCCTTCAAATCTTGCAGGACACGAAGGGCTGAAATAGTTAGAAAAGATATACGATGACAAATTTAAGTCAAAAAATACCATATAACCAATTTTTCGTAGATAGCGGTAAGTTTTATTGCGATGCATCTGTTTTTGATGCCGTAAACATTCCAAGCAATTATGCTACAATGGATTTGGATACTGGTGATATAGTTGATGAGTTTAAGGCAACCTCTCTAAAATTAAAATACAAAAGCCATAAAGTCCATTTAGGTAGGTTAATAAAGGATTTACCAAATAGGAGGATTGAAAGGGTTTTAATATACTTTCCTTCAAAGGTTTCCGATAATTATTTTAATGGGATTTCGGAGAAAGATTATTTAGATGTATTGAACTACATAATTGAATTAGGGTATTTATCTGGAGATGTAAATAAGATAATTCAAGAAACCTATACAAAGGACTTGGATATGAAATGTGATTTCAAATTTGACTACAATGACCTACCAAAAATAAAGGAGTACAATCAAGATTTGAAAGAAAGGTATAATGGATATAGCAACGATTTTAAGATTTTTGATAGCAAAAAATTAGGTTTCGGAATTACTACTGGAAGGAGAGAAACAGCAACACCAACAAAGCCATTCATAAAGTTTTACGATAAGACAAAAGAGATAACTAATAAGAAGAACGAAGATTTATTAAAGCAACTTCCAGATGATATAAAGAAAGAGATTAACGATAGTTTTATTTATAGATTTGAAATGACTTTCAAAGACAATAGGTTTTTTGAAAAGTTTGGAATATCAAATAGATTAGTTGATGTATTAAACACAAGTCAAGAAAAATGGAGAGAGTGTGCAAGAGAGTTTTTAGATGTATGCTTTCAACCAAAAATAAGAGCTCCCAGAGATACAAGTAAATTACAAAGAACAGAAAGAAGTATATATCAATTACTTGTTTTACTGCTTGATAAGGGTATGAAAGACAAAGCCATTAAGGAAGTTTTTTTGTCTGGTCAAG
>JAIXWH010000098.1 GCA_027484165.1 Chitinophagaceae bacterium | reverse complement strand
CATTAGATTCCCGGCCAACTCATTAGCTAGGGCTATTGCGTTAATGAGAGCGAGATCAGTAGTTGGATTTAGAGTTACCAATCCTGGTGATGGTTACGCATCTGCTCCAACACCTACTTTAGACTCAACTGGCAACAACGGTCAGGCATTTACTGCAGCTACAGCAGCAGGAATTACCTCAAGAGTTGGCTTATATAATTTGACCTATCAAGTTTTGAATCCAACTTTATCTGTTAATGAAGGAACAACTTCTGTAGAAATCCCATCAAATAAACAAATAAACGTATTAACTATAAATACAAAAGCTAAAGTAAAATATGCTGCTAGCTCTGATACTTTAAAAATTATTGGAGGTGCTGGTGCATTATCATTATCAGCGGCAACTGCCAATCCATCTGGTGTGAATCAATACGGTACTACTTTAGATATGAATGGTGGATTGTTATTCTTCTATAGTCCTTTATATGCCGGCTTTGGTTCTGTTACAAACTACGGTCAACAAGATGCTTTTGGTCATGTGAAAAATGGCTCAATGAGAATTGCTTTACCAGGAACTACGGCTACAACTACAGGGGCAACTAGGATTTTCCCATTCAGATCTCCTGTAAGTTTATTTACAGGAACAAGATCAACAAATGGTTCTGATGGTCCTTCAATGGGTTATGTAACTGTTTCTGAATCTGGTGTTCCGTCAACAACAAATCCTGCTTCAAAAGTGCCTGTTGGTAAAAAATCATATAATGTTAAAGCAGAGCCTTTCATTAGCAATGCAACATTATCATACGGTGTGAACCCAATATTCACAATGGTTTATGGTGCTTCAGATTCTTTACCTAGTTCACTTACTTTTGCTAATTTGAGCATTGGACAGTCTTCATCAGCTTCTGGGACTTGGGTAGATAGAGGTAGAACCTTGGGTCTTGTAGCTTCTGGCCAAACAAACGTAGCCAACACCGATTTTATCACGGCTCAGCTTTCAGTAGCTACTACTTCAACAGTTACTGGGCCTTTTGTAACAAATGCGGGTAATGATTTCTTTGCTTTGTTAAACATTGCTTCAAACCCAACCGTTACTACAATTACTCCTTCAGCATTCTGTTCTGCAGGTGGTGAAGCAGTAACTTTAACAGGTACAGGATTTATCGGTACCACTCAAGTGTTATTCAACGGATTAGCTGCTGCTTCATTTAGCGTAGTTTCTAATACTTCTATTACTGCAGTTACACCTAACGGTATTTCTGCAGGTAATGTTACTGTGATTTCAAATGGTCTAACTGGTATTTCATCATCTACCTATTCGGTTAGAAATGTGGGTACATTTGCGCCTGTCGTTAATCCTTCAAATGGATTGATTTGTACCGCTACTGATAAGGTAACCATCTCATTAAATGACATTAATGCCGAATCTTATTCTTGGTCACCTTCAACAGGATTGGATGTTGCTCAGGGTTTAAGTGTAGTAGCTACACCAACCACTTCAACAACCTATACTGTTTCTGCTGTATTCTCTGCAAGTGGAAGTAATCCAGCATGTACGGTTACAGCAAAATTTGTTGTAGGACCAATTGCGAGTACACCTATTGTACCTACCGCTTCACCAGCTGTATCTTGTTTCAACACGGGTCAAACGGTAACATTAAATTCTAATTTGAGTGCGGGTAACTTTACTGTAAGTAATATTCCTTTTGCGTATGCAACTGCTCCTTCTAATGCAACAGTATTAGCTGAAAGATTTGGTGTTCCAGCTGGTGTAAATTATCAGTGCGCATATTGTCCTCTCGATGATGCCGGTTTCCCTAATATTCCAATTGGTTTTAATTTCAACTTCTTTGGTAGTTTCTTTGATAAATTAGCTGCTGGTACTAATGGACTCCTTTTGTTTGGACAAGTTCCATCTTATGCGGCAAATGCAGGTATCAATCAGTATACTTTCAATAATACACCCGTAACGTTCCCTAATGCAGAAAATCCAGGAAACGTTATTGCAGCTGGTATTGCGGATTTAGGAGCTAATTCTCCTAGTAGTCCTAGTCAGTCTTTAACTTGTACATTAACAAGTGGATCTACAACAGTAACCACTGCTAATGGATATATCTTTAATATAGGAGATAGTCTGGTTGGTACTGGTATTCCAGCCGGAACTTTTGTATCTGGCGTAGTAAGTTCTAATTCTGCTACAGCTACAGGTTCTACAACCTTTACCATGAGCAATGCAGCTACTTCTTCAGGTACAGTTTCTGTTAGTTTCCAAATCAAGCCAATCATGAGATATTGGACAGAAGGGTCTGCACCAACACGCAAATTTGTTTTTGAATATAAGAGTGTAGGTGGTTCTAGTGGTACGAATTCAAACAATTCAGGATCTGTTCAAGTAATGCTATATGAAACTACAGGTATCGTAGAAATGCACATACAGAAAATCAATAACACCACAGCAAGAACATACGGCTTACAAGATGCAACGAAACAAATTGGAGCGGTTGCACCTGGTCGTCAGGCATATTCTGCTGGTACTTTTGCGCCAGAGTCATGGAGATTTGCACCTCCAACTAACTACTCTTTTTTATGGAGTCCTTCATCTGGTTTAGACAACACAACACAAAACTCGGCTATATTTACAGTAGCTTCTCCTGGTGAGAAGAGCGTAAATTTAAAAGTAACCAATCCGGTAACAGGTTGCGTAACCAATAAAGTGGTACCATTTACTGTAAATGTAACACCAACAGCACCAACAGTG
>JAIXWH010000136.1 GCA_027484165.1 Chitinophagaceae bacterium | reverse complement strand
TTTTGGCTAGCGTGTTTTGCAAGGGCTATTGCATTTTCATAAACCACCTTCTGATCGTCAATCATCACAAACTCCTGATTGCCTTTTATCATTTTGGTGATACTGTCGGCAAGCATTTTTGAAGGCTTAATTTTTCCGTTTTCAATGCGATACAGAATATTGCTTCTATCTCCATAGCGCACATGCTTCTTAATAAACTCTCGCAACTTAACGGCATCGCTTTTTAGAAATACCGGAGCCTTATTGATATACTCGGCATAAAACTCATTTCTTATTACACCATCTTCTGCATAGTTGTGTAAATAAGCACAGGGATGCAGTTGAATGTTTTCTTTATATACCACTTCATTAAATCCTTGTAGCAATGTTGCGTATGACCATGCCTGATAAGATGGATGGGTATGCTCTCCCATTCTACCTCCAACAAACGTTTCAACAATAGAATCTTTACTGGTTAACCTGGCTTCAGACCATTGCTTCAATTCAACCAGAATTACAGCATCTTTATTTTCTTCGTTTTGTCCGGAGATGATGAAATCGATTCTTTTACCAGTCTGAGGAATCTGGTATTCTATCGCAATACCACAATCATTAGGAATCATTGCGTCCTGCATTATTCTATCCATATAACTTAATGAAGACGCCCAGGATTTGATTTCTGCAATACCAACACTTCGATTGAGCTTTAATTTTACATTTTTCAAAACGATGTTCTCTATTTCATTTGTGAGTACATCATTTAAAAAGTCAGACTTGGTAGCATTATATACAATCATAGTTCATTGTATTTTTTAGCGGTGCCCTTTGCTTTTTCAATCGGATATTTTTCAGCATTCTTCTGAATTTTTTCAAGGAGGATTTCTTTTACATCAAACTGGTATTTATCGGCAAGTAAAAATGCATAAGCGAAAACGTCAGCCAATTCTTCTTTTATTTTTTCTTTATTAGCTTCCTCTACATTTTTCCAGAGATATAGCTCAAGTAACTCTCCAGCTTCAACATTAATCGCCAATGCTAAATCTTTGGGATTATGAAATTGCTCCCAGTCACGTTCATTACGGAAATTAATAAGCGCTTCGGAAATTGTTTTTATGTCGGACATATACGTTTATGGATAATGATATAATCGATTCACAATCTACAAAAACTAAGTTTTATATAATCATATAAACCGATATAATTAATATTCGTGAAAGTATGGCAGAAGGCCACAATCTATAGGATGATCCGGTTTTAAAAAATGATTTTGTGGATTTCTCTATACACACTGCAAAAAGAAAGGAAATTGCATGATTAAAAATATTAAATTTATATATTTCTGATGAATGACCTAAAGAACAAATGTCACTGTATTATTAGAATTAATCAGCGGATCGAGCCTATATGTAAAAATATCCCAAGTCATAGGGTCAACTGCTACCGGAGGCTGATTGTTAAATAATGTTCTGTGACAGAAATCAAGTAAGATTTCTAGAAATTGGTTTTCAAAATACTTTTCTCCATCCTGATCATACAAGCCTGTTATTTCATAAGCTACCCTATAACCCCTAGGAGCATTATATAATATCGCTTCTCTAAGCAGTAGTTTTATTTCTGATTTAGGATAATTTAAAAGTTGTTTATCGTACATATGCTTAATTGCCTTGTTTAATCCAAATACGTTGGCAAATGCTTCTTCCAAGCAATAATCGGTATCTAGGGTTTCACAATAGAACTTATGAAAACATTCGGTATAAACAGGTTTTCTTAAAGACATTTCAAACTTGGTTCCTAAAAGCTCAAACTTATGATGATACATTTCATGAAAGTAAGTATGAAAAAAAGAAAGTCTTCTAGCATCCTGAAATGTTAACCCGGGAACAATATTGTTTCTGTTATTATACGCGTAAATTCTTGCACCCTCACTGTTAATCATTCTTTTATTTAAATAAATACCCCATGATCTGGGCCAAAAATGAAATGGGCGATAAAAAGCAATATAATTCGGTTTTTCTAATCGATCAGAAAAAGCATCTTCTGCTTCTAATTCTAAAATATACTCCTTCAATTTTGCTTTTGTTTCTTGAAGTAAATTTCGTAGATATGTAGCACAAGTTTCATAAGGTGATGCATCAAAAAAGGGGTGTATTTCTGCATTATCGCCATTTACATCTTCTTTTTCAAATTCGCCAAGAATATCTTCAATTTTTTTTAATTCTTCCTTATTATCGGGAAATGGCACATCTGCAGCAATTACATTGTACTCTTTTTCTTTATAGAAAATATTTTCACCACTTTTAATCTTTTTATCATCTTTTCTGGGGCGTCCAAAAGCAGAGGATATTTCTTCAATATTATCTTTTCTTTCTTTGGAATATTTTGGATTTGATTTCATGATAAAAACAGAGTTATAATTATTGTTTTTAAGTTTATTTAGATAAATTTTGAGGATACTTTAAAGTTTCGAAATCTAAACTTAGAAGTATTTATAAATCGTGTCGCAATCTACAATATCTTTTTTATATTTTCATTTTTAACGATGTGATAAAATTGTTAGATTACCTAAATTTTTAAAGGCACATCTGAAATAAATAAGTCCAAAATCTAAACTCATGATTTTGATAAATCCATAAACTAAAATAGAAATTTTTAATTTTCAGGAATACCTTTTTAAAGTAAGTATTCAATAACAGCATTCCAATTAGGATATCTTTCCCCACCAAATAATATTAATTTGCCAACGAATTTATCTGCACCATTTTTCTCCCTGTCATCAATAAGATAATGACCGTGATTGAGATGCTTATTATGAGATAAAATCAATCTTTTGTAAGCATGTTTACCTAAATATTTTTTCACCCAATCCAACTTGTCATTAAGTGCAGTAGGATTTTCCCAAGGAGATGTTGAAAGAATATACGTGTCAAATTTCGAGCATAACTTGATGTAAGACTCTATCGCGTTTTCCATAGGTTCCATTTTAGAAAAAATGTTAGGAACCTCGTCATATCTGTCCTTGAAATGCTCTAATTCCAAAGGAGTTAATTTGTCTATTCCTGATTTAAAATCAACAAGGACGTTGTCCATGTCTACGTATACTATTTTATTCATATGATTTTTGTTTAGTAATTATTTTTATTTGTTTATTTTACACACCTCTGCATTGTGTCTAAGCATCAATCAAAACCAATAATTCCTCAAGTAAAATAATGTCATTATTATTTTCTGATGGTAATTGCTTCACATTTTTCAACTCCTCTAAAAGTTCATTTTTCCGCGTCTGAAGATATTCGCTAATAATTTTTTCTTCATCTCTAAACGCAGCAGCAACCTCCCAATTTTGTGCAGATACTGCATCGGTTTTATTCTTTAGTATTTTGTTAAGCGTCCATTTGAACTGTAAAATTTCTTCTTTGATGATGTCAATATTCATGAGTTACTAATTTTTTATTTTTGTTTCGATTGACCTTCCATGTTTTAAACTGGCTGTATTTTCTCAAAATTTGTCTTTGCTTAAAAAATATCATTGGACATTTCGCCAGGAATAATAATGAAATAAGATGCATAATTAAAGTTTGAGGGTTGTTGTTTCAACCTAAAACTATGTGGTCAGACCTCAATCTATTTGAGGAATGGTATAAAATTTCGATGATAATTTAAGAAACGAGTAAATGAACGGAATCGTGGTAATTTAATCGTATAAATATTTTATGAGGATTATTTCTGCATAATTCTAAACTTTTATTTGATTCTATAATGTAAGAACAAGCGCTCATAAATTAGTTGTTCTAAATGCGATGCGCTTTAAGAAATATATTTATTTCCCCCTTATTCCCCCAACCAATTCCCTTCATTTTTGTTCTACCTTATTCAACTCGTGCAACCGACATCCCATGCTGAAAACAACCATCAACATCGTTTGGCTCAAGCGTGATCTTCGTACCCAAGATCATGGGCCGCTTTTTTATGCGGAAAAAGCCGGCTTACCCTATATCATACTTTTTCTATTTGAACCTAATTTGTACAATCATCCGGATACATCCCTTCGACACCTTCAATTTCAATATCGTTCCATTCTTTCCATCAATCAAACCCTGGATGCTTATCAAAAATCAGTGGTCGTTTGTCATGGAAATGCCAATGATGTTTTTGCTTACTGGATGAATCAATATGACATTCATACCGTCTTCAGTTACCGAGAAAGCGGAGTTGAATTGACTTATGAGAGAGATAAAAATTTGAAAAGGAAATTTACTCAGCACCAAATCCTTTGGCAAGAGTTTCAACGAGATGGGATTCTCCGTGGTATCAAAGACCGCACCGATTGGGATAAACAGTGGTACTCATTCATGCACCAACCGCTATTTGAAAACGCTTTTTCTGTTCACACCCCTTTAGGTACAAAACATCCATTTACACTACCCGAGTCATTTGAAAAACAACTGAATGATAATTTTGCTTCTTTTCAACCTGCGGGCGAACACTATGCTAAACGCTATCTGGATTCATTTTTGAATGAACGCGGTGCAGATTATTCGCGCTTCATCTCCAAACCATGGAACAGTAGAAAATCATGCAGCCGACTTTCTCCTT
>JAIXWH010000020.1 GCA_027484165.1 Chitinophagaceae bacterium | reverse complement strand
GTTCAATTTGGAGATTTGATAATTTGGTTGAGTAGGTTGAGTGAGTTTTGTAGGTTCAATAGTTTGTATTTGAAGATTTGTAAAACAACAAACTGTAAAACACAACATTCCCAACTCATCAAACAAGCGCAGCAATTTGAACCTTTGAAACACCCCGCGCAGCGGACTACACATTAAACCTAAAGTGCATTACATCTCCATCCTGAACAAGATATTCTTTTCCTTCGATGCGTAATCTTCCATTGTCTCTGCACGCAGATTCGGAGCCATAATGAACGAAGTCGTCATAGGCGATTACTTCGGCTTTGATAAATCCTTTTTCAAAATCTGTGTGAATTACACTAGCTGCTTGTGGCGCTTTCCATCCCTGTTGAATGGTCCATGCTCTAACTTCCTGAACACCTGCAGTGAAATAGGTGGAGAGGTTCAATAATTTATAAGTAGAATGGATTAATCTGTCTAATGCAGGTTCTACCATTTTGTATTCTTCCATGAACATTTGCTTGTCTTCAGGGGTATCAAACTCCGCAATCTGAGCTTCGATTGCATTAGTCATTACAATTACTTCATTCCCTTCATTTTTAACCGCTTCAATCAAAGCATTAGAGAATTTATTGCCGGTATGCATAGATGCTTCATCTACATTGGCAACGTATAGGATAGGCTTGTCCGTTAGTAAGAAAATATCAGCAATAGCAGATTTGTCTTCTTTGCTTAATCCCAAAGACAAAATATTTTTTCCTTTATCTAAATGCTCTTTGCAAGCTTTTAAGACTTCATATTCCGCTTTCAATTTTGCATCGCCTTGTTTTAATAATTTTTCAGTGCGTTGCATTTTTTTCTCAACACTCTCTATATCTTTCAACTGCAATTCAGTTTCAATGATTTCTTTATCGCCAACCGGATTTATAGGTCCTTCATCTCTTAAAATATTATCATCTTCAAAGCATCTGATTACATGGATGATAGCATCTACCTCACGGATGTTAGCAAGAAACTTATTCCCTAATCCTTCTCCCTTGCTTGCACCTCTAACCAATCCTGCAATGTCTACAATTTCAATTTGAGTAGGAACAACACGGTTAGGTTTTACTAGCTCCTCAAGCTTATTCAAACGCGGATCTGGAACATTTACCAAACCTGTGTTTGGTTCGATGGTACAAAATCTATAATTGCTAGCCTGAGCCTTTGCGCTGCTACTCACTGCGTTAAAAAGAGTTGATTTTCCTACGTTGGGTAATCCCACTATGCCTGCTTGTAATGCCATTTTGAAGATTTTTTGCGAGTGCAAATATAAGTTGATTAGTTGATTAGTTGATTGAGAAAATGTTTCAGGGGTTTGATATGATGTTTCAAAGTTTACAAAGGTTCAATAAGTTCAAAAGGTTTGGTAAAATTAGATTAGTTGATTTGAATGAGTAATGTTACAATAAACCTTAAAAGTTATAACCTTTTAAACTTATTAAACTAGCGAAGCGAATTAAACTTCTGAAACCTAACTAATTGATTCTTTTTTCTTATTTTCAAGCATAAATTAATTAAACCATGGTACTAAGCCGTATTTGGTCTGCTTTTATAATCATTGCAATATTGACTGCAACTATAAAATTGGCATTTGTGTCTGACAGCAGAACTATTTTTTCCAATATGGTTACTGGGAAGTCTGGGGATACGGTGAAGTTGAAAACAATTGCTTTAAGTCAGGCAGATGCTCAAATTATAGCGGCTACAGACAGTAACAAAATATATGTAAATGGAGATAATCATAAAACCATTCGTTACAATAATAATGAAATACTGACTTTCAAATTATTAAACGCTGATGGAGTTATAGAAACTTGTCAGACTGCTGTAAATCTATGTTTGAAGCTGATTGGATTTTTAGCTTTGTTCATGGGCTTTTTATCAATTGCCGAAAAAGCAGGAGGGATAAGATTTTTGTCAAGAATCATTGGTCCGTTTTTTTCTAAAATATTCCCAGAAGTTCCGAAAGGGCATCCTGCTATTGGACATATGATGATGAATTTTTCTGCTAATTTATTAGGACTTGATAATGCAGCAACACCTTTTGGGTTAAAAGCCATGGAGAGTTTGCAAGAAATTAATCCCAATAAATCAATAGCGTCTAACCCACAGATTATGTTTTTGTGTTTGCATGCTTCAGGAATGACGATGATTCCTGTGAGTATAATTGCTATGCGCACAGCAGCAAAAGCGGCTAATCCGATGGATATTTTTATTCCATGCATGATTGCCACATTTATTGCAACAGTTGCTTCTATGTTGATTGTAAGCTTCAAACAAAAAATCAATGTTTTTCAGCCTGTCATCATTGCATGGATATTTGGAATTTCAGCAATCATCGCTTCGATTGTATTATATATTCATCAATTGGATTCAGAGTCAGTGCAAATATTTTCAAGTTCATTAAGCAGCGGATTGATTCTTTCAATTTTTATTTTAATTGTATTGGGAGGAATTTATAAGAAGATTGATGTGTTCGACGCCTTTATTGACGGAGCTAAAGGCGGTTTTGAAACAGCGGTAAGAATTGTACCATACTTAGTTGGAATGTTGGTTGCTATTAGCTTACTCAGAACTAGTGGCACTTTTGATACGGTAATTAGCGGCATAAAATCGATGTTTGCTGCTTTCGGAGCCGATACACGTTTTGTAGATGGATTGCCAACAGCTTTAATCAAACCTTTCAGTGGTGGTGGTGCGAGAGGGATGATGGTGGATACGATGAAGACTTTCGGAGCCGATTCGTTTCCGGGAAGATTGGCTTGTATTTTACAGGGTTCTTCTGATACCACTTTATATGTGATTGCAGTTTATTTCGGAGCAGTATCGATTAAGAATACACGCTATGCAGTTTGGGCAATGCTTCTTGCAGATTTAGTGGGAATAATTACTTCCGTTCTCTTGACTTATCTCTTTTTTGGATAAAAAATTATTCTTCTTCGTTTCCAATTGAATTCAAATTGCTAAAGAGTCCAATCAATTCTTTTGCTTTGTAGATGGACTTATTGAATTTGTTACCTATTACGATAATTGTTGCATCTTCCTTGATTAATCTGATGAAAACGGCATTACTTCCATGCCACCAACCATTATGATAAATGATTTTATAGCCATTTGGAAAATTGTACATTCTCCATCCTAAACCATAATTTCTAATGCCTGATTTTTCATTACTGTAAGGATTAAACGCTTCTTCTTTAGTTTCTTTTGATAAAAATAAATCTGAGGATAGTAATCTGTCCCATTTCAAAAGGTCTTGTGGAGTGGAGTATATATTTTTGTCACCAAAAACTAAATCCAGATTCGATTGCCCAATTTCCATGCCTGTCCAATCATAACTGGTGTTCACTTTTCCGTCCAGTTCTTTCGTGAATACAAAGGTATTTTTCATGCCTAATGGGTCGAAGATGGTTTTCTTCAAATAAATAGGATATGGGGTTTTTGTTATTTTTTCAATCAATAAAGCGAGCAAAGCATAATTGGTGTTGCAGTATGAAAAGTGTCTGTCTGCAGTGCTTATATTTTTTAATTCACTTTTTCTTTTTATCAGACAATCTAAAATATCCTGATTAGTTACGGGAGTATGTCTGTCAAATTTTAATTCATCGATAAAGTAAGTATAGTTGGGTAACCCGCTTCTGTGATTCAAGAGTGTTCTGATGGTAACGCCAGGGTAATCAAATCCTGGAAAGTATTTATCATATTCATCATCAAGATTCAATTTATGGTCTTGATATAACTTTAAAATGGTCATTGCAGTTAAGGTTTTGCTAACCGATGCAATATGAAGAGAGGTGTTGGCATTTATGGTATCATTACCATTTAAATGAGCTGTACCGTTGTAATTTTCATAGATGATATTTCCACCCTTGGCAATAATAATCCCTCCATTAAATCCGGATCTTTTTAAAAAATGATCGTACCACGAATTAGTAATAAAATTTAATGTGTCAATCAAGCCCTTATTGATACTTTGGTTTGCAGGAAGCTGATAAGCAAATGGTTCGTTGTTTGTATCTTTTTTCTTTGATTTGCAACTTGTAAAAACAAGCAAAGTGATAAAAAAGAACAAACAGCAAATCTTGTTTTTTTGATTAAGTATTAATAAGAACAGCATTTTTGAATTTGATGCTGTTTTTGAGAATAGCGTCATTTTGAATCGGTCTGTTTTAAGTTTGTCATGGTTTTGGAAAACGAAATATTAAACAAGACCCTTTATACTCCTCATAATTGTAAAAATATAAGTCTTATAGAATATCTTTGTAAAAATAAGGTGATTAAAAATGTCAGAGAAAAAAAATACAAGTTATCCCAAGGAAAAAATAAATATTCTCTTTCTGGAGAACATCAGTGATGCAGCCACTGCACAATTTGCTAACACCGGATATACTAATGTGAAAAAATTAAATGGAGCATTGAGTGAAGAGGAGTTGATTAAGGAAATTAAAAATGTGCACATTTTGGGTATTCGCAGTAAAACCATGATCACAAAAAAAGTTTTGGAAGCTGCTTCCAAATTGCAAGCCGTGGGATGTTTTTGCATTGGAGTAAATCAGGTTGATTTGAAGGCTGCAACAAAACATGGAGTTGCTGTATTTAATGCACCTTACAGCAATACGAGAAGTGTTGCTGAATTGGTAATTGGTGCTTCTATCATGTTGGTCAGAAAAATTATCGATAAAAATAAAGCGGCTCATGAAGGAAGTTGGATGAAGGATGCAAAGGGGAGTCATGAATTAAGAGGAAAAACTTTGGGTATTGTTGGATATGGAAATATCGGAAGTCAGGTCAGCGTTTTAGCGGAGGCGTTAGGTATGAAGGTTAATTTTTATGATGTTGAAACCAAACTCCCTTTGGGTAATGCAACAGCCTGTAAATCACTGAAAGATTTGTTTAAACACAGCGATGTGGTTACACTCCATGTTCCTGAATTGGCAAGCACGAAAAATTTGATTAATAAGTCTAATTTGAAATTGTTCAAACAAGGCAGTGTTTTGATTAATTATGCAAGAGGAGAAGTCGTTGATATCAATGCATTGAAACAAGCTTTGGAATCAGGACATTTGGGTGGAGCAGCTATTGATGTTTTTCCAGTAGAGCCTGAAAAGAATGGAGATGTATTTAATTCGCCATTACAGGGATTGTCGAATGTTTTATTAACACCCCATATTGGCGGTAGTACTCAGGAAGCACAAAATAATATTGGATTGGATGTAAGCTCTAAGCTTTTCAATTATCTTGAAAAAGGTATCAGTACTGGATCTCACAGTATACCTGCTTTGGCGTTACCTCCTCAGGAAGGAGCACATCGCATCTTACATATTCATGAAAATGTACCGGGTGTGATGAGTCAGATTAATGCTACACTGAGCCAAAATAAAATTAATATCCTCGGTCAGTATCTAAAAACAAATGATACGATTGGTTATGTGGTTTTGGATATAGATAAAAGTATCAGTAAGAATGCGGTTGAATTATTGAAGAATGTAAAACACTCAATCAAAGTAAGAATTTTATATTAAGATTCGATACTTGCAAGATTGCTTATTAAATTCAATACTTCTTTTTCATTGAGTTGAACTTGTTTTAGATTTTCATTCATGCTTTCCTGATGATATTCCATTTTAGAAGAGATGAAACTTCTTGCAGAACTGTGAAATTCCTGCGCTTTTGTTTTTTTTGCTACTTCAATAATATTGTCGGATTTAATCCCGCTCCCTGGCATGATGATGATTCTGTTGTCTGCTTTGTTTACTAGCTCTCTAATTAAATCAATGCCCTCCATGGCTGTTGGCTTTTGCCCGCTGGTTAAAATACGTTCGCATCCAATTTCAATAATATCTTCTAGCGCTTTGAACGCATCTTTAGTTCTGTCGAAAGCCCTGTGAAACGTAACACTCATGGGGTATGCACGATTTGCTAAAACTTTCATTCTCTCTTTATCCACCGATCCATCACTCTTTAAAATTCCGGTAACTATTCCATCGCATCCCAATTGTTTGCAGATTTCGATATCTGTTTTCATGATTTCAAATTCATCAGCTGTATAAAAAAAATCTCCACCTCTCGGTCTGATGATGGGAAATAATTGAATGCTGATTTTTTCTCTTGCTTGTTTGATAAAGCCGTAAGAGGGTGTAGTTCCTCCTTCGGCTTGGTTATCGCATAATTCAATTCTTATAGCACCACATTGTTGGGCAATGAAACAACTTTCAATATCAAAAGCAATTACCTCAAGTTTGAAATTCATGTTTGACATTAGACTTTATTTTTAAATCAGGTATTTGGATGGATGAATTTGATTTTCGGCTTCGCTTTTTACACTGAAAACAAAACCTTTCTGTATCGCAAATGCGCCGTATTCTCCTTTTTTGTTCATTGCTAAAAATCCCACTTGTATGCTTTCTGCTTTTTTGCGGTCTCGTTTTACGATTCTTTCTACTGCTTTTTTACAGGCATTTTCTGGTGAATAACCTTGTCGCATGTATTCCACTACTAGATGGGTTCCGCATATTCTGATGACTTCTTCGCCCACGCCACTGCTGGTTGCTGCGCCGATTTCATTGTCAACAAAAAGTCCCGCGCCAATGATAGGAGAATCTCCAACTCGGCCATGAATTTTGTATGCCATGCCTGATGTAGTAACGGCACCGGATAAGTCTCCATTAATATCCATTGCTACTAATCCCATGGTGTCATGGTTGGGTGAACCGTCTTCAAAAAATGGGGGAGCTGCAGGACCATTTTGCTTTTTATTTTCGACGTTGATTTCAGGATGATATTGACTTTTCTCTAGCCATAATTTGTAATTTTTTGCAGCATCTTCGGAGAGTTCTTTAGACTCCAATTGAAATCCATTTTGAAGAGCAAATTGTTGAGCGCCTTGTCCAACCAGCATTACATGCGGAGTTGTTTCCATGATTTTTCTTGCAACAGAAATGGGATGTTTAATTTGTTCCAATCCGCCCACTGCGCCACAATTGGCTTTCTCGTCCATGATGCAGGCATCAAGGGTTACAATGCCGTCTCTATCTGGGTAGCCGCCAAGTCCCACGCAACAATTGAGGCTATTTTCAATATATAATGCACCAGCTTCCACTGCATCAATTGACTTTCCTTTTTTACTGAGTATTTCCCATGCAGCTGCATTAACAGGCATTCCACTGTCCCATGTAGAAATTACAATAGGCTTTTGTACAGATTTGGAGATGCGGGTTAAATTCAATGATGCGAGTCCGAGTGAACTGAGATGCAGAAATTTTTTTCTATCCATTCTTAATGTCTGTAATATTTCTAATTAAATTAAAAGAATCTGAATTCGCGTAGAGTCCAAATGCGGCGGTAAATATACCTTTTTTTTCAGTTGATTTTGAATACATGGCATAGATGATATCTTCATCATCAGGATCGGAATTTCCTTCGAAGCGATAGGTTTCAATAATTTCAAATTCATCAGGATTCAAAACATCGTCCTTCCTAATTTCTTTATCAAATTCTACGTTCAAATCCAATTCAAAACCTCGCGCTCTTAAATCGTTGATTGCTTCACAAACGGTATCATATGTTTTCATTTTTTATTGAAAAAGTAGACATCCTAAAATGGATCTTAAATGGTTTAAATCATCTGCATTACTGATTGTTCTTTATTTCTTTCAAAATGACCAATATATGTCTCAATAAATCAATAGATTCCGTACATTGCGTAAACTTGGAAATAGGTGTGATTATCTATTTTTGAATTAAACAAAAGGTATGAGTAAAAAGACAAAAAGCGGGCCCAAAAAGTCATCGCAAGTAAAGCTGTTGAAAGGGAAACTTGAAATCAGCAGAAGTGGAATGGGTTTTGTAATTGTTGAAGGTCAGGAAAAAGATATTTTGGTAAAACCCAATGATTTTGGAAAAGCATTTAACGGAGATATGGTTAGGGTTCAGGTTGCAACTGGAGGGTCATCAACAAAAAGAGCGGAAGGTAAAATTGTAGATGTAGTAGAGAGAAAGCAAACCACATTTGTTGGACATGTTCAAATCAACAAGAATGTAGCATTTTTTGAAGTTTCAGGAGATAAACCTATTCCTGATTTTTATATACCGGTTGAAAAATTAAATGGAGCTCAAGATGGTGATAAAGTGATTGCCAAATTGGTGAAATGGGATAAGGATGATAGAAAACCACAGGCTGAAGTGGTTTCTGTGATTACTGCAGAAGGTGAATCAGATATGGCTATGAAAGAAATTCTAATTGAATCGGGGTTCCCACTTTCTTTTGAAGAGGCCGTAATGAAAGAAGCCGATCAACTATCGGATAAGATTACACGCGAAGAATTATCCAAGCGAAAAGATTGCAGAGATATTTTGACGTTTACTATAGATCCAGTAGATGCAAAAGATTTTGATGATGCCATATCGATAAGAAATTTAGACAATGGAAATTATGAAATTGGTGTTCATATTGCAGATGTGAGCCATTTTGTTAAGCCAGGAACAATGCTCGATAAATCGGCATATGCAAGAGCAACAAGTGTGTATTTGCCCGACAGAGTAAATCCTATGTTGCCAGAAAAAATTTCCAATGAATTATGTTCATTAAGACCTAATGAAGACAAATATACTTTCTCCGTGATTTTTCAAATCACAAACAGAGCCGAAATTAAACATAAATGGATTGGAAGAACAGTCATTCATAGCAATCACAGATTTACTTACGAAGAGGTTCAGCAAACTATCGAAACCAAAGATGGTCTTCATTTCAAAGCGGTTTTGTTGCTGAATGATTTGGCACAGCAATTTCGTAAAAAAAGATTCGACAATGGAGCAATCAATTTTTCATCAACAGAAGTTAGATTTAAGTTGGATGAAAAAGGGAAGCCAATAGGCATTGTTGTAAAAGAAAGTAAAGAAGCTCACAAATTGATTGAAGAGTTTATGTTACTTGCTAATCAGGCAGTAGCTGAATATGTTTCCAAAATTAAAATCAATAAAGAAGCGATTCCTTTTCCCTATCGCATACACGACAAACCCAATGATGAAAAATTAAAACCCTTTGCTTCTTTTGCTAAGAAATTCGGTTACAAATTTGATATCCATAATGAAAAAGAAGTGGCTATTTCATTTAACCAATTACTGAATGAAGTTCAAGGAAAGCCGGAGCAACATGTTTTGGAGCAACTAGGAATAAGAACCATGGCTAAAGCAGTTTACACTGCTGAAAATATTGGACACTATGGATTAGGCTTTGAAAACTATTGTCATTTTACTTCACCGATCAGAAGATATCCTGATGTGATGGTACATCGAATTTTGCAAGAGTGCCTAGATAAAAATGTACGACCAGATAAAAAAACAGAAGAGCGTTGTAAGCATTGTAGCGACAGAGAGCGTTCGGCAATGGAAGCGGAGCGTGCAGGCAACAAATACAAGCAAGTAGAATTTATGAAGCAATATCTCGGTGATGAATTTGAAGGCATCATTTCAGGTGTTGCTGCTTTTGGATTTTGGGTAGAAACGGTTGATCACAAATGTGAAGGTTTAGTGAGTGTGAAAGATTTGAATACTTTCGATGATTTTAGACATGATGAAGCGGACTATTCTTTGGTAGGTCTTCGCACAAAAAAGAAATTCAGAATGGGGGATAAGATAAAAATTAGAGTAGTAGCTGCTAATTTAACCAAACGACAATTGGATTATGAATGGGTGATGGAGGGTACTGCGAATTCAAAAGTCAAAAGTAAAAAGGCGAAAACGAAGAAGGGAGACTGATTTAGTTGTTTGTGGTTTATGGTTTGTTGTTGATTAGTTGATTTGTTTATTGTTTATAGTTTGTTGTTTAAACTTGTGAATCTAACCATTTGAACTTATTAAACATTTGTAGCCTTTTAAACCCAGATAATTTTTTTGAACTTTAAAACCCACAAAACCTTCTAAACTTATTAAACATAAACAATGCACTCTTTCCTTGAACTGTCTGCTGATTTTGAAAAACGTTTTGATAAGCGACATTTTCCTGTACATCCTGCAACGCTTTACGATGCTGCACAATATATTTTAAGAATTGGTGGTAAGCGCGTACGACCTGTTAGTGTGTTGATGGGTTGTGAATTATTTAGTGAGATCAATGATGATGCTTATGCAGTTGCCAATGCGATAGAGCTGTTTCATAATTTCAGTTTAGTACATGATGATATTATGGATAAGGCTCCATTGAGACGAGGCTTCGAAACTGTTCATACTAAATATGGAGAATCTACTGCTTTATTGGCCGGAGATGTAATGCTGGTGGTAGCCTACGAACAATTGAATCAGATAGATACAACAAAAATACAATCAGTGCTGAGGTTATTTAGTAAAACAGCAAAAGAAGTTTGCGAAGGTCAGCAGTTGGATATGGATTTTGAAAAGATAGCAATGGTTTCCTTGGAAGATTATTTAAACATGATTACGCTTAAGACTTCGGTACTTTTGGCTGCAAGTTTACAGTTAGGGGCGATCATAGGTGGTGCGGGTGAAGCCAATCAAAAACATTTGTATGAGTTTGGAAAAAATATCGGAATAGCTTTTCAAATACAAGATGATTATTTAGATGCTTTTGGTGATCCTGAGAAATTTGGGAAGCAAGTTGGTGGAGATATCCTTGCCAATAAAAAAACATTTTTATTGATTCATGCTTTGTCGGTAGCCAATGATAAACAAAAAGAAGAATTAAATCAGTTGCTGCAAACCAACAGCGAAGACAAGGTTTCAAGAGTATTAAAAATATATGCAGATTGTAAAGTGGCAGAATGGGCATCTACCTTAAAAGAAAATTATTTCAATATTGCCATAAAGCATTTGGAAGAGTTAGCGGTTTCAAATTCAAGAAAGGCAGAGCTTGAAAAATTGGCAAGGTATTTATTGCAAAGAGAATCGTAATCAAACTATTTATCCAAAACAAATAACCTATAGATCATGAGTAATTCATTATTCAGAACCAAAAATATAGATAAGATAGTTGCAGAGGGATCGGATGATTCACATGGAGGTGGATTAAAAAGAGTATTAACGGTCAAAGACTTGACTTTTTTTGGGATAGCGGCTATTCTCGGAGCGGGGAGTTTCAGCAGTTTGGGCGGCGCTGTTTTTAACGGAGGTCCCGGAGTTATTGTACTTTTCATTATTACAGGAATTGCTTGTGCATTTACCGCATTTTGTTATTCTGATTTTGCCAGTCGCATACCGGTTGCCGGTAGTGCCTATACATATGCTTATGCAAGTTTTGGAGAAGTGTTTGCCTGGATTATTGGATGGGCTTTGATTATGGAATATTCTATCGGTAATATTTATGTAGCATACAGCTGGAGTGATTATTTTACTTCGTTTTTGGAAAGAATGAACGTGCATTTGCCTGCTTATTTAACAACGAGTTATATGGAAGCCAAGCATGCAGTTGCAGCCGGAACTAGCAACGAAGAGTTGCAATCTGCATGGAATCAATCTCCTGTAATTGCAGGGTTAAGATTTATCATCGATTTACCTGCTTTAATTATCAATGTATTGATTACGTACCTCGTATACAGAGGCGTAAAAGAAAGTAGAAACTTTAGTAATCTGATGGTTATTCTAAAATTGGGCGTAGTGTTTTTAATTATTTTGGTTGGAGGTTATTTGGTTTTGAATAATGGGTTGACTTCAAACTGGATTCCTGAAAATGAAGAAGGCGTAAAATCCTTTATGCCGAATGGTTTCAGTGGGGTGATGGCAGCTGTTGCAGGGGTGTTTTTTGCTTATATCGGATTTGATGCAGTGAGTGTTTTGGCAGAAGAAAGTAAAAATCCACAGAGAGATTTGCCCAAAGGGATGATTTATTCTTTAGTGATATGTACAGTTATTTATATCTTGCTCACCTTGGTTTTAACCGGTGCAGTTCATTATCAAAAATTCGAAAATGTAGGCGATCCATTGGCTTTCATCTTTGAAAAAGAAAATCTGAATGTAGGTTGGATGCAGCTATTGGTTGCCGTTTGTGCAGTGGTAGCCATGACAAGCGTGTTACTGGTTTTTCAAATGGGACAACCCAGAATTTGGATGAGCATGAGTCGTGATGGATTGTTGCCATCGGTTTTTCAAAAGATACATCCTCAATACAAAACACCTTCGTTCTCTACGATAGTAACGGGTTTAGTGGTAGGTGTGCCTATTCTGTTTACAGATAAAACTTTTGTTCTCGATTTTACCAGCATCGCAACCTTATTTGCATTTGTATTGGTTTGCGCAGGTGTATTGTTATTGCCCAGAAAAGCCAAAGAGCAAGGGAAGTTTCATCTGCCTTTTATCTCATCAAAATATATTTTTCCAATTTTGATTATGGTTTCAATGGCTCTTCTCCATCATTTCTCAAAAAACTATTTTGCTGATATTTTAAAATTTGATGTGGATGCTACTCAGCTGACTTACAATATTTCAGCCATCTGCTTTTGGACGATTTCCTTATTACTTGCAGTTGGGGCCTTTATTAAAAACTGGTCATTGATTCCATTGATGGGATTAGTAACCTGCTTGTATTTACTTACAGGCATGACAGCTATGAACTGGGCATGGTTTGGGGGATGGTTGTTGTTGGGATTGGTGGTGTATTTATTTTACGGATATAAGAAAAGCAAATTGGCATAAATAATAATTGATGAAGTACGAGGTAGGTGATAAAATAATAGTATTACATTCTGATGAAGAAGGTAAAGTCATTGAGTTGATTAATGATAAAATGGTGATGATTGAAGTGAGAGGGGTTAAGTTCCCTGCATATATGGATCAGATTGATTTTCCTTACTTTAAAATGTTTACTCAAAAGAAAATTTTTGAGAAAAAGAAGATTCATATCGATCATGTAAAAAAAGAAAAACCAGCTATCAAAAAAAAAATAGCAGATGGTGTTTTTCTGAATTTCATTCCCATATTTGATAAAGATATTTTTGATGATGATGTGGTAGAGAAAGTGAAAGTCTTTTTAATCAATTACAACGAAGAAGATTATCAGTTCAAGTATGATTTGGTTTTTGATGGCGAAAGTCATTTTGAATTAAAGAGTGAAGTGAGAGGACTAACAGATTTCTATTTACACGATATTGAGTTTGAAGATTTAAGTGCGGGCCCTTCTTTTGAATTTGAATTTTCACTTTCCAAAGAGAATAAAAAGAAAGCTCCTTTTTTTGAGAGCATGGTTAAGTTAAGAGGGAAGCAACTGTTTAAAAAATTGGAAGAATTACAAACTAAAAATGAACCTTCGTTTTCAATGGAGGTATTTGTTCATTACCCCGATAAAGTAGCTGAAGAGAAATTAGATTTATCAAAGCTGGGAAATGCAGGCTTCAAGATTTATGAGGTGTCAAAAGCAAAAGAATATCTGCAACCGGCAAGGTCTGTAATTGACTTGCATATAGAAAAACTGACCGACACTCCCGAACATTTATCAAACTATGAAATGTTGAATTTACAACTCAACACCTTTGAAAAATATTTTGAACTTTCTGTTTTAAATAAAGCCAATAATTTAATCGTGGTTCATGGAATAGGCGAGGGTAAACTGAGAACTGAAATTCATGAACGGCTAAAGCAAAAGTTAAACGTAAAATCTTTCGTGAACCAGTATCATTCTTTGTATGGTTATGGGGCTACGGAGATTTATTTTAGTTATTGAGTCCTCTCAGGGTTTCCGGACACCCTGAGTAGACAATGATTACTCTTTCTTCAATACCATCCTCAATACCCATAATCCCAAAATCGCTGCAATGGTTGAAGCAGTCAATATTGCCATTTTTCCAATTACGATTTGATCGGGAATATTGTAAGCAAGCATCGTTATAAAAATACTCATCGTAAATCCTATACCTGCCAACAGTCCCGCTCCGAAAATATGTTTCCATTGAAGCTGAGGAGGTAATACACAAAAGCCTAATCCAACCGCAATGCTACTGAAAAGTAAAATGCCCAAAGGTTTCCCAATTACAAGACCAGTGATGATTCCAATGGATTCATTAGAAAGTAAACTGATATGCCAGTTTGAATTAAAAACAATACAAGTATTGGCTAATGCAAATAAGGGGACAATGATAAATGCAACAGGTTTATGAAGCGAATGTTGCAGTTGGTATGAAATCGAATTTTCTTCTCCTTTTTGAAAGGGTATTGTAAAAGCAAGCAACACGCCAGATAATGTTGCATGCACTCCGGATTGTAGCATAAAATACCACATCAAAATTCCTCCAAGGAGATAAGGAAATAATGAGGTGATTTTTAGTTTATTCAATATTAGTAAAACCATAAAAATGCCCAGAGATAAACTCAAGAATAAAAATGAAATATTGTTCGTATAAAATAAAGCAATGATGATGATTGCACATAAATCATCTATAACTGCAAGCGCAGTAAGAAATATTTTTAATTGAATAGGAACTCTATTTCCTAAAAGTGCTAACATACCAATTGCAAATGCGATATCAGTAGCCATCGGAATGCCTGCGCCGCTTTGTTCGGTAGTGTTGTAATTAAAAAATAAAAATATACAGGCAGGAACAATTACTCCGCCAATAGCACTGATTATGGGAAATAATGCATTTTTGAAATTAGACAATTCTCCTTCATACACTTCACGTTCTAATTCCAAACCAATTAACAGAAAAAAGATTGCCATCAATCCATCATTGATCCAGTGTGTAATGGAGTGTCCCTGAAATGAAGTTTCCCAAAAATTGATGTAACCATTACCCCAACTACTATTGGAAACCAATAAAGATAAAAGGGTACAAAAGATCAAAATAAATCCGCCTGTCTTTTCGCTGTTAAAGAAGTCTTTGAACAATTTGCTCACCATTGTGATAGAATATTATATGGATTAAAAATAATCATTCATACCCATAATTTTCCTGATTGCTGTTTGAAACCCAATAATAAAAACTAATTTTACAATCTATCAGCCGGCTATCGCTTCATTCAATTGAAGAGGAAAGTCCGGACAGCAAAGAGCAACACACCGGTTAACGACCGGCTTCTTTGAGCAGTCAGAGAAAGAGAAAGTGCCACAGAAAATAACTGCCTCAATTTATTGGGGTGAGGGTGAAAATGTGAGGTAAGAGCTCACGGTAGTGGTTAGTAATAATCATTATGGGTAAACCTTGTGTGCTGTAATGTCACGTAAATCAATGTTTGAGGGCGGCTCGTCCGAATCAGATTTATCTGATGCATTGAAGGGTAGGCAGCAAGATTGTGCCAGTAATGGTACAGCCAGATAAATGATGGCCGCTGTTATGGCAACATAATGGTTACAGAATCCGGCTTATGGCTGATAGTTTTTTTTCTTTTTAAATGCTCTCGCTGCAATTTTATCAATCGGAAAAGAAAGTATTGCTTCGGAGAACTCTTCCCATTTTACAAAACGGAATGATTCTGTTTGTCCGGTTAATTCATGTTTTTTGATTTGATCTTCATCAAAGTCAAAAGGTTTTTGTTTGATAGGAACTAATATATCGTGAAGTGCTTTTACTTCGTAATAAATGGAGATAATTTGATGATTAGGATTGAAAGCACTGGTCTGATAAAAATCAGTAGTGTATAAATGTTCAATAATATCTACTTTCAAATTCATCTCTTCCATGAATTCGCGTTTTAAGCAATCAATAGTTCCTTCTCCGAGTTCCAAACCTCCTCCACAAAATTTGGTGTAGTAATTGCCTTTGATTAATTCATCGCTAACCAACACTTCGTTGTTGTTGTTCAGCAATAAGCCATAAACTCTGACATTGAACATCTTTATTTTTTTATTCTTCTGAGATAGTTGTATAAAGCGAATCCTAAAATTAAAAAGCAAATTAAAACCGGAATCCAAAAGGCATAATGTGAATGCTGAAAGGGTAGTGGTACATTCATTCCATAGATGCTTGCGATTAGGACGGGAATGCTCAAAAAGATGGTAAGTGTGGTCAATCTTTTTAAAACCTCGTTTTGATTATTGCTAATGATGCTCGCAAAAGCATCAAGTGTACTGCTTAAGATATTAGTGTATGTGTTTGCCGTTTCAAGTGCTTGAGAGGTTTCAATAATTAAATCATCCAGAAAATCACTTTCTTCCTCATTTAAATTTAGAAAATTAGTTCGTGCTAATTTCATCATTAAAAGCTCATTGCTTCTTAAAGCAGTTACAAAATAGACTAAACTTTTCTGTATTCTCATCAATTGAAGTAACTCTTCATTTCTATTGGAATCATACAATTTTTGTTCCAAAGCATTTCTTCTTTGATTGATTTCCTTAAGGTATTCCTGAAAGTTCATAGTGATTTTTTCAAAAACCTTAAGTACCATCATATTCTTTTTATCCGGGTGTCTATTTTGAAAACTGTTGAGAAATTTTTTAATGGCTTCATTTTCGAAAGAGTTCACCGTTACAATTTGTCCACTAGTTAAAATGATACAAATCGGAATGGTAATATAAAAAGCATCACTCTCATTAAAGGAATTGTTTTCTGTTGGTGTTTTTATCACAATCAGCTTAACGTCATCATCTTTTTCATACCGACTTCTTTCATCAATATCCAATGAGTCTTTTAAAAAGTCAATTGGAATTTGAAGTGTATTACTAAGTTCGGTAAACTCTTCATTTTTTAGTGGAGGCAATATATTCACCCACGAACCCTCAATAGGCTTGTCGATTGCTACAGTTTGATGATCTACTATTTTAAAATATTGTATCAAGGGTTAAGGTTTAATAGGTTTAAAAGGTTCAATAAGTTTAAAAGGTTTAATAAGTTTAATAGGTTAGATTCAATTTTAAATCATAATCAACCACTTAATAACAAACAACAAACAACAAACAACAAACAACAAACAAAAAACAACAAACAAATCAACTAATCAACTAATCAACTAATCAACTAGCACCTCTCCTTTAAAAACAAGCTCTGCTGGTCCACATAGCCAAATATCTTCAAATTGAGTATCACTAACTTTATTGTATTCGACGCTAAGGTGACCACCGAGTGTTCTTACTTTTACTCTGTTAAATCCAAGCTCATTGTGCGAAGTGATCAATGCAGCGGCAGTTAAACCTGTTCCGCAACTTAATGTTTCATCTTCAACACCACGTTCATAAGTTCTTACAAAGATGGAATCATTGTCTATGGATTCAACAAAGTTAACGTTGATACCGCTTTCAGCAAATTCTTTACTTTCTCGTATATCCCTTCCCGTTTCAACAACATCAACATTCATGATGTCTGAAACATGCTTAACAAAATGAGGTGAACCCGTGTCTAAGATCGCATGACCATTATGATATTCTACATGGGTTACATTATTCATCTTCAATCTGATCATATTGTGGTTGTCGATTTCAGCCTCATGCTCTCCATCAACAGCCCAAAATTTATAGGTGTATTTGTGAAGACCCATATTAAACGCAAATCGAACCATACATCTTCCACCATTGCCACACATGGTACTTGAATTCCCATCAGCATTGAAATATTTCATTTCAAAATCGTATTCATGTTTGTTGTTCATCATCATTAATCCATCAGCACCAATACCAAATTTTCTATCGCACATTTTTTTTACTTGCTCGGCATTCAGATTATCATATTCATTGCTTCTGTTATCAAGAATGATAAAATCATTTCCACTTCCCTGATATTTATAAAAATTAATTTCCATTATATTGATGCAGATATATTTTCTAATGTTATAAGTATCAATTTGTCTACCGTTGCATTTCCATCAGAAGTAAATTCTTTTGTAATGCGGTTAGCTACAATGGCGCTTAGAGAAAGACAATGATGACCTAGCACTTTCCCCATTCCATAAATAGCCGAAGTTTCCATTTCGAAATTGCTGATACGATGTTGGCCGAAAATGAATGAAGTTAATTGGTCTATTAAATTAGGATGTGTTAATCCCATTCGCAAAACACGTCCCTGAGGTCCATAAAATCCCGGACAGGTTACTGTAATGCCGTGATGAAAATTATCGACAAATTCTTTTAAAAGTTTTGGACTTGCCCCATTGATATAAGGAGAAATAGAGGCTTCATTTAACTGGGTATGATTATTGAAAGCATGAAGCAATTGAGAGTCTTCCGGATTGGATTGGGTGGTGTAAAAATGCAACAAGTTATCAAGACCCAAACCATGAGTACTTGCAACAAAACTGTCAACCGGAATGTCCTTTTGAAGCGAACCACAAGTCCCAACTCTGATGATGTTCAATTGTTTTAGTTGGTCTTTAACTGTTCGTGTTTCCAAATCAATATTAACCAACGCATCCAGTTCATTTAAAACAATATCGATGTTATCAGGTCCGATTCCGGTACTGGTTACTGAAATTCTCTTTTTGCCGATATATCCAGTATGGGTGATGAATTCTCTATGGTGGTTTTTAAATTCAATTCTGTCGAAATATTTACTTACTTCCTTTACTCTGTCGGGATCTCCAACAGTTATAATGGTATCTGCAATTTCCTCAGGACGGCAGTTTACGTGGTATACAGCCCCTCTGCCATTGATAATTAATTCGGATGCTTCAATCGTTCTCATTAGAAATATTTTTTACAAGGTATCAAATTAAGGAAATCTTGATTTTATATTATCAATAAAATTACCTTATTTTGTGACACTATTTCAAATTAACGAAATAGTTTTTATTGGTCCTTTGGCCGAGTGGCTTAGGCAAAGCTCTGCAAAAGCTTCTACAGCGGTTCGAATCCGCTAGGGACCTCAGATGAAAGGCCTGTTTGGACAACCAACAGGCTTTTTTATTTTTAAACACATCTAAAATTAATTTTAATAATGAAATACAGTAAATGGATAGGGCTGGTGGTTTATATTGGCTTGATTTATATTTGTTTTATACCCTGGACTTATCATGCTGATTTGGGGAAATATTTTACAGGGTTTTTCTCAGAAAAAAATATCTACGGTAAACCAGGTAAGTTTTTTATTATTTTTTCAGTGATTTGTGTGCTAATGATGTTTGTTGAAAAAGTATGGGCAAAATTTGTACATATTTTTTTTGCAGGAGTGATTTTGGCCTATGCACTTAAAACCTATCATCTATATACATCATCATATAATGCCTATTCTCCCGAAAAGCAGCCTGGTATTTATTTGTTGTTGCTTGTTTCGATATTATCTTTCGCTATTTCTCTTTTCCCGGATATGAAGATTAGGAAGTAGGTTTGGTAGGTTCAATAGGTTCAGTAAGTTTAAAAGGTTCAATGGGACGTTTGTAGTTTGTGCTTAGTTGTATAATGTTTAATTTATCTGAGAAATAAGCAATAAACTACAAACCACAAACAATTAACAACCTTTTGAACTCATTAAACCTTTTCAACTTTTGAAACCTTTTATCCCTTCACCTTACTCCATGTATCCTTCAACGTTACAGTTCTATTGAAAATAAGTTTGTCTTTGGTAGTGTCTTTATCCAGACAGAAATATCCTTTTCTGATAAATTGAAAACGATCATCTAAAGTAGCATTAGTAAGAGAGGATTCTATATATGCATTGGGTATGATTTCCAATGAATGAGGATTGATATAATCTTTAAAATCGCCTTCTTCAGCAGCAGGGTTTTCTACTTTGAACAGTCTGTCGTACATTCGAACCTCCGCAGTTTTAGCATGTGGAACGCTAACCCAGTGGATGGTTCCCTTTACAGTAATCCCACTTGTGTCATTACCACTTTTGCTATCAGGAAAATAGGTGCAATGGATTGCTTTAACATTACCGGCATTATCTTTTTCAAACGATTCGCATTTTACTATGTAAGCACTTTTTAATCTCACCATTGAACCTGGCGTCAATCTGAACCATTTCTTTTCTGGCACTTCCATGAAATCTTCTCTTTCTATCCATAGTTCTTTTGAAAAGGGGATGGCTCTCGTTCCCATGTTTTCATCAGGCCCGTTTTCGCTATGCAACTCTTCGGTTTTACCATCCTCGTAATTGGTGATGATAAGTTTTATCGGATCAAGAACAACCATTGCTCTTTTAGCAGTATTATTTAAATCTTCACGCAAACAAAATTCCAATAGGCTTAAGTCAATCAAATTTTCTCTTTTTGCAACGCCTATTTTTTCGCAGAAATTTCTGATGCTTAAGGGAGTATATCCTTTTCTTCTGAACCCACTGATGGTCGGCATTCTGGGATCATCCCATCCTGATACGTGACCTTCTTCAACTAATTGCAAGAGTTTTCTCTTACTCATCACAGTGTAGGTCATGTTGAGTCTTGCGAATTCATATTGATGTGAAGGGAATATGTTTAGTTTTTCAATCAACCAGTCGTATAACTCACGGTGAGGGATAAACTCTAATGTACAAATGGAATGTGTTATTTTTTCTATGCTGTCGCTTTGCCCATGTGCAAAATCATACATTGGATAGATGCACCACTTGTCGCCGGTACGATGATGATGTGCATGTTTAATGCGATAAATGATAGGGTCACGCATCAACATATTGGTGTGAGTCATATCGATTTTAGCTCTCAACACTTTCTCGCCATCTTTATATTTTCCATCTTTCATCTCAATGAACAACTGAAGATTTTCATCAATACTTCTTGATCTGTAGATGCTATCTTTTCCCGGTTCAGTTGGTGTGCCTTTTAGATGAGCAATTTCTTCAGAGGTGCTGTCATCAACATAAGCTAAATCGTTTTTGATCAGTGTTAGTGCAAATTCAAATAACTGATTAAAATAATCAGAAGCATAAAATTCATTCGACCAGTTAAAGCCCAGCCATTTGATGTCTTCTTTGATACTCTCAACATATTCAGTATCCTCTGTAATGGGATTGGTGTCATCAAATCGCAAGTTTGTGGAACCGCCATATTTTTGTGCCAAACCAAAATTTAGACAAATGCTTTTTGAATGGCCAATATGCAAGTATCCATTGGGTTCTGGTGGAAATCTCGTAATGATAGATTTATACTTACCATTGTTTAAATCGTTTTCAACGATTTCTTCTAAAAAATTCAAACTTTTCTCTTCGCTCATATGAATAGTTGTGGCGTCAAATTTACAACATTCGCGTTTTAAAATCGGCTAAATAGGCCAATATTTAGTGTTGGAATTAATGCTATCTCAACAAAGATTAAAATTGATAATTCAATCCCAGT
>JAIXWH010000153.1 GCA_027484165.1 Chitinophagaceae bacterium | reverse complement strand
AATTTTTTTCTGTAGTTCAAATCAATACTTGTGGTAATGCCTTTTGCTTTTGCAGCTTTTAATGCAGCTTCTGTTAATGCAGCAGCTTTATCGCTTAACGCAGGAGTAATTCCTGTGGTATGAAACCATGATGCTCCTTCAAAGATTTTATCAAAATCAAATTCACTTGCATCTACTTCTGCTATTGAAGCACCCGCTCTATCGTAAACTACTTGTGATGCACGCATAGAAGCTCCTGTTTCTAAAAAATATATCCCCAAACGATCACCACCTCTTGCTACAAACTGAGTATCTACCCCATAACGACGTAAGTGATTGATTGCGGATTGACCAATAGGATTATTAGGTACTTTAGTTACAAACGTACCATTTAATCCATAGTTACATAGTGCAGCTGAAACATTCGCTTCACCGCCACCGTAAGTAATATCAAAAGTATCGGCTTGTACAAATCTTTTAAAATCAGGAGTTGATAATCTTAACATAATTTCTCCAAGGGTTACCACTTTTTTGCTCATTGTTTGTTTTTTATATTTTAATTTATTAATTTTTTTATCTTACTACTGAAAATTGACTGGTTTGAATTTCATTACCAATTTCCAACTTGATGATGTAAATACCTGACGACAAAAGAGCTGTTTCAATTAATGTAGTTTGAACTCCTTCTGCATCTGTATTGTTCAGCATTATTGATTTCATCAATTTTCCATCTGTATTGTAAATTTTAATTGATACTGCTTTACCCTCCTTATTAAAGTAATTCACTGCAATTTGATTTTTTGCAGGAATAGGATAAACTAGTGCTTTACCATTTGTTTCATCCTTAACTATCAGGTTCTGTCCTACATTTAAAGCTGGATTAAAATAGATATCACCTGCTTGACTTGCAGTTATCACGCATCTTCCTAATCCAACAATATGAATTTTACCGTTGATAATTTTTGCTACTGTGGTGTCTGAACTTACATAAGAAACAGGCAATCCTGAACTTGAAGAAGCTCCTGCATAAAAGTCCAAACTTACCAATGATTTAAAAGGTATTGCTGGGAATAAAATGCGTTGATTTCTTTTTTTACCTATCATGCGTTCATTCAGTTGCATTTTGAATAAACTTGGGATAGCTGCAATATGTGTTCCGCTTGATTCAACAACTCCGTACGGTTCGGTTGTAACATCTCCTATATTGCTTATATCAACAAATTTGCACCCAATAGCCCAATTCGTATAATCCCATTGAGGATCCTGAATTACCAATCTGAATCCATCGCAGTTCCAAAACATGGTTTGAGCACCAGACCAACCGTGACCGCTACCCGAATTTTCTCTGTTTTGAACCGCCATAGTTAAATCGCCAACAATATTATCAAACAATATTCCAGTTGACCATCTGTGATGTGGCCCTATATCAGCATTTTGTTGAGATGCTATGCAATTGTAAAACACTACAGGTCCGGGAGTTCTACTTCCATTAACATAATCATGACGACCACCTCTTGTATAACAGTTTTGTACTAATGATCTTTGTCCATCTACATTAAAAGAATATCTTCTTCCTCCATCCAAAGTAGATTTTGGATCTAAAAATTGACAGCTATCTACAGTTATAAAACTCGCCGCATCTAAAATATGAACTGCAGCATAACCAACATATTGCACTTCTACATGCTGCGCCCAAGAGTTAACGATATTGTTAAACGTTATCGCTTCCCAACAATGATTTTCATCTATATCAGAAACATAGGTTGATGTGATTTTCATGTTCTCTATGCCACATTTTTCAATTCTTGCAGAAGTAAATTTCAATACTTCCCCAGGAGCATAGGCGGAATCAATGATATCAACTATCGGTGCATCAATGGTTATTACATTGCCATTTACAGCCGTCACTTTTCTTTCAAAATAAATATCATAGGAGCCAAAATTCCACCCCCATTGTGCCATAGTTAACAAATCAACCCAGGATTGTTTGGGAATACGGTGAACCATTACTTGATCACCAACAACAAAAGTGTGACCCGATGCAACAGTTACTTGATTCGATCCAAAAGGAACATAAGGATTGGTGATGGCTTTCTTTGATGAGGAAATATAATTCACTCCTGCATTACTTGAAAAATAAAACAGACTGTATTGAGCTGTTTTTGTGCCTTTGAATTCTGTTGCATTACCTTCACCTCTTAACACAATACCACTTGTTACAATTTTTACCGTATCACTAATTTCATACAAGCCACTCTTGAATAATATAGCACCTCTGAAACCATTAGCGTCTAAAGGATAAGTAGATACTTCATCAATTGCCTGTTGTACATTTTGTAAATTATCTCCAATAATAGGATAAACTGTTTTAACAACTGGCACATTGGGGATTGGCTCTTCACTGTTCATGTAACCTACTCCGCTGAAGTCTGGAATTTTATTTCCTTTTGAATCTGCTGTATAAACCAAATTGCCATTAGCCCCTACTGAAACTAATGAAGTGGTTTGCGAATGAACAAAATTCGAAATCAATAAAAGCGAAAATAATAATTTAAGTTTCATGTATACGTAGTTGTTATGTTATTTGGATTCGTAAGCTTTTAAATAAGCTAATACTCTTTCTTTTAATTCACTTTCAATTTTGCTGTAGGATTTATCACCAGCATAGTTTACTTTTTCCAAGGGGTCTTTTACATAATCATACAATTCCATTGTATGAACTCTTGATTCTGTAAAGGGTTGATTACTCCTAAAATCGTTGTTAAGCCATAAGGTGTAACGATATTTATCCGTTCTGATAGAATAGCCCATCAATTTATTATTTTCATACCCTAATTTAGCCGCATCTTCTTTTTTCAATCTTCTTGGATACTGACTAACTGCGATATCACTTACTGTAGCTTTATTATTTACCATTATAGGCTTCAAGCTTTTTCCTTGTAATTGAGTTGGTATTGACAATCCTGCTAAATCACATATTGTTGGAAATACATCTACATGCTCAGATAAAGATTTTGTTTGGCCAGACTTTAATCCAGGAGCTGCAAAAATCAAAGGCGCTTTTGTTGCCTGTTCAAAGTTGGTGTGTTTACCCCACATATCATGATCACCCAAGTGCCAGCCATGATCGCCCCACAATACAATAATTGTATTGTTCAATGTACCTAAAGAATCTAATGTATTTAAAAGCAAACCAACTTGTGCATCTATATACGATATAGCTGCATAGTAAGCATGTATCAATTCTTTTTGTTTTTCTTCTTTTAATCCAGCCCTTAAATCTGATTTAGGCAAAGTAGCATAAGCAGGAATATCTGTATAATTTCTTAACTCACCTGAAGACTCGTAGGCTTCAAAAAATTCGTTGGAAGCATGCTGCTGGAATTCAGCCAATGGCATATCTTCTCTTTTATACAAATCCCAGTATTTTTTTGGAGAAACGAAAGGTAAATGTGGCTTACGGAAACCAATTGCAAAATAAAATGGCTTAACGCCCTTTGATAACTCAATTATAGATTTTTTTGCAATTAAAGCATCTACCCCATCTTCGTAAGCATTATCGGGTAAATCCAAACATTCACTTGAAGGCTTAACTGTTCCGGCGGTAGACTCTCCATCCCCTCCACCTTTTTCTCCTTTTTCAGCAGGTGCTTCAGCGGCGATTGCTGCTTTGGTTTCAGGAGATTGGTAATGCTTTTTTGCTGGTGCGCCCAAGCCATTAGCATAATCTTCATCCTTTGGTTTTAGAAAAGGAATACTCCATGAAACTGCATCATTTTGTTTATCTATGGAACTAGGATGATAGATTTTTCCCACGCCGGATGTGATATAACCTTGAGAAATTAAATATTGTGGAATAGTAAGAATATCTGGGCTAACATCTCTCATTTTAGTTTTTAAATCCCAAACTTTAGTAGCATCAGGACGCATACCTGTCATCAAACTCGCACGTGTAGGACCACATACTGCTTGCTGACAGTAGTTATTCAAAAACACTGTTCCCATCTTTGCCAAACGATCGATGTTAGGCGTTTTGATTATTTTATTTCCGTAGCAACCTAATTCCGGCTTGAGGTCATCCACTGCGATGAACAAAATATTTGGCTTTTTATTCTTTTGTGCAAATGAAACTGTTGTAAACACTGACACCACTAATAATAATATTATTTTTTTCATTTTATGTTTTGATTAGATTTATTTTTATTTTTCGATATTGAATTTTATAGATTTGGTAAGTTTTCCTGCTTTTAATTGGATTTGATAATGACCAGGTTTTAATTCATTTGTTTTAAAAGTAACCTGATGAGCACCCGGCTTGTCTTTCCCTTCTTTAATACTTCTTAATAAATTACCATTATCATCAAACAATTGTATGGCTACATTTGATGCGTTGTTCAAATAATAATCGATTGAATTTTCTGATTTCAGAACATTTGATTTGAGTACTACTTCCTGAGAAATTACATTATTGAAATTATTGACTGTATTAGTAGAAGTCATTTTTGAAGTGTTAGGCAATGCAGATGATTCTACAATAAACTGCATCCAGTCGCCAGAACAAGTGTAATTGGTTGTACCACCAGTACTATATACTCTTAATCTGATTTCACCTGTTGGCGACACAAAATTTGCAGGAGTCGTGGTTTGTACTTTATTTATAGTAACATCACTTGTAGATACCGTTCTGCTATCTATCTGAGTCCATGAAGAAGTCAACCAATTGTACAAATACAAAACCTGTGTTTTTGAAGCAGAGTTTTTACCATCGTAGTTGATGGATATTTTATTTACACTGCTTGCAGGCTGATTGATAACAACACTTCCATACCAATCCGTTTTTCTTGTGCCAGTTGTTGTTGAACTAACTGTGAAGTATGTAGAATTGTTTGTTACTAGATTACCTGATTTACATTTACATCCAGTTCCAAAAAGAAGGGTTGCATTTGATGGAGAGTAAGTATAGTTTGTTCTTACAATAAAATTCTGACTTACACTTTGAGCTGGCTCATAACTATCATTACCGAGTTGAGATGCTGTAATTACAGTCGACCCTGAACCCACAACTCTAATTTTGTTATTAACAATTGTAGCTACTGAAGGATTTGAACTGGTATAAGTTATAGCCAATCCAGAACTTGCAGTTGCTCCAGGAACAAAATCTGCATCGCCTACTGATTTGAAAGGCAAAGTTGGGAAAGTAATGGTTTGAATTGAATATTGTAAACTATTTCCTACGCCCACTTTGGATGAATCTAGCGGTCCTGTTAAAACGCTGCCAGTGCCATTCAATTCATCACAACCTATATCGTAGATGGCTGATCTTGTTTGACGTTGAGCATCAATACCTCCAAGCATTGAACTATAAGAAGAAGTATTTACTGATGCATCTTGAACTGGAGAAGTTGGTGGCACTAAAATCCCGTTTGATCTTGAACCGAAATTTAATGAGCTACTTGTAAATCCTGTTGAATTGGATATTCCTAATCCGTCTGGAGAATTATATAAATTCCCTTCGGCAGAATAAGTTAATGATGTATTAGCTGCGTTCAAATCAACAATCTGTCCATTAGTCATTTTAAAAATATTATTAGCTAATTTTATTCCAACTGGTTGATATGGGTTTGTTCCACTACTTGTAAACCCTAATCTAACCGCAGCTCCATTACGACAATTAACAACAGTGTTGTATGCAACAAGTGCATTATCAGCAGGAAAATATTCGCCATCAAGTACACCAGGATTTGTTGAATCAGCCGAGCCATAAGATCCATTGTAAATAATAATGGGTGCTCTCATACTAGTTAAGCTATTTTCATCTCCTAACAATCCTTCAAAATAGTTATTAAAAACACGATGACCTTTATCAATGATTCTTACACCATAAGATTCGGTTTTTGAAGCATCATTAACAATAAAATAATTTCCATACACATCACAATATCTTCCCATTCTTAAAGTCAAACCACCATTACAGTTTTTGAAAGTATTGTATCTGTAAGTGTTATGATAAGATTTATTTGAAATGATTTCAGGTTCTGTTTGAGTTAACCCTTCAAACAAATTGTATTCAATAACATTGTATCCATCTGTTTTAGAGTTATTACCCACGCCAATTCTGATCGTTTCTCCGCCATTTCCACCCATATATGTTCTTCCTGCGAAATAGTTTGAATCAATTAAATGGTATGTTGAAACTGATTTATCAGGAAATGTTGCAGTACTGAACCAAACAACAACTGTAGCTCTTGGATTTGACTTGTTGATGAAATTACAATGGTCTACTCTATTATGAACCCCAAAGATTCCGATCCATTCATTTTCAACTGTTGTGTCTGCTGATAAGGTATTGTAATTGTCAATAGTAATATTTGAAACCCTTGAATAATCAGCCAAGTCAGAGGTCGAAGCTCTAAATGATACAACCGGATTGATTCCGGCACTACCATTGACAAATTTAAATCCATCTATTCTGATTCTTGTTCCACTGAATTTGATGTAGGTACTTCCTGTAAAAATTACTCCGGAAATACTTTGTGCTTTAACTACAATCCATGCACTTGTAGAGGTTCCAAAATTATTAACTAAATTTATTTCACCCCAATTGTATGTTCCATTAGCCACAACAATAGTATCTCCTGGTCGTGCATTGGAATATACATTAGTTAAGGTTGCCAGTGTATTTACTGTTGTTTTGGCTGCGAAGAGATTGTTGTTTGTTACAACTACAAACAATACAGCAAGAAAAAGTTTCATCTTCATCACTTCTGATTTAATAATTAATAATTACTCTTTGAATGCCTCTAAACTTTTAATAAACCCGATAATTTGATTACCGAGTTCAGCATTTTTTTCTTTACTGAATTTTCCGTGTCCACCACCCTCTACTGTTATAAACTCTGTTTTAACTCCTAAATCAACCAGCTTCTGATGCAAATCAACAGATTGCTTATAAGGCACTGTTGAATCTGCATTTCCATGAATGATCATGATAGGCGGACTCTTTTTATTAACATAAGTAACAGGCGAAACCGTTTTAGCAAAAGCCTCATCGTTCTTTTTGTCACCCAACCAATCTTTTGGAGAACTACTTTTCCTCACAGCAGGTCCATGATCTGTATAAGCCCAATCCCACACATCTGTTATTCCCCATTTGTCGATAATGGCAGCTACTTTTATTTTTTCTACGCCCTTGCAATTATTATCAAACAAATGATTGTTACCCAAAAGTCCTGTCATCAATGCCAAATGCCCTCCTGCAGAACCGCCCATCACTACAATTTTATTGACATCGATATTGAATTGTTTTGCGTTTTTTATCAGATAAATCAGCGCGCATCTTAAATCTTCTACGGCAGCGGGAGCTTTTGCTTGTGGAGTCATTCTGTATTCCACATTAGCTATTGACATACCTGCTTTAAAGAAATTAGTAAAACCACCTTGAGTTTCCTTTACTCCGTTTTTCCATCCACCTCCATGAATATTAATTACAATAGGAGTAGGCTTATTAGACGAAGGCTGGTAATAAATATCCATCCTTCCATCCCAATCATTTACTTTGGTATACACTTCATTTAAATTAGCCTTGAAAGTTGCAGGATATACAACAGGCTTATATTTTGAGCTGTCTGAAACATTTGGTACACTGGCTTCTTGTGCCAATGTTGACAAAGAAATGATAGATGCTAAAACTAATAAATAATATTTTTTAATGTAATTACTCATGATTAATAACCTGGATTTTGTTGTATAGTAATCTTGGTGTTGTTATCTATCTCTCTTTGAGGAATAGGCAACAACAAACGATCTGCATTGACCTGAGCCAATAAGTTTTGCAAAACAATCGGTGGTGTATATTGATTATAATGATCTCCGCCGTTTGAATCAAACATATAAGCAAAATGAGCTTTCAAAGTATTTTCAGCAAAGTTTGGAGTCAAGGTTACATTGAATCTCAACAAATCAAACCAACGCTGATTTTCAAATGCGAATTCAAATCTTCTCTCACTACTCAGTGCTTGATTAAAATCGTTTACATTGGATGGATTTACAGGAGGCATTGCTACCCTACTTCTTATTTGATTGATCAATTGAATACTTGAAGGAGTATTTCCTTGAGCTTCAGCCAACATCAATAAAACATCTGCATATCTGATCACAGGCCAGTCATTTTCTCCATCATCTTGATAAACTAAAGGACTTAAATTATAGAGGTCATTGTATTGAATAAATTTATTTGAATACAATTTTGTTCCATAAAATTTGATATTGAAATTTCTTCTTAAATCAGTTGCACTATAAGCATCAGCCCTAACAGGATCTGCAACAGAACCTGATGCTACTTGATACAAATCAATTGCTGGATAATTTAAACCGTCGCCATCTCCGTTAACTATGAAATTACCGCTACTTGAAGGTGCAAAAATGTTGCAGAAAGGTGAACCCAATCCTACTTTACCAGATTTGTATCTTACGGCGAATAAAATTTCAGAGTTCATTTCATTAGTGATTGAAAATACATCAGTATAATTTGTCTGCAATCTGTAACCACTGTTGGAAATGATATCTTGTAATAATGCCGTTGCCTGTGCCTTTTGATTTAGAGTAAGGTATACTTTTGCTAACAAAGCTTTTGCACACCATGCATTCGCTCTTCCCAAAATATTCTGATTGATTGCTGTGAAAGATGCCTGATCGCCATTTTCTTTTGTGTTAGTCAAATCCGCTATAATCAATTTATAAATTTCAGCAACAGATGAACGGTTGATCATTTTAGACTCAGTTGCAGAAACGGGTCTGTCAATCAAGAATACACCACCATATAATCTTACTAAATTGAAATAATGATACGCTCTGATAAAACTGGCTTGTGCTGCAATTCTTTTTCTGTCAGCAGGAGTTACTGGAACGGTTACATCATCATAATTAATGTTCCCATTTAAAGAATCATACTTAACCGCAAGATTGGATAAGATTTTATTGGTGTTGTAGATATTGTAATAGCTACTCAACCAATAATTATATACTCTTTCATGGTAGGTATTGGGCATTAATAAATCCAAATCACTCAATTCTCTATTAGGTATACTTCCACTGGTAGGATTTCCCATAATAGAATTATCACTTCTTAGTTCAGTAACACTCCATTCATCAAACATAGACTTTTGCATACCGTTGTAACATCCTATTAGTGCAGCATCAAATTCTGCAACATTTTTATAGTAAACACCATCATATAAATTTGATGTTGGATATTGGTCAATAGTTTTCTTACAGCTTGTTATTGTTAGACCAATTACTGCGATAAAAAATAAATTTTTGAATTGCATTCTATTTATTTTAAAAGTTATTTTAAATTAAAAATTAACATCAACTCCAAAAACAAAAGTTTGTGGAATTGGGAATGAACCTCTTTGGTATCCTCCCACCAATGAAGTAGAATAAGGCCCTGAAGTCAGCCTAGCTTCTGGATTGATTCCTCTGTAACCTTTTGCCTTGTGATAATAAAGATTCTGCACAGAGAGATATACTCGCAAACCATTCAATTTAATTTGCTTGGTTTTATTTTCTGAAATTTTATAACCAAGGGTAATTTCTCTTAATGCATAATAAGAAGCGTCTTCTATCACATAATCTGTAAGCATCCAGTTAAAACCATTTTTATTGTAGGTTGGCGTTTGACCGTCACCGGGATTTGCAGGTGAAATCCAGCGGTTTTCATTATAAGCAGTCACTAATTTTTTTACTTCATCATAATTAGGATCACCATTGATTAATTTACCTCCTTGTGAACCCTGGAATGTGAAAGCAAAATCAAAGTTTTTATAAGTAATTGTATTTGTCATACCCCAGGTAAAATCAGGATAAGGAGAACCTAATATAGTTCTGTCGTTATTATTAATGATGCCATCCTTGTTAACATCAACGATTCTTAATTGACCAGGATTGAAAGCATCTCTGAAGGTGCTTGTTAAACCCGAAGCATTAATTTGGTCCTGCGATAACCAAATACCATCGGTTTTGAAACCATAGTATTGAATAAGTGGCCCACCAACAATATTTCTATACAATTCATTTCTTTCTCCTTCATATTGCAAAAAAGCTTCGTTACCTAACTCCAACACTTTGTTTTTATTATGAGAAATATTTGCTGAAGTTGACCATTTGAAATTTGGAGTGGTAATGTTACTTGTGGTGATTTGAAACTCAATACCGGTATTTCTCAAACTTCCGATATTATTCCAATTTACTGGCACACCAGTGAAAGCCATGGCTGATTGTTGTAACAATAATCGATCAGTTTTAGATTGATAATAATCTAAAGTCATGCTGATTTTATTTCTCAATACTGCTATATCTAAACCAAAATTGGTTTGAAAAGTTCTTTCCCAAGTGATATCCGGATTAGAACGGATAGTTGGCGAAGTTGCTTGTCCGGAGGTGGTAGATCCTGTACCCGAACCCAGAGAATAGTTAGCGGGATATAACAAATCAAGAAAGCCAAAATCAAGAATTCTGTTGTTACCAGAAACACCATAACTCGCTCTCCACTTCAATCTTGAAATTCCTTTGACTTTGCTCATGAACTTTTCTTTATCCATTGCCCATCCTAAAGAGATTGAAGGAAATGTTCCCCATTTCTTTCCAGGCCCAAAATAAGAGCTACCATCTGTTCTGAAGCTTGCTGTTAACAGATATTTGCTTTGGTAAGAGTAATTGATTCTTCCTAAATAGGAAATCAATCCAATTGTGTTGGTAAAACCTGTGGTGTTAGATTTATCAATTAGTGTAGCATTGTTTAATGTTCTGATATTGTCATCAGGAAAATCCAATCCAGTTGTTTGATTTTTTTGCACTCTGGTTGTTTGCGTTGTAAAACCTAAGAGTGCTACAAAAGAATGGTCTTTTATTGTTTTGGTATAATTAACAGTTTCCTCAGCCAAAACATCTACACTGTTGTTATTAGTAAAAATTCCTTTACTAACTACTCCGTCTCTTTCTGCATTTCTATTGGCCCAATTCAAACCATCAGTATAATTAATGTTGGTTGTAATTAAAGATTTGAAATCCATTCCCTTCATCACTTTGTAAGTAAATTCTGCAGAAGTTTGCAAACGATAATTCTTCAAATAAATTAAAGTATTGTTGAGAATTGATGTTGGAGAGTTGGTGCTTGATGAAAATGGATCTGCTCCATTGTTTGACCAAAAAGTACCATCAGGCATATTTCCCTGATAAAATAGATTATTGAAGTGCCTTGGCTGTGCGTAGTTGCCAACTTGTAAATTAGACCACTGTGGATTTTGTTGAACCAAATTGATAGTGGAATCATTATGATATATCGGCATAAAACTCGGATATCTGATAAAGGTGGTGTAATTCACTGATGGCGATTCTCTTCTGTCAAATGATGGACTTATATTTACAACCAATTTTAATTTCTTAGTTAAATTAAAATCCAATTTAGATCTGAAATTAAATTTATCAAACTGGCTGTTTCTCATCATCGCTTGATCTTTTTGATAACCCCCTGACAAATAATATTTGAAATCTGATTTTCCTCCTGTAGCGCTCAATTGAATATTCTGAAATAACCCTTGTCTCAATCCCTGACTTTGCCAATCTACTCCTTTACCACCCAAAAGAGAGTTTTCAACTATATAACCTGCTCTTTCATTATTTGTTGCAGATATCTGTGTTCCCAAAGGATCTTGTGATTGCAACTTTTGTTCGTAAAACAACCTATTCACATATTCAGTAGTGGTCATCACATCATAACGTTCATAATCTCTTTTTACACCCACTGAATACTTGAAATTATATTTCACCTTGTCTGCTTTTCCAGATTTTGTAGTAATTAATATCACACCGCTTGCACCTCTTGAGCCATAGATTGCAGCAGAAGCTGCATCTTTCAAAATCTCTACTGATTCTACATCAGCCATGTTTACATAAGCCAACCCATCAGCAATTGGCTGACCATCAAGCACTACTAACGGTTCTGCACCCGCATATATTGAACTAATACCGCGAATAGAAACTTTAGGTGCTGCGCCAGCTTCAGATGAGATGTTTTGTACATCCAATCCTGCTACTTTTCCTTGCAATGCCTGATCTAATCTTGATACAGGAGATTCATCCAGTTTATCACTTTTGAATTTGGTAATCGATCCTGTAACATCCGATCTTTTTTGTGTTCCATAACCAACCACAACCACTTCTGCATTATCCGTTGCAGCAGCCATAAGAGCGATATCTATTTTTGTAGCGTCTTTATCCACAGGAACTAACTGAGATGCATAACCTACACATGAAACAATCAAGGTTACCTTGTTCGACTTCACACTTAATGTAAATGTTCCATCTTTTTTTGAGGAAGTACCCACTTTTGATTTTTCAATCATGATGTTTGCTCCTTCTATGGGTTGATTTGTAGCTTTATCGAATACTTTTCCGGTAATATCTCTTTTCTGAGCATTCGCAAAAAGAATTGTCAGTAAAGAGAGTAATAAAGCAACCGAATTTTTTTTCATACTATTTTGTTGTTTTCTTTAATCGATTAATGAGGTTAAATGAGAAAGTGATTCTTCTCCGGCTTTTTCAGATATTCTATAAATACCTTCTCTGCATTTCTTGCAATTGTATTTATAGAAACCTTGAGCCAATAATGGTATGCCGTTACCAACAAACTCAAAAGGTTTGATCTGCTGAGCTGTCCACTCTTTTTCTTTTGCTAAATAAGGCATCAACACTTCAAATCCTTTTTTTATTGATTTTCCAGTTGAAGTGGTGTAATTCCACATATCAATACCTAACCCATCAGACATATGAGCAATCATAAATAAGGGTTCTATAATGAATGCTTCATAATGTAAAGAAATTGTTCTGGCCATTTCTTCTGGAAAAAATCCGGTTTCATCCATTTGTAATTCCAGTCTATTTTGCACACTCTTTACTGTACTTAAAGCGATTTCTTTATTGTGTGTAAACAAAGCATACCCTAATTT
>JAIXWH010000036.1 GCA_027484165.1 Chitinophagaceae bacterium | reverse complement strand
GTTGTGGTTATTGTGGTGTTTGTTCCATTATTAATATTGTATGTAAAAGTATATGGAGCCGTACCACCCGAACCTGTAAACGTAATATTAGGTGATGTGGCGCTTTGGCACACGCTTGTTGTTCCAGATATTGTCGCCGTAGGTAATGGATTAAATGAAACATTTACTGATGAACTTAAGCTTGTACAATTCGTTGACACATTAGTTATTGTAGCCGAATAAGTGCCTGGAGTTGTCGTGTTAAAGGTGGAAACATTTCCTGGATCTGTTACACCGGAAGGAACAGTCCAGGAATAAGTATAAGTTGATGACGGAGAAGCAATCGCTGTTATGCTAGTAGGCACACCCGTACATGTTTTAGGAGCGCTTAGTGATACTGTTGGTTGGGGATAAACCGAAACCACAAGCGTAAACGCAGTTCCTGGACAATTACCTGCTCTTGGTGTTATCGTGTAAGTAACATTTTGAATTGTTGTTGTTGTATTGGTTAATGTGCCTGAAATTGAATTTCCACTTCCAGATGATGCACCTGATATTGCACCTGGAGTAAAAGATGGATTACCCCATGTGTATGTTGTGTTTGCAGGTATAACATTTCCAGGTACCACTGAGCTTGGTGTTACAGAGAAAATAGATCCAGAACATATAGTTGGATTAGATGTGATGTTCGCAATTATTGGAGTTGAGTCAATCCTAAAACTAATGCTTTGTGGAACAGTTGCACAAGCTCCATAAATTGTATTTGTTATTGTATAATTGCCTGTAGTTCCAATTGTAATTGTGCCAGGTGTTGTAGAAGTTGGATTTGGAATATTAGTGTTGTTTGATGGAACAATTTTCCATCTGATGGAATCAATGTAGCAACTGGCAATTATGGAGGGTGATAATGTATTTCCCAAACAAATTGCTGAAGGAATTATAAATGGCGTTATTACAGGGGCACCCTTTACTATAACTGTATCAAATACATATGTTGATACACATCTGCCATGTGGCGCAATAGTGTTTACCCTAATTACATACACACCTGGATTTACGAATTGTAATTGTGGGTTTTGTGAGGTCGAGTCGGTACCATTTAAGTATGAATAACTACTTGTAGAAGGTGTACATCCAAGCGTTGGCAAATAAGTTATGAACCAACTAAAAGTATTAGATAAACAAGTAGGAGTATTAGTTAAACCTGTTGCATTTACACTCAAAGGAGCGCAGCCCGTATATTTGTCTAAACTACTTGCTACTGTAGGTAAGGGATTAATACAGACTGTTTTTGTAATAAAATTCGAATTACAAATGCTAGATATATTATTAAGAGTAGCAGTAAGTTTTATAGAATAATTACCGGGTGTTAAAAATCTCACTCCCAATGGAGTTACTCCATTTGTTAATCCTCCAGATGTTATTATCCAATCAGTATTTTGAACTCCAGGAGTTATAGTCCATCTAAATGAAGAATTCGAATCACAAATTGCACCAATTATTCCTTTGATTGTAGTATTAGTAAAAGTAATAATATTTCCTACACATTCAACACTATCTGGGGATATAGTGAAACTGGGATTAGGTTTTGTAACAGTTGTTATTGGTCCCATTATTATCTGGGAAGGAAAAATGGCACTTCCACATGGATTAGAGGCTGTTATTTTTATATAATAACTATTATTCCCTTGGTAAGGATTCACAACCCCACAAGATGTATTATTAAATGTATGGGTGTAGTCTGTTGTCAGTGGGGCTATTACTGTATCGTTAATTGTTGGATCGTTTGAGCTAAATATTATAACAGTACCAGGAGAATTCTTTTTTGTTGTGTCTCTGGGCAATGTAATTGTAAAGGGGGTACAAAGATCTAATGAATTTCCAGGAAAAGTGTAGGGTACCAATGGATTAGAACCAAAAAACACTTTATATGTTTCCTGATCTCTACAACCAGAATTTGATGTAACTGTATAAGTTAAAGTATAATAACCTTGAGCTGGATAATTATGTGTATGAGTTCCATATAGTGAATTGTTGTAAGTATCTGGCGTCGAATTATCCCCCCAGTCTATTTGATAGGTTGAATTTGTAGAACTTGTAGAAGATGAGTCTGTAACAGTGATGCCTAACGTGCCATTACAAGTCGCAAAATTATTTGGTGCCCATAGTATTGCATCTGGCACAGTACCAATCGCAATAGTTTGTGTAGATGTAGAAGTACAGCCATTGTTATCAGTTACAGTAAGGGTTACAGTATAAGAAGAATTATTTTGACTAAACTTGTGTTTAGGATCTTCATTATTTGAAGTATTATTGCTACTACTAGGATCTCCAAAATTCCAGCTATAACTCAATCCATTTCCTGTTGAATTGTTGTTGAATTTAACTTCTTTTTTTGAAGGACAACCACCATTGGTATTTGTATTAAAAGCTGCTACAGGTGTGTCTTTAACTTGTACTAACATTGTAACTAAAGTATTATTCACACATTGTCCAGGGTTAGGTGTAAAAGTGTAGGTTGTAGATGCCTGATAATTTATTGCAGGTGACCAAGAGCCTAATACACCATTATTTGAAGTTGTGGGCAAAGTAAATGTACCGCCCTTACAAATTGAACTTACTTGAGTAAACGAAGGAGTTAATTTTGAAGTAACATTTACTGTCATCGTTGTAGAAGTAGCACATTGTCCAGAGGATGGAGTAAAAGTATATGTTGTTGTCTGTTGATTATCTCTAGCTGGCGACCAAGTACCAGTTATGTTATTGGTTGAAGTTGTTGGTAATGTAAATAAAGCTCCAGCACAGATAACTCCTATTTGCGTAAATGTTGGTGTAATCTGTGAAGTAATATTTACTGTCATTGTAACAGTTGTGTTTGTTACACATTGTCCAGCATTAGGTGTAAAAGTATAGGTTGTATTTGATTGGTTATTTATTGCCGGAGACCAAGTTCCGCTTACACCATTAGTTGAAGTTGTTGGTAGTGAAAAAGATGCCCCTGAGCATATAGGACCGATTTGGGTAAAAGTAGGTGTGACTGGATTGTTTACAACAGTAATTGTTATAGTATCTGAACCATCATTTTGACAGCTACTTGAACCTTTAACAACATAGCTGTAAACCCCTGTTGGAGTTGTTGGGGGTGAAAATACTCCACTACTGTTTACACCATTTGTTATAGGAGCACTGTTTCCCAAAACATACCAAGTAAAAGTTGAGTTATTATTTGTAGCTGTTGGCGTTACAGATATTGATGTGTTTTCACAGACCGTAAGACTGTTAGCTGACACCTTATTAGGACATTGTGCTATACTAGATTTAGAGTATAATATCAGAAATACTAGCGCCATTATTAAACGCAATACCTTCCCTGATGAAAATCTTAATTTCATATAAAATATTTATAATTGTTTAGCAAGTTAGAATATAATTTAATTCTAACGAGTTTACTTGGCCGTCAAAAAATAGTTGGATTTTAAATCTCGAAGGGATACAAAAAGCACGTGAAATTAAGTTAAAGTAAGCACAAATTGAAAATCATTTATATCTAAAAAAATGCCGCCCCGTAGAAACGGGGCGACTTAACGATTGCTTGCTTGAAAAATGTGGGTAACTTTATATTACCTAATATTATCTTATTATTATTATTCTCTTATCTTAGCACCCGC
>JAIXWH010000117.1 GCA_027484165.1 Chitinophagaceae bacterium | reverse complement strand
ATTAAAGTATGGGTACTATTGCTACTATTTAAAAAAGTTATAGAAGATCCGTTTGGTACAACCAATTCATTAGGATAGAAACCTTCGTTAAGAATGGAAATATATTTAGTAGGTAAACCATTGCCAGCAGCGAACGAGTTAGCATTTTCATTTTTACTGCAAGATGCAACAAGCAAACCACTCAAAACAACAACAAAAAGATGATTCAAACCCTTTCTCATATGAATTAATTGAGCGACAAATTACAAAAAAAAGAACAACATCAAGCAAAAGTTTGCGATTAAAATAATATTTCTTCACACTTCATCAACCCAATTATGCTCTTCGTACATTTGCCCTATGCCCAATTATATTGATGAATTAAATGAACCGCAACGTCTGGCGGTATTGCATAAAGACGGCCCCTTAATGATTATTGCAGGTGCCGGAAGTGGAAAAACTAAAGTAATTACTACTAGAATTGCCCACCTAATGTCAATAGGTGTTGACCCTTTTAATATTTTAGCACTTACTTTTACCAATAAGGCAGCAGCAGAAATGAAAGAGCGTATAGAACGCATTTTGGGAAACAGCGATGCCAGAAATCTTTATATTGGAACTTTTCATAGTGTGTTTGCCCGTATTTTAAGAACAGAGGCACCTAAAATTGGGTATCCGTCTCATTTTACTATTTATGATGCCGATGATGCGAAGTCTGTTTTAAAAACAGTAATCAAAGAGATGAATCTCGATGACAAACATTATAAACCCAATATGGTTTTGAATCGCATCTCAATGGCAAAAAATGCACTGGTAGGTCCGGATGAATATGCAAACGATTGGTTGTTGCAACAAGAAGACGCAAGATCAAATCGTCCTGAAATTGGAAGAATTTATAAAACTTACGCTGACCGTTGTTTTAAAAATGGAGCGATGGACTTTGATGACCTGCTTTTTAAAATGCATTTACTCTTAACCACTTTTCCAGAATCTTTAAGCAAATACCAGCATAAGTTCAAGTATGTTATGATTGATGAGTATCAGGATACCAACACGTCGCAATATGAGATTGTAAAATTGTTAGGTGCGATGCATGAAAATGTTTGTGTAGTGGGAGATGATGCACAAAGTATTTATAGTTTCAGAGGTGCCACGATTCAAAATATTCTACAGTTTCAAAAAGACTACGACGAAATTAAAGTGGTGAAACTGGAACAGAATTACAGAAGTACAAAAACGATATTAAATGTAGCGAACGAAGTTATCAGTAACAACCAAGATCAGATTGATAAAAAATTATTTACGGATAATTCCGAAGGTGAAAAAATTAAGCTGATCAGAACAATGACTGATAATGATGAAGGTAAGATGGTTGCAGATACGATACAGGAATTGAAATTGAGAAATCATTATCACAATAAAGATTTTGCAATTCTGTACAGAACAAACGCACAAAGTAGAAGCTTTGAGGAATCGCTTCGAAGAATGGGTATCGTTTATCGTATTTATGGAGGGATGAGTTTCTATCAGAGAAAAGAAGTGAAAGACTTTATTGCTTATCTCAGATTGGTTGTAAATCCTAGGGACGAAGAAGCGCTAAAGCGTGTGATTAATTATCCAGTGAGAGGAATAGGAAAGACAACCATTGATAAAGCGGTTTTATTTGCAAATCAAAGTAATCTGAGTTTATGGGATATCCTATCAAACGCAGCCATGTATGGATTTAAAGGCGGAACATTGGAATGTATTGATGGCTTTGTTACGATGGTGAAAATGTTTCAAAGTGAGATGCCCAAAAAGAATGCTTATGATCTTGCTGTAACTGTTGGAAAAAGCACAAACATCGTTAAAGAGTTGTTCAACGACAAAACAACCGAGGGTTTGGCTCGATATGAAAACGTTCAGGAATTACTCAACTCTATCAAAGAGTTTACAGAAACGCCGATGAGTTTTGAAGATGGAGAAGTAGGAGATAAAGGACTTGCAACTTATTTACAGCAAATTGCATTATTGACCGATGCAGATGATGATAAAGAGAATTCAGATGCGGTGAAATTAATGACCATACATGCGGCAAAAGGATTGGAATTTCCGGTGGTATTTTTGGGTGGTTTAGAAGAAACACTTTTCCCAAGTGCTATGTCTATAAACACGAGAGAAGAGCTTGAAGAGGAAAGAAGATTGTTTTATGTTGCAATAACCAGAGCAAAAACAAAATTGCATCTCAGTTATGCCAATGCACGCTATCGTTTTGGGCAATTACAGCAAAACGAACCCAGCAGATTTTTAGAAGAAATTGATGAGAATTATTTAGATAAATCTTACGCAGGTAGCCCATCAAGAAATAATAACAATAGTTGGAATCAATCATCTGCTTACGACCGAATGAGAAGAGGTTTTGGAGGAGGCAATACAGAACGACAAGCGCCAGCAAAATCAATTATCAATATTCCTCCGGCAAGGCCACAAACCAAAGAGCATGTTCCATCTGAAAATTTTGTAGCCAGTGATACCAGTCAGTTACAAGTTGGACAAAAAGTAGAGCATCAGAAATTTGGTTTTGGTCAGGTGATGAAAATGGAAGGCGCTTCTCACAATCCAATTGCTACTATTCTCTTTGATGCTAATGGAGAAAAGAAGATTATGTTGAATTATGCCAAACTCAGAATTGTAGAATTTGGCGCATAATTGTTGCATTTCAACTTCCGAAATAAGAAAAAAAGCAAATCTTTATCGCTAAAAAACATCCATTGCAAAGGGGTTTCATTATTAAAGATTATTTTTGTGTCCTAATATTTTAAGATATGATTAAAACAGGCAATCCCGTTATCAGCATATATACAGAAATGACTCCAAATCCTGAGACCATGAAATTTGTAGCCAACAAATTGTTGTATCCAGGTAAGAGTATTGATTTTCCTGAAGAGGCAAGTGCTAAGCCATCACCTTTAGCTCAGGAATTATTCAGTTTTCCTTTTATAAAATCAGTTTTCATAGCAAGTAATTTTGTAACCCTTACTAAAACTTCAGAAACTGAAGACTGGCAGGACATGATTCCAACAATCAAACAGTTTTTGAAAGATTATTTGGAGGAAGGAAAAGTAGTAGTTATTGAAGAAGAGGTGATCAAAAGAAAAGCAGAAAGCAGTAATGAAATTTCTGCTGATGATAATGATGTGGTAAAAAGAATCAAAGAATTATTGGAGAATTATGTGAAGCCTGCTGTAGAAATGGATGGCGGCGCTATACAGTTTAAAAGTTTTGAAGAGGGTAAAGTGAATTTGATGTTGCAGGGAAGTTGCAGTGGTTGTCCTTCATCGATGATTACCTTAAAAGCGGGTATCGAAGGGATGATGAAGAGAATGATTCCTGAGGTTAAGGAAGTGGTTGCCGAAGCGGAGTAAAAAAATAATCAGATATCATAGAGCACTTCACATGTTGAGGTGCTTTTTTATTGGTTAATTTTTCGCATTTAAAAATGTGATAATTTGGAAATTTGTTAATTCATTAGCTGATTGATTTTTAATTTATAAACTTTTAAAGTTCTTTGCTAAATCATCAAATCGCCACATCTTCAAATCAACTCATCAACTTTTTTTCTCCTAACTTTATCCTTTATGACCGCATCAGAAATCATCTCTACATTTTATCAAAATATTTCAGATACCAGATGGGAAGAGTGGGTGAGTACTATTTTACAAATTGCTAGTGTATGGTACGCCAAAAAAAACAAAGTGCTCGTTTATCCAACAGGCATCATTGGGGTATTGCTGGCATCTTACATTTATTTCTTCATTTCTAATCCACCATTATATGCAGACGCTGTGCTGAACATTTATTACTTTGTAATGAGTATTTATGGATGGTATAATTGGGTTCAAAAAAAAGAAAACGGATACACCTATCCTATCAGCTGGTGTGATAAAAATGAATTGAAATTTGGAGTGTCTTTATTCTTATTTTTTTGGGCAGCAATTTATTTTCTGTTAATAAAAATTACCAATAGTAATACCCCAGTTTTGGATTCATTGGTATCCTCAACTGCTGTAACTTCAATGTGGTGGATGGCAAAAAGAAAAATGGAAAACTGGATAGCGTGGATGGTGTCGAATTTAGTTGCTATTCCTCTAAATTTTTATAAAGGATTTATACTATTTACACTGATGTATATTCTTTTTCTTGCTCTTGCAGTGTCTGGATATAAAGAATGGAAAACTAAAATAAGAACTGAATCATAATGGAAAAACCCAAAACCTATTGTCAGGCAATCGCTTTCATGGCCGGAGAAACAGCTATGCTTCATCAAGAATATCATGACTTACATTATGGATTTGATATTGAATCGGATGAAGAATTGTTTTGCAGATTGGTGTTGGAAATTAATCAGGCAGGATTGAGTTGGACTACCATTTTGAAAAAACAACATTCATTCCGAAAAGCATATCATGGATTTAATATTAAAAAGGTTGCATCCTATCAGGAAAAAGACAGATTAAGATTAATGAATGATGAAGGCATTATCAGAAACAGGCTCAAAATCAATGCAGCTATCGAAAATGCGAAAACGATCCTTGCAATTCAAAAAGAGCATGGGTCATTTAAAAAATGGATACAGCATCACCATCCCTTATCAAAAGACGAATGGACTAAACTATTCAAAAAGACTTTCAAGTTTGTTGGTGGTGAAATTGTAAATGAATTTTTGATGAGTATTGGATATTTACCGGGAGCGCACGAAGAAAATTGTAAAGTGTATAAAAAAATAATCAAACAGCAACCCGCTTGGAACATCAAATCAAAAAAATAGTTTTAATAGGTCCTGAATCAACCGGAAAAACCACTTTGTGTGAACAATTGTCTTCGCACTATGATTCAGTATGGGTTCAAGAATATGCCAGAAACTATTTGCAAACTAAAGGCAAAGAATACAGTATTGATGATATCAGAAAAATAGCAGAAGGTCAATTAAAAAATGAGGAAAAAGGCATTAAAAATGCGTTGGAGTTGGTTAAAAGTAATCCCCAAAAAAAGTATCCTGTTTTTTTGGATACCGATTTTCAAGTATTGAAGGTTTGGAGTGAATTTGTTTTTAATCAATGCGATAATTGGATATTGAATACTATTTCAGAGAGAAATTATGATTTGTATTTGTTATGCACACCTGATATTCCCTGGGTAAAAGACGAGTATAGAGAAGCTCCTGATTTGGAATTAAGATTAAAGATATTTAGACATTATAAGGAAATCTTGATTAATCAGCATACTCCTTGGAAAATCATCCACGGTGATTTTGATTCCAGGTTGGCTCAGTCCATAAAATCCGTTGAAGAGTTATTTCAGTAGGGCATCAATATCCGGATCACCCTGAAGATTATCCATTTGATTCATAATTCGGGGTGTACGCAATTGTACATATCTGCATGCAGGCTTTACGGTAAATTTTTTAGGATTAGGTAAACAAGCTGAGATCATTGCTGCTTCTCTTCGGGTCAGCTTATTGGCATCTTTATTGAAATAGGCTCTGGCTGCGGCCTGAACACCAAATATACCCTTACCCATTTCCGCTACATTTAGATAGGTTTCTAAAATTCTTTCTTTACCCCAAATCAGCTCAATCATAAAAGTAAAATACACTTCAAGTCCTTTTCTGAAAAATCCACCATGTTGCCACAAAAAAACATTTTTAGCAGTTTGCTGACTTATAGTTGAAGCACCTCTGGTTTTATTGGGATGTCTTTTGTTGTATTTCATTGCCTTCTTAATGGCTTTAATATCAAATCCATCATGATCAGGAAACTGCTGGTCTTCGGATGCCATAACAGCCAGTTTGATGTTTGGTCCCATTTCTTCAAAGCTGATATAATCACGATTGAGTCCATGACCTTCAACCGCATTTACTATTTGAGTTATGGTTATAGGAGGGTCAATCCACTTGCATAATAAAATATAAGCGAGATGACTAATCAGTAGAAAAAGAAATACTTTTTTTACTATTCCCCAAATAGAGTTTTTTGATTTGTTATTCTTCATCAAAAAAAATAT
>JAIXWH010000042.1 GCA_027484165.1 Chitinophagaceae bacterium | reverse complement strand
TTGTTGTTTGTTGTTTGTTGTTTGTTGTTTGTTGTTTGTTGTTTGTTGTTTGTTGTTTGTTGTTTGTTGTTTGTTGTTTGTTGTTTGTTGTTTGAAACGAAGTTGGGCGCGAAATTACAAAAAAAGAGTAATCTTTTATTTAGTAATAAGCATTAGTTGATTGCTTTTTTGAGTAAAACCAGCTTCTCTAATAAAGGTTCAAGCAAATCAAGATGAAGCATATTAGCGCCATCACTTTTTGCTACGGAAGGATTGGGATGGGTTTCGATAAACAAACCATCGGCCCCAGTGGCAATTGCCGCTTTGGCAATAGTTTCTATGAGTTGTGGATTTCCTCCGGTTACTCCCGAAGTTTGATTAGGTTGTTGCAAAGAATGGGTGCAGTCCATAATCACAGGAACACCATTTGCTTTCATCCAGGGGATGTTTCTGTAATCAACGATCAAATCCTGATAGCCAAAACTATTTCCTCTTTCTGTTAGCCACACTTTGTCATTTCCGGCTTGTTTTATTTTGTCAACGGCAAATTTCATGGATGGTCCACTCACAAATTGTCCTTTTTTTACGTTTACAATTTTGCCTGTTGCTGCTGCAGCAAGCAATAAATCAGTTTGACGACACAAAAAAGCTGGAATTTGAAGAACATCCACATATTGGGAAGCTATTTTCGCTTCATCAGCAGTATGAATATCAGTTGTGGTGGGTAAACTCAGTTTTTTTCCTACCTGATTAATTAAGTTGAGAGCAATTTCATCTCCAATTCCAGTGAAGGATGATCCACTGGTGCGATTTGCCTTACGATAGGAAGCTTTGAAAATATATGGAATCTCTAATTTTTTACAAAGGGTCGATACTTTTTCACCGATTTCAAACACCATCTCTTCGTTTTCAACTACACAAGGACCTGCAATTAGAAAGAAAGTCTTGGGATTATAGTTTTGATGTTGAAATAATTCTGATAAAATGTTGCTCATCGGTTGAAAGTAAAATTTATAAAGTGAAAGGTGATATTTAAAATGCAAAAGTATCTAAATTTACTTTTCAACTATAATAAAATGGCAAAAGAAAGAATTCTGGTTATAGGCGCAAGTGGTCAAATAGGAGTGGAGTTGACTCTTGCTCTTAGAAAAATATACGGTAACCATAATGTTATCGCTTCTGATTTGAGAGAAGAAAATGATTTGCTAAAAGGCACTGGTCCATACGTTAGCCTTGATGTAATGAACAAAGAAATGTTGCATGTTCAGGTGATTAGGCAAGGGATTACGCAGATTTATTTGCTGGCAGCAATCTTATCAGCTACCGGCGAAAAGAATCCCAACTTGGCTTGGAGTTTAAATATGCAAAGCTTGTTGAATGTGCTTGATATTGCTAGAGAGGAAAAACTAAGCAAAGTTTATTGGCCCAGTAGCATTGCGGTGTTTGGCCCTACATCCCCAAAAGATAATTGTCCACAACAAACGGTAATTGAACCGATAACTGTTTATGGCATTAGTAAATATGCAGGAGAGTTTTGGTGCAACTATTACTATAATAGATACGGGGTGGATGTTAGAAGCTTGAGATATCCTGGGTTGATAAGTTATAAAAGTGCCCCTGGGGGAGGAACAACAGATTATGCGGTTGAGATTTTTCATCAGGCAATTGAAGAAAAAAAATATGAATGTTTTTTAAATGAAGATACCTATTTGCCCATGATGTATATGCCTGATGCAATAAGGGCAACCATTGAATTGATGGAAGCTCCGGCTTCAAAGATTTCAGTCCGAACTTCATATAATATAAGCGGCATGAGTTTTTCACCAAAAGAGATAGCCACAGAAATCCAAAAGAAGATTCCGGATTTTGAGATGAAGTACAAACAAGATTATCGTCAGGCCATTGCAGACAGTTGGCCTAAAAGCATAGATGACAGTGTTGCCAGAAAAGATTGGGGTTGGAAAGAGGAATATAAAATAGACAAAATGGTTGAAGAAATGCTTCATTATCTAAGCTAATGTTATTGTAGATGTTGATTTTTTTGAAAAATTATAGTAAAAATCACAATCAAATTATATAGTAATTAAATGTTTAAAAAATTGAAAATCATTTGTTTAATTTATTATGTGACAAAAATCATTAGTTTTTTACTTTTTTTCTTTCAAATATTAATTTTTTTTCAAAAAATTGATTTAACTTGCATCTGTTATTAAAATAATATCTAACCAAAAATTAACAAAAAAATGAAAAAATTATCTACATTATTCGTAGCGTTCGCTATGGTTTCTTTGAGTGCTAGTGCACAAGAAGTAAACATGAAATCAAAAAGAGGTGAGAACATGTTGCCTGAAAAAGGAGACTGGGCTTTAGGTTTTAATGCTGATGGAATTTTTGAATATGTTGGAAATGCTTTCAACAATTCAGGAAACGACGCTCCTTCAGTTGGCTATCTTCAAGGTGGTAAATTTGTAGGAAAAATGTTTAACACAGACAAAAAAGCTACAAGATATATCGTGAATTTAAGAGTAGGTTCATTCAAAGAAAACACTGCAGCAGATGCAAGTACTTCAACTACAGGTTTTGAACTTGCAGTTGGATATGGTAAAGAGTGGAGAAGAGGAAAAACTCGTTTACAAGGGTTTTACGGTATTGACGGAATGGTGGGTGTAAGTTCAAGCTCTTCTAAGACAGTAAACGGTGCTAACACTACAAAAAATACAGAAGGATTAGGTGTTAACGTAGGTGCTAATGGATTTATCGGAGCAGAATACTTTATCTTCCCTAAAATTTCTTTTGGTGCTCAGTATAATTATGGTTTGAATGTAGCTTTCACTGGAAAGAGCAAGACTACTGTAAACGGAGCATCTACAACTAACAACGATAGTTCAACAGGTGTTGCTTTAGGTGGTGTTGGAGTAGCTTCTATGAGCGTATTTTTACACTTCTAATCAAATTCTTTTTGATATTATTAAAGTGCCCGGCTTTTGTCGGGCATTTTTTATTGAAGATTATTATTTGTTATAATCTTATTATTTTAATAATTTACACAATATTTCAAATTAAAAAACAAATTATGAAAAAAGTATTATTCCTTTCTGCAATTGTATTTTGGAGTTTAAATAGTGTTGCACAAACTTCTAAATCGAGCTGGTTAGTGGGTGGATCATTAGGGTTCTCTTCTACTAAACAAGATGGTTCTGAAAAAACATCATCAAGTAGTGTTGAATTTTCTCCTAATGTAGGATACTTTCTTGCTAATGATGTTGCAGTTGGTTTAGATTTTGATTTGTCTTCTGAAACCAATGGATTTAATTCATCATCTTATTCAGGATTTGGAACTTTTGTTCGTTATTATTTTCCTGCTAAGTCAAAAACTGCTAAACTTTTTGGAAATTTTGATTTAGCTTTTTTAAATAAAAAAGAAAATAAAACAAG
>JAIXWH010000124.1 GCA_027484165.1 Chitinophagaceae bacterium | reverse complement strand
GTAAACAACGATGTAAATACAGATAATACAGTAGTTACCAATGCAAGGCATTTACAGGCCTTGTTGAAAATGAAAGAGTCATTGACTGCTATTATAAATGGATTAGATCAAAATATTCCCGGCGATTTGTTATCTATAGAGATTAGAACTTGTCTGTTTCATTTGGGAGATATAACAGGAGAGGTGACGAGTGAGGATAAGTTAGATTATATTTTTAGTAAGTTTTGTATCGGAAAGTAAGTGGCAAAAACAAACACCTAAAAAACTACCAAAAAACACATTGAAACCCTTACTTAGTAAGGGTTTTGTCATTTTATCATTTTTGTCCAGAAAATTTATTTTTTTGCATTTTTGGGTAATATTTGTACCTTATTTGTACCTTTGGTGAAATTAGTAAGATTTACCAACAAGGACTAAAAATATATTGTCACAATTTGACACAATATGTCTTTAATTGTCTTAAATTGTACACTAAATTAAGGATAAAAGAGATAAATTATGAGTTCGAATATTGAAATAACTAGGGTTTGCGAGCAATGCAAAGATGATTTTGTTGCTAAGACAACAACTACTCGTTTTTGCTCACATAGGTGTAATAACGCAGCGTATAAACAGCGATTGAAAGAAATCAAAATGAAGCAAAGTAATGAGGAAACTTCCATTATAAAATTTACACCTATTCTGGAAACGATGATGAAGGCTTACTACACCATTGAGGATTTATCGCAAATTTTTGGGTTGAGTAAAAGAACATTTTATAGAATTATTGAAAGGGGAGAGTTGCCTTCTGCAAAACTTGGTGGCAAAACCTTTGTAAAAAAAGAAGCAATAGAAGATTTATTTAAAAAGGAAAAGTAATGGGGATTAAAGTTACACTCCGCAAGAAAAAAATATCAAAGGGTAGGTTGAGTTTATACCTTGATTTTTATCCTGCAATTGAGAACATCTACACGGGCCAAATGACTCGGAGGGAGTTCTTGGGTCAATACATATGGCAAAGCCCTAAAACGCCCTCAGAAAGAGCCAATAACAAAGACACACTTGAGATTGCAGAAGATATCAGACACAAGCGCCAAAACATCCTCAACAAGCCTGAAGTGTACAATGAGTTTGAGAAGCGACTGTTACACCAAAAAAGAATGTCGGAGGTTTGTACCATTCAATATTTTGAAAAGCTTGCCTTAAAACGAAATGGAACTAATGTTCATAATTGGCAATCTGCCTTTTTATATTACAAAGATTTTCTTCAAGGAGAATCATTGCCATTTGAACAATTGAACGAATCTATTTGTGAGGATTTCAAAGAATATTTATTGAATACACCCAGCAGAAAATCCGACAAGCAAACCTTATCTATCAATTCGGCTAAATCTTATTTCGACAAGTTTAAAGTAATATTGAAACAAGCCTATAAAGATGGCCATTTGCAAGTGGATTTGAATGCAAGATTGGATTGCATAAAAGAGGAAGAAACACATCGTGAGTTTTTAGATCAAAAAGAACTGAACCAACTGGCCAGCATGCGTTGTGCCATACCGGTAGTTAAAAATGCTGGATTGTTTTCTGCATTAACAGGATTGCGTTTCAGCGATATTCAGCAGCTGAAATGGAAAGAGGTGATTCATATTGATGGTCAGGGTTACTACATCAGGTTTAAACAGCAGAAAACTGGTGGGGCTGAGATGATGCCTATTTCGGATGATACGTATAATTTATTGGGGAATGCCGGCGACCCTGAAGATGATGTATTTGGAGGATTGGATTATTACGACTGCTCCCAAAATCCTCACTTTAAAATGTGGCTTAACGATGCTGGTATTACGAAGAAATTCACCTTCCATTGTTTCAGACACACTTTTGCAGTACTTCAACTAATGAGTGGAACAGATATTTATACCGTATCCAAAATGCTGGGTCACAGGAGTGTTAAAACAACTATGATATATGCGAAGGTGGTAGATGAGATGAAACGAAGTGCATCGGAAAAAATTAAAATTAATAAGAACTATGGAAGAAAGAACTTTTCAGGATTGGTTGGACGGTAAATTCGGATTGTATTCTTCGGACATTTTTTTTCCTAATTTAAAAGGAGAAAACATCAATATTCCTAAAGATATGCCGGAGGTTTATAAAAGAGAACTGAGAAAAAAAATTATAAAAAGAGAGGAGGATAATATTAATAATCTTGTTCGTGATGAAGATTTGCTCCCAGAAGTGTTGGACTGTATTAATGCAGAAAAAGAAAAAATATTCAATGCCTCTGTGCATAATAAAACTAATGAACTAACCAATTGTTATTTATCATCTAAAAAGAATGAAAAGTATTTGCAAGATGAGATTCATGATGTAAAAGTAATTTTAGGAGTTAGGGAAAAAGAATTACTGGATGATATCGAGAAAGGGTTATTATTAAATCGGTCTCGCCTTGATTTTGTTGATTTGTCAGATGTTCGAGAATATTATTTTACAATTCTCAAACCAAATAAGCCCGCTCAAGTTGGCTTTATCAATAGCCCTAAATTTCCATTTCAGGATATAAGTAAAGTGCCTTATAGAATTATGGCAACTGCTTTTTTTGAGTATTTGAAGTGGTTGGAAGGGTTTAATTATAAAGAATACAAAAAGATACAGGCAAGCCAAAAAAACAAACAATTTAAATCTCCGCATATTGCTATCGCAATGTTTGCAATAGGACAAAAAATGACAAAAGAGGCGGCTGAAAAATGGCTGAATAAATACTCTGAAAATAAAATAGTAAAAGGATTAATAAAAAAGGAAATTAAAACTAGAAATTTTTTAGTTTCTGAAAAGAAAGATTTCCGTTCATATAAAATTCAACTTAACAATTTAATTAAAGCGAAAGAGTTATTACAATTAGAAGGTTTAACTCATGGTGTAAAAAAAGTAGATGAGTTTATTACAGCCTTGGATTTACTTAATCAGCACTTCTCCACCAAGAAAATTCCTGTTTTGAAACCATGAGAAATGTTTCGAAACATTTCAAATAGTTCATTTAGAAATTAATACAGTTCTCTAAATCCAATACTGGTAAGGGTTTTAGAGATTATCGATTTGTATTCCTTTTTTTCTTTGATTCGAAACGTTTCGTCAATACATATCTTTTATTTAGGGTACAGCATCTTATTAATTTCGAGAAACAACCGGATTTAATATGGCTGATTCATATAACCCATTTGACGTAATATTTTCCCGATTAGATAAGTTAGAAAAACTTCTAATTGATTTAAGTGATAATCAATTTCCTGCACAAAGAAATAAAGAACCGGACCAATGGTTCGATCTCAATGGACTAATTGAATATCTGCCCAGCCATCCTAAGGCCCAGACAGTTTACGAATGGGTTCACAAAAAAATCATTCCTTTTCATAAAAGTCCGGAGACAAAGATGCTAACATTTTTGAAGTCGGAGGTAGACATTTGGCTAAAGTCAGGAAGGCGCAAAACACAGCACGAAAAAACTACACTCGTAAATAATTATCTCAATAAAAAAAATAAATAGTATGAAAAGATGTAGATATTCAAAATGTAAAAAGCTATTGACAATACTTGATGAGAGCGTTGATGGCTGCTGTAATAAATTACATTCAAGATTAGCAAAACAAGAGTATAACAAATTGTATTATGGGAAATCCAAGATGAATAAAAGAATAATACTGGTAATAAATATTTTAAAAACTTGTATTGATCAATTTGGAGAAGACATAGAATTTGATGCAAATTTTTTGGAACTATTAAAGATGGACTGGGAAATAGAAACAGACAAAGTTGTAATCCGTAATCAAGAGTACATTGCTGTTGGCCCTTACGCTTATATCGTTTCAAAGACTCAAAAAGTAAAAATTATACGATTATGAATAATCTATCAAAAAATCCAGCGTTCATGAAACGCATGGAAAACGCAGTCGAATTTAAGCCTAATGATTCTGCTGAAACAAAAACTAACTATTGGCTACTTGCTGCTCAACTTCTTGCCGCTTTAGGAGGTGCTTATTGTTTATATAAGATGACTAAGCCCCGAACAATTACTATTAATCATTATCATCTGCCGAAGACATCATTAGGAGATGTGTCGCCGGTTACTGAAAGTAAAAATAACACTCAGAATACAGCCGCTTAGAAGCCTTTTTTGTTATTTTCTACACGGGTTTAGAAGTTCTTCTACTAAGCCCATTTCCTGTTATTGACATAATTTCTACAATAATTTCCTCTTTATTCACATATATTAATTTCTGGTACTTTTTATTGACTCTATTTCTTATATTTGACCATATTGTCAATAGTAAATTATGAGTCACGGAATAGTTGATTTTGGTGAATACCTTCACCAGTTGAGAACGGAGCATAAACTGTCACAAAAAATTGTTGCAGATAAGTTGGGTATTGACATTTCAATGCTTAGTAAAATAGAGCATGGTGAAAGGCAAGTGCAATCGCATATGCTAAAGCCAGTAGCTGAGTTGTTTGATTTGGAATATCGAATGTTGCAGATTCAATTTTTAAATCAGAAGATTGAGAATGAATTTGGAAATGAGCCCTATTATTATGAAAGTTTAACCACATTGGTTAAGAAACAAAAAATGATAAAAGCATCAAACAAATGAATCTTACAATAGGTCAAAGAATATCAACAAGGGGAGAGGATTTTATTATCACCAACTCTAATTCGAACCATGATGGAACTTGGTTGATTGAAGCAGAAGGAATTAGTGAGTTGGTTAAAGGAAAGCGCTTCTCATTTGATTCAAACATTGATAATGATATAAAACCAATAGATCCAAATCAAACAAAACTTATTGCAGATAATGATAGCGGTTATCGGAAAACAAAACTATTTCTTGAAACCCAAATTAGAAACGCTGCGGTATTTTCTGAAAAAATAACCATCGCGAATAAAGCGGCCATTAATCCTGCTGAATATCAATTAACACCTACACTTAAAGCATTGCAACTTCCCAGGCCGAGATTATTGATTGCTGATGGTGTTGGATTAGGTAAAACAATTGAAGTCGGTATTTTTCTTTCTGAATTGATAAAGAGAGGTAAAGGAAAGCGTATTATGGTGCTGGCTCCAAAATCGATTCTTGCACAGTTTCAGCAAGAACTTTGGCATCGCTTTGCCATTCCTTTGGTTAGGTTGGATTCTGAAGGTATTGCCAAAATTAAATCTCACCTTCCTTCAAATAAAAACCCTTTTGAATATTACGATAAAACAATCATTTCCATTGATACTTTGAAGAACAACGCCAAGTTTAGGCATTACATCGAAAAATCAAGATGGGATGCTGTGGTTATTGATGAGTGTCATACAGTAGCAAATGATAAAAGCCAGCGTGGTGATTTAGCTCAACTAATTACTACAAAGTGCGAATCATTGATACTTACTTCTGCCACACCACACAATGGTAGAAAAGAGAATTTTGCCAACCTTATCAATATGATTGAGCCAACTGCTATTCCAAAAAGTGGCGAGTATAACAAATCGCATGTAGAGCCCTATTATGTGAGACGTTTTAAAAATGATATTACCGATGAAACGGTTAGGGCAAATTTTCAGGAACGAAAAATAGTTCGAAGTTCAGCCGAACTTAGTATTGCTGAAACTGATTTTTTACAATATCAACAAGAGCTAAAATTTAATGCATTAAATGCCTTGAAAAATGGAAAGCCAAAAGAAGATTTCCTATTTTCTGTTGGAATATTCAAAGCATTTATGTCTTCGCCAAAGGCTGCATTAGAAAGCATTCAGAGAAGAATTGAAAAAGTTGATGCAACAAAAGCTAAGAATGAATTTGCGTATGAAAATTTAGAGGTATTGAATGCCCTAAAGATAAAATTAGAAACAATCCTTAGTACTAATTCCGATACCAAATATAAAAAGCTAAAAGACACTTTACTGGAATTGGGTTGGACAGGAATAAAGAAGAATGACCGCTATGTAATTTTTGCTGAAAGGATAAATACACTTGAATACCTCAAAGAAAATCTGCAAAACGATTTTAAAATAGCAGAAGAAGCCATTGCTTTTTTTCATGGAGGTTTATCAGATACCGAGCAACAAGCCATTATTGAAGATTTTGGAAAAGAGGATAGTTCAGTTCGTTTATTGCTTTGCTCTGATGCAGGTTCGCAAGGGGTGAATCTGCATTTCTATTGCAATCGAATGTTCAACTATGATATTCCCTGGTCTTTAATTGTATTGGAACAACGTAATGGTCGTATTGACCGGTATGGCCAAAAGAAAACACCTTTCATTCATTACATCATTGCAGAATCTGATATTGACGGATTAAAAACCGACTTACACATTGTGGAACGCCTCACTCAAAAAGAGGAAGTAGTTTACAAGACATTAGGTGATGCCGGTTCTGTAATGAAGCTATACGATGCCAACAAAGAAGAACAATTGGTAGAGCAAGCAATAATGATCCAAAATGAATCTTTCTTAGAAGATTTAGATACAAAGATGGCAGGCTTCGACTTTAATACCTTGTTTGCTAATCAGGATGATTCTACTTCGGTTACAATAACAGCTAATCCTTACGAGACCAATTTGACTATTTACCCAAGTGAAGCAAAATTCTATTCTGATTTGTTCGAGCAACTTTCTTCTGCTAATCAAATTAAAACAGAAGATGTAACGGTACAAGATGGTTATCTCGAAATATTGAATACAAAGGATTTGAATCAAATTTTATTTGACCTACCTCCTGAATCGAAACCCAAAGTCAATCAACTTTTCAAATTATCGTTAGATAAAGATTTAGTGCAACGAGCCATTGAAGACGCAAGGAAAAAGAAAGGAGAATGGGCAGAGTTTCAAATATTGAATGAACTGCATCCAGTAGTTAAATATTACATGACTAAGCTGGAAGCAAGTGTGGACAAAGATGTTGCCTTGGTTGCCAAATCAAATCGTGTTCCTGATAAAACTTCTTGGTATATTTTTCAAGCACAGGTTTCTAATAACTTAGGGCAACCTGTTGTTGCCGATTTTTTAGTGGTTGGATTAAATATTGATGGTAGTATTTTCAGGGAACCATTTCACTTAATTGATTTCATTAATGAGTTCAAGTTGCAAGAAACAATGCACACTGAAAACATTTCTGAAAATGATTTAGCTGCATTGCATAAGCTATTAGTAAGAGCAGTGACTTCCGTTACAAGTTATATGAGTACCGAACAAAAACAACTGGAAGTAAAAATGGAAACCAAATTAAACGAGTATGAGCAAAAATTAGCGAATTGGAAAAACGATGCTCTGGAACAATTGGAATTGGACTTTAGCGATAAAACCATCACTCCATTTTTCTCTGGTAAAAAAGATTCCCAAAAAAGGGAAATAGAAACTATCCTTAGTTCAACAAGCCAATACAATAAAAACATGACATCCCTTCAAGGCGATGCTTATTTGAAAGTATTAGCAGTGTTCTTTAATTAAATACAGAATTATGAATGCGTGTATAAATAAAAATGAATGTTGTGAAAATTTAAAAATTCTTAGTGTAGGAAACTATCTTGGTTGTAGTTTATATCCTGAATGCAAAAACAAAATATCGCTTTTTTTTGAACATAAATTGATGTCAGAGTTCCAAAAAAATCTTGAAAATGCATTTGGTTTATTCGTCAGGTCAAATAATTTTGTTCTTGCTACCTATGGAGTAGTGTATTTTAACTTAAGAGACGCAGCATTTATGGATTATTTATTGCGAAGTGGCATTGTATATGAATCTGAAGATATAGAAATAGGGTTAACAGGAGCAAAAATATTTTATACGCTTTTCTATCACTTATTACTAATACCATGTGCTGAAACAAAGTGTTATTTAATAAATAATTTCCCTAAGTCATACAATCATTTCCTGAGTTCAATCAATAAGCCAATATTCTTTAATGTAGGTATCGACTATATGAATAACTCTGTAAGTGAAGAAGTATTTATAAAATTTCGTGATCTTGAAACATATAACAAGTAAAAAATAATGAACAGAAAATAATGATCAAATTCATTCAAAATATAGGCGAATACTTTTCATCGAATTACTTTGATGAAGACTTCACTTCAAAGGTGTTAAGTAAAACGGGCTATGCTGCTGAGGATATCAAAGATTTCAATAAAAGAGTTTCTCCATTAAAAGATAAATTTTTTCGCTTTAAACAATTATTTATTGAAGATAAGCTGCGTAATAAAGACAAGATTTTTGAAAGCCATCAATTTCATACACTCTTGTTAAATGCCTTGGGTTACGATGGTAATCATTCGCAGTACAACAATTTATTTCATCTATCCGAAAACGAAGTAATTCCTGTTAGACATATTCTGCATAGGGGAGATCAAACGCATTTGATGATAATGGAAATGCAGGCTTTGATTAAAGAAGATGATACGGAGCCTGACGGATTGTTTGAACAACGATATAATGTAGAAGACGAAACACAAAATAATCCACCACAAAAATATCATCGCACACAATGGGACAGGGTTTTTCAAGTACAAGCACATTTAAAGATTTCTCCGGTTATTATAAATAAGGCGGTTTCAGAATTATTTTTGTTTGAACCTCACCTACGTCCAAAATATATTCTGCTTTTAGCAGGCAATATTATATATCTCTTAGAACAAGAAAAATGGTTTAGAGGAAGTTATTTACAGTTTGATTTAGAAGAACTTTTCTCCGAAGCAACTGCCAATAGAAACGCCAATTATTATGCGTTATTTTATTTTTTGTTGAGCAAAGAATCATTAACACCCGAAAGCAATATGGTGTTGTTAGACCAGCTTGATGAAGATAGTCACAAGTCGGCTTATGAAGTAACAAAAGATTTAAAAGAAGGAATCATACATGCAGTGGAAGCATTGGCAAATGAGGCTTTATACTTTCAGAAAAATGTATTACAAGAAGTTTTTGATGAAACTGATGATACGTTTGAACATGAAATAAAAGATGACTGTCTTAATATCATATATAGGTTATTGTTTGTTTTCTATGCAGAAAGCAGAGAAGATTTAGATATTCTACCAAGTAATGACCCTATTTACAACAAGGGTTATTCTTTAGAAATGCTTCGTGATTTAGAACAAGTGCCACTTTATTCGGAAGCCAGTTTGAATGGTTATTTTTTTCACGAATCATTGGACAAACTCTTTTATCTTTTAAGCTCTGGTTACAGAGAAAAAGAAAATGGTCAAAACAAAAGCTTCAGGGTTAGGCACATCGATTCTCCTTTGTTCAATAATTCAAAGTTGCATCATCTGCACAAAGTAAAGTTTCGCAATAAAGTATGGCAAGATATTATTTGCAGGTTATCACTCAGTAAACAACAACGTAATCGTGCAAGAGGCCGTATATCCTATGCAAACCTTGGTATCAATCAGTTAGGATCTGTATATGAAAGTTTATTGGCTTATAGAGGTTTTTATGCAGAGCAAGATTATATAGAAGTTCACAAAGCAGATGCATCCAACGAAGGCACATACTTAGTGCCTCGCATGCGTAGAGATGATTTTCAAGAAAATGAAATTCTAAAAGATAGTGCTGGGCATGATGTCATTACTAAAAAAGGGACTTTTGTTTACCGCCTCAGTGGTCGTGATAGACAAAAATCTGCTTCATACTATACTCCGGAAGTTCTTACTCGCTGCACAGTTAAATATACCCTTAAACCTATTTTGGAAAAATTAGATAAGGGTGAAATGAAAGCAACAGAGTTGTTGGAATTGAAATTATTAGAACCAGCAATGGGTGCTGCTGCCTTCCACAATGAAATGATCAATCAGTTGGCAGACGCTTACATCACATACAGACAAAAAGAATTAAACAAACGAGTTGCTCCTGATTTATTTAAGGAAGAACTTCAAAAAGTAAAAGCGTATATCGCCACCAATAATACTTATGGCGTGGATTTAAACCCCACTGCCATTGAATTAGGAAAGCTATCTCTTTGGTTGAATGTGATTCATAAGGATATGGAAACGCCTTTTTTCAGTAATCGTTTAAGTGTTGGGAATGCGGTTGTGGGTGCTTGGTTGAAAGTGTATAAAGAAAAAGAGCTCATTGAAGAAGATGAAATTGTAAAAGATGCTCGAGGTCGTGATAAACGAGTGCCAAAGAAAAAAGAATGGTGGGACACAGCACCAAGACAATTGGAGTTTAAGCCCAACAAGGAGTATGATAAAATAAAACATGGTCGGAAATCTGATGAAATATATCATTTTTTACTGCCCGACAAAAACATGGCACCTTCTACCAGCATTAAAATGCTCAAGGCGGAATATGATACTGAAAGTAAGGGGGTGACAAAATGGAAGAAAAATTTTTGTGAGCCTTTGAAAAAATTTGAAGTTGAAAAATTAAAAAAGATTTGCGACAAAATAGATGAACTACTCGCAGAGTTTTATCGTTTTCAAAGAACAATCAATATTCAAACTGCCAATAAGCAAGAAATATTTGGTGTTTCTGGAGCTGGAGTATTGAATTTGAAAAGTTATGATGAAAAAGAGCAACTGGCCGACCAAAGAAACCGACACAATGCTCCCTACTTTAAATTGAAGATGGTAATGGATTATTGGTGTAGTCTTTGGTTTTGGGATCTACGGGATGCCAAAGATTTGCCCAACCGACAACAATACTGGCAAGACATTGCAGCCATTTTAGAGCTGGATCTAAATGCAGTAGATGCCAATGAAGCAGTGAAGAAAAAAGTACCATCTATTGCGGTAGGTACACAACCCAAATTGTTTTATACCGGTGGTGAACAATTGGCTTTAGGTGAAGAAACGGATAATGCAACTGTATTTGCAGAGGCTGTGGTAGAATACACAAACCGCAAAGATTTATTCGATAACAACCAAAGGCTTGCCATGATAAGCCAATTGGCCAACAAATACTTTTTCTTTCATCCGCAACTTGAATTTTTAGATGTGTTTTGGGAAAGAGGTGGTTTTGATTTAATAGCGGGTAATCCGCCTTGGTTGAAATTTACATTTGAAGAAAAAGGAATAATTGCTGAAAAGTTCCCTGAGGTAGAAATTAAAAGCGTAACAGCACCACAAGTGAGATTATTACAAGCTGAGTTTTTTAAAGATGAAAAGCTAAAGGAATTGTATTACAATGAGATGTTGGGGACAGAATGTATTGCTGTATTTATGAATGCTGGGCAAAATTATCCATTATTAAAAGGACAACAAACCAATTTATACAAATGTGTATTGGAAAATGGTTTTAGCTTACTTAGTAAAAATGGTTTTATGGGGTTATTACACCCTGAGGGAGTGTACGATGACCCTAACGGTCAATCCTTGCGTATGGAAATGTATCCTCGATTAAGATACCATTTTCAATTCCAAAATGCTTTTAACTTATTTGCAGAAGTAGCACATCGTGAAAAATATGGAGTCCAGATTTATTCTGGAAATAAATCTCAAATTTCTTTTTATTCAATCAATAATTTATTTCATCCTTCTACAATTGATGGCTGCTTTATACATGATGGCAATGGAATTTGTGGTGGGATAAAAGTTAAAGGTGATGGAGAAGATGGTTTTATCTGGAATATTAAACCACATTTTGAAAGATTAGTATATTTTAATAATACAAGATTAAAAGTATTGGCGAATGCTTTTGAAAACTCAAATGTTGGAGAAACAGCCAAATTAGTATCTGTTCATTCATCATCAATAATTTCTGTCTTAGAAAAACTAAGTGGTTTTAAAACATCCATAAAAAACTATAATTATAAAATTACAGAAGGTTGGCATGAAACAAATGATGTGGATTCCGGGACAATAAAACGAAGTACATTAATCCCAAATATTGCCAAGTACGAAATGATTTATAGTGGGCCTCATTTTTTTGTATCAAATCCGTTATACAAAACACCAAGAGAAATTTGCATTGAAAAGGCAGATTATGATACCATTGAGCACAAACAAACAGATGAAGATTTTATCCCAAGAACTAATTATACCCCTAACTTAAACAGTGAAAACTTTCCAGAACTAATTCGTGGATTTAAAACAGGCTCTAAGGATAATTTTGGAAATGATTTATATGACCGATGGATAGATTATTATAAAGTAGGATTTAGAAAGATGTTGAGCCAAGCAGGTGAACGAACACTGACAGTTGCTATTTTACCGTCAAAATCAACCCATACAAATGGTGTTATCTCTTCTGTATTTAAAGACAATAACAGTCTTATTGAACTTGCTGCGGTTGCATCTTCAATAGTTTTAGACTTTTTTATAAAAACAGTAGGTGCATCTAATCTCACAGATAGTCGTTTATCTGCCTTTCCATTAGGTGTCGAAGAAAAATACAAACTTCAATTATTCAATCGTACCCTTCAACTTAACTGCCTAAATAAATATTATTCATCCTTATGGGAAGAAAGCTGGCAAGAAGGTTTTAAAGTAGACAACTGGAGCAAAAAAGATACAAGGTTAAAATCATTTAATACCCTCACCCCCAACTGGCAATGGAGTACTCCTTTACGCAATTGGTTTGAGCGGAGGCAGGCATTAATAGAGATTGATGTAATTACCGCCATGGCATTAGGTTTAACCTTAGAGGAGTTAATACTCATTTACAATGTACAGTTCCCCGTACTGCAACAAAACGAAGATGATACCTGGTACGATACCAAGGGTAATATTATATTCACTTGCAGTAAAGGTTTGGTTGGTGTTGGTGTAGATAGGCCAGTATGGGAAACCATCCGCAACCTAAAAGCGGGAGAAACTTACGAGCATACAATCACTAAAAGTGAATTATATAAGAACAAAAAAATAACCTACAATGCTCCTTTTGATAAGTGTGATAGAGTGGAGAATTATAAGGTGGCGTGGGAGCATTTTGAGAAAATATTTAAAGACAAAAATAAAACTGAATAATATGGAATTGTTCAATCAAGAAAACAAATCGAAAGAAAGGGAATTTGAGAAATTCAATTTAAAGGATGGGGAAGTTTGGTTAATGAGCAACTTTATGCCATCTGAAAAAGCAGTATTTTATTATGATGCTTTGTTATCTAACATCAATTGGCGACAAGAGGAAATCAAAATGTATGGTAAGACTTATCCTGTTCCCAGAAAAACTGCTTGGTATGGTTATCCTGATTTTAATTATAAATACTCAGGTATCATGTGCAATCCAGAGCCATGGACAAAAGAACTCATGGATATAAAAAGGGTAATAGAGCATTTCTTACCCGGTGAAAATTTCAATAGTGTTTTGCTAAACTTATACCGAGATGGAAATGATAAAGTGAGCTGGCATTCTGATGATGAACCAGAATTAGGAGAAAATCCAACCATTGCATCCGTTAGTTTAGGAGCAATAAGACGTTTTGATTTAAAGCATAAAGAAGATCCTGATCAAAAACTTCAAATTGAACTATCCTCAGGTTCTTTGGTAATTATGAAAGGTGCATTGCAACATCATTGGTTACACCAAATACCTGTTCAAAAGAAAATACATGAGCCAAGAATTAATTTAACTTTTAGAACTATTAAGCTATAAGAAATGGACATTTATGATGCTATACTAAATGGGTTAAAAAAACATATTCCTGCCAATACTGGAATAGAGAGCTATTTGCAATCTTTGCAAAAGTCCGTTAAATCATTACGCATAGCTTATCGAAACAGTCCTGTTTTTGTTCCATATGAAGAAATAGATATTCAAGCGGCCTATTTAGCCACATATCTACCCCATTATTATCAGCTGATTTACAAAATATTTATTGAAGAAGTTCCTGATATTTTCAAAGGTAAAAAAGAGGTTCACTTAACTTTTATAGGAGGGGGTCCAGGTTCAGAGGCATACGGTGCCATAAAGTACATACTTAACAATTGCACTGATGCTGAATTTATACATATTACTATATTGGATATCAATGCGTCAACTTGGAATTATAGTCATTCAATAGTTCGGGAGAATTTAATAGAGGCTATCAATAGCAGAAAAGTTAATGTAAATTGGAGGTCGGTACAATTTGACTTAGTGTCTGAAGTAGAAACGAAAAAAGTAAAATCAATTATTGAAAAAAGTGATTTATTGGTCATTCAAAATTGTTTGAATGAGATTGCTACTTCAAAGCTCCAGGCTTTAAAAATTAATTTAAAATTACTCTTTGAATATCTGCCTGGTAATTCCTATCTCCTAATGTCAGACTTAACGTCAGGAGCCAGGCCAACAATTAAAGCTTTAGAGAAATACTTGGTAGATGATTTTCTTCCTAAATTTATTAAATCAACATTATCGCTGCCAAGTTCAAGGTCATTGATATCAGTTCATCATAGACCATCACCTATAATTGCTCAAAATTTATTGGTAGGCACAGATGGATTAATACCACGTAAAAATCTGAGTTATGATTACTCTATTCTTTCCAAAGGAATAATAGAAAAGTCAATTGATTATGCAGCACTTGGTTTTAATGCACTTTATAGGCCTTTAAATTTTAAAAATCTTGACGCTAATGACTTTATTCATAAAAAGATTTTTATTGGTATTGATTTTGGGACATCATCAACGGTAATTAGTACTGCACAATTGGTTGATAGGAAAATTAAAATAAAGACAATTCCTATTAAACAGAAAGACCATTTGGGCTCAACAACAAGCAGTCCATTGGTGCCAACTGTAATATCTATCTCTAATGGGCAATTCATGGTTGGAGTGCATGCGGCAGATCATAAACCCTTTTTGGAGTTAGGTAAAAATACTTGGCATTCATTTAAGCAGAATCTCGGCAACCTTGAAAATGTTGAATACCCCAATTCTATGTTATTAAATAATGCTATTGTTAAAATATCTAACGCACAAGAGGGTCTTACTTATTTTTTTAAATATTTAAAAGACCAAATTTTTGAGTATCTGAAAATCAATAATCTTCCAGTAGATGTTGAGTATTCTATTAGCATTCCTGCTGGTTTTCCCTCCAAAGAAAAGACTGCATTGAAAACATGCTTAATAAATGCAGGAATAGAATGCGAAGACACTCCATTTATTGAAGAACCGAATGCAGCGTTAATAAATTACTTGTTTGAGCAAAATATTTATGTAGAAAATAATAAACCAAAGAATATTTTGGTTTTGGATTTAGGTGCGGGTACAGTAGATGTTTCCATTTTACATGCTGAAAATGGCGAAGAAGGTTTCACATCCCAATTGCTTTCTGTTTTGAGACTCGGTAATATAGGTGGAAATCTAATTGATGAACTTATTGCTAATTTAATCATTCAAAATTCCGGAATAACCACTCTCATAAATGAACAATATCGGATTGAGTTAATAAGCTTGTGCGAAAAGCTCAAAATTAAATTGTGCAAAGACATCATAACTGATGCAGCAATAAATTACAAATTGCCAACCATAAGTACATCAGATGAAAATAGGTCAATACCTGCAACAGAAAATCTTAGATTAATCGGTATCAATAGTATCGGTATATCGTTTAAAGAATTTAGCAGTATTATGCAGTCCTATTGGGAAGGAACTGCTGATATTGATGGAATAAAAGACACAATAGATAAATCGATTGAAAATGCAGAAATTGACATCTCTTTAATCGATAAAGTAATAGTCTCTGGCGGTGGCGGTCGTAATCCATACATCAAAAATCAAGTGTCTAATTACTTTAGAGGTTCAGAAATATTTATTTCAGATAATATACAAGAACAAGTTTCAAGAGGTGTTGCTTTACAATCTTTTGTTCTTAACTCATTTGGTAAAAATATCATTACGCCAATTTTAGGACATGATATTTATTTGAAAGGAGAAAATAAATCTATGACACTTTTTGAAAATGGCATCAGCGTTCCTTCTATGGAGGTGGAAATTGAAATCGATGGAATTCTCTCTTCAATTGAAACGACTATAATTTGTTACTCAGAAGAGAATAATGATTACAAAAAATATTTTGTTGTTCCTGCAAATATATCTGCATCGAAATTAATTTTTTATATTGCTCCAGATCAAGAATTGAAATGCGAAATCATAGGGTTAAACTATGAAAAAGAAGCTTTAGAATGCTTTAAAACACCAACGAAAAATATAATTAAAATAAAATAGAAATTATGAAATGGATGATAACCGAAGATAAATTGGGTCCAGACCAAGTTGAAGTAATTGATGAAATTGGTAAAATAACTAATAAACCCATTTGGATAAAGGGGCATGCTGGTAGTGGCAAATCCGTTCTGCTATTACATTCATTGGCGGACTACTTGGTTAAAAAGCCTAATGCAAAAGTTTGTGTAGTAGTTTTTACAAGGGCCTTGGTAGATTTATTAGAGACTGGTCTTAAGCAAATTCCGAAACTAAATGGGAAATCGATACCTGTACTTACTATTTATCAATTAGAATGGCGAATTAGAAATAACGGTGCGAAGTACGGTGCAATATTTTGTGATGAAGTTCAGGATCTACCAATAGAATTTATTAATTTAATGAAATCGAGCTGTGAAAATTTAATTATTGCAGGTGATGCAGAGCAGTCGATTTACAATAGTGTACCTGTTTGGAATCAACGTCCAGCAACTTCAAAAGAAATTCAAAATACAATTGTTCCAATTGAGAAAAAATTGGGTGTTATATATAGGTTAACGGAATCCGTATTAAGTCTACTAAAGAAAGTATTTCCTTCTATGTTGAATGACATGCCAAACATAGCAAAGGAAGATACTGAAATAAAACTTTACGAATTCGATTCAGATGACAATGAACAAGAAATAAGGTTTTGCTGGAAAGAAATTAAGCAAACTAATATATTAAGAGCATCAGAAGTAAGTGCAATACTTATATGTGAGCATGATGGGATATGCGAATTTGTAAACTTTATTGCAGAAATAGAAGGGAAACAGAAATGGGAAAGGGTAAACGAAAGGGGAATGCCAAAATACGAATTAATGAATGATCATTTAAAGAACATTGGAATCCCAATTGTTTATGTAGGAAATGGATTTGGCTCATTAACTGAGGCTGACAGAGATAATAAGGTAGTTATAACTACTTATCATAGTGCAAAAGGTTTAGATTTTGACTATGTTTATTTACCAATGGTTAATAATGAAATGTACATTCATTCAAATGAAGATTCATTATTATTAGTTGCATTATCTCGATCTAAGTCAGGTTTGTTTGTTAGCTATACTGGTTCAATTTATCCTGGGTTAAATAATTTTTTAAATGGAATGCAACCAAAAAGAATTTCAAATAATGACAATACTGAAATATTATTTTAAAAATCAAATATAATGATAGTAGCAATAGAAAGAAACAAGTTTACGTATTTATATAAATACAATCAAATAAGGATCGATATCAACCAGTTTATTGACCAATCAGTTAAGAGTCTTAAGTTGATGCTCCAATCTGATTTAAAGGAGGTGGTGAAATTATTTAATACAGCTATTCCTTTATTTGAACAAGACCATGAAATAGTAATATTAGAAGTAGATAAAAGTAAAATTAAGTTTCATGATGGGGTTCTTCTCTCATTCGATTCAATTCTTTGTATTTACCCTTTAACAAAGATGGGAAGCCAACTTCTTAGTGGTAAAATTAGTGATGACTTCAAGGTAGAATATCCTGTATTTGAAAATGGAATTGAAGAGTTGAAAATTATTCGTTCAATGGAGTTCAGGAAAAATACTTCAGGAAAAATACTTTCTCATTTTAATCTTGATGTTATCATAAATCAAGAAATTAATTTAGCTATTGAAGCAGCAGTTAAGAAAAATTTAATTGATAAAAATAAATCTCAAAAATTAACTACTTTTTTAGACCATTTAGTAGCATATAATAAAACGCCTTCTTACATTCCAGATGGCAACATTGAGCATATCTGTAAAGTTGGTGCAATTGCAATTAAATATTTAGATAAACCTGAAGAAGTGTTTACAAATGGGCCATACTATAAATCGAGTATTAAATACAAATCTAAAATTAATAATAATTCCTATTGGGCTTCTTATGAGGATTTCCTTTCGATTGAAGATGATGAACTTAAATCAAGCTATGAGAAAATGATTGATTTAATTTCAAAAGATTACACAGGAATAAATATATTCAAAGTGTCCTATTTCTTTCTTGCCTTTAAATCCTTTCTCAATAAGCATGATAATAACATTGATTTACTCAACAAGGAGATTGATTTGTTGATAAGTGAAGATAATAAGACTGCTGCTGTTGTAATGTCTTTGCTTGGATATATTTTTTCATTTGAAAATATTTATGAAGGGTTACATAGATTGTCGAATGCTCCTTTGCTAAAGTCAACCCAAAGTAAAAAATCCGAAAAAATAGAAAATCAAATTAGAGAAGAAGCTGTTATTGAGAAAAAGAAGGAGTTGGAAAGAAAAGTGGCCGAGCAAGAAATAGCAGTGTTAAAGCAAGAAGAGACACGCGCGGGCTTGGATATAAATACTAACAAAACTGAAGAGGGAGGAATAGCAAAAATTGAAAAAAATGACAACGTAATTATATCTAACCTCCATGAAAAAGTTTCTGAGCCAATTGTAATATATGAAGTAAGCGCAAAAACAGCAGTTCAGGTAAATGATAAAAGTAATGATAGCGATAACAATAATAATGAAATCAAGAATGATTTGGATAAAATTGATCTTATTGAAATAAAAGAAACAGGTTCAGTTAAAGAGGTATTAACTGTTCAAGATTTTAGAAATTATCTTTTGAAAGAACTTCCAAAAGCAAAGCAGAAAAATTGGTTTCAATTTTTAGGCTATTGCTTTCCAAGAAAAAATGATGATTTAACTTTCGAAATACTGGAAATGAAAATAGACAGTGAACCTGGATTGAAAGATAAGCTACTTAAAATTAAAAAAGACAAGGTATTAATAAAGGCATTTTTTGATGCAAATAAATAATTACATTAATGCTACCACTCCAACAAGCGTATGAAGTAAAACATTCTATTCTGGAATATCTAAAATCCACTTTTGGCTTTAAAGATAAAGCCCTGCATGAGGCATTTTATAAGTTTGTAACCGATGCGGAAGATGGAATTTTTAAAGGGCCTTATGTTTCACTGAAATTGCCATTTGTAAAAGCAACCGATGATGAAATCATTCCATTGCAAATTGCTCCGGGTTTTCCGCCTTATGACCATCAATTTAAGGCATACAAACGGCTAACTACCCAAGATAATCATAAACCCCAATCTACTTTAGTTACAACAGGCACATCATCTGGTAAAACAGAATGTTTTTTATACCCAATATTAGACCACTGCTATAAAAATATAGGTAGAAGAGGTATAAAGGTGATTATTCTTTATCCAATGAATGCCCTTGCAACTGACCAAGCTAAGCGTTTGGCAGAAACCATTTGGGGCGATGACAGATTAAAAGGGAAAATTACCGCAGGATTGTTTATAGGAGAGGGAAAAGATAAGAAAAAGTTCCCAAAGGAAATGGGTGAAAATCACATCATTGAAAACAGGGATACAATAATTGAGAATCCTCCTGATATATTATTAACCAATTTCAAAATGTTGGATTATGCTTTGTTGCGCAATAATTATCACAACCTTTGGAACTATAATTTAGAAGATCCTTCCTTACTCCAATTCTTAATATTGGATGAATTGCATACCTATGATGGAGCTCAGGGCACAGATGTAGCAAATCTAATCCGCAGATTAAAATTAAAATTAGGCATTGCTAAAGGGCAGGTTTGTGCTGTCGGTACTTCTGCAACTATTGGTTCAGGTGATGATTCAATTCAACTACTTACTGAATATGCCGAAAAAGTATTTGGTGAACCTTTTGACAAGGAAGCCATCATTACAGAAAATAGGGTATTGGTAAATGATTTTTTTGATTTGCCGGATGATAGTTTGGAAAAATATATACCACGTCAGATTGGATTACTGGAAAGTCGCCTAAGAGAAAATGAAACTTACTCAAATTATATAGCCCGGCAAAAACGCTTATGGCAAATGCCCGATAGTTTAGATGAAGTTCAGTTAGGCGAAGAATTAAAGAAGTTGAAGTTGATGAAAGACTTAATTTCATTAACAAGTAGCAGCATTGTAAAACTTGATGTACTACTTAAAAAATTGGCAGACATCAATCCTGATTTCAAAAGATTAGCAGAGTGGGATGCTGATAATGAATTAAGCCCAAGAGAAGAAGTAATCAATTCATTATTGGCTTTAATTAGCGAAGCAAGGATTGGTGACACCAAAAAATTCCCATTTCTCTATTTACAAATTCAAATTTGGGTAAGGGAATTGAGTGGTGTTTTGAGAGAAATAAATGAGCAGCCAAAATTCTCATGGAAAGATAAAGTAGGTGATAAATATGACCCTAAAGCCTTGCCATCATATTATTGTAGAGAGTGCGGTGCAAGCGGCTGGTTAGGCGTAAAAGATGACAACAAGAACCATTTCTTTTATGATCCCAATCAGGTATATGAGTACTTTTTTAGTAACCATAAGAATATTTATTTCATCAATACACCTAACCACAAGCATATCGAAGAGTATGAACCCAACAACCAAATAAATGACTGGATGCATGTGGCTGATATGAGCTTGCATGAAAGAGAAAGTGAACATACCATAAGAATACATGCAGTAAGGAAGTTAAAGGAAACGAAGGCAAGGCATATCTGCCCGGAATGTAATACCGAAAATGCAATGGGTATTATTGGTACCAGGGTTGCAACATTATCTTCCATAACAGTTAGCCAGGTATTGGCATCAGACCTTGACCCAAGACCGGAAAAATTTCGTAAAATATTAGCTTTTACCAATAGTGTACAGGATGCTGCTCATCAGGCTGGTTTTGTAGAAGCAAGAAACTACCGTTTTACATTCAGGGCATCCTTGCAAAAAATAATTAATCAAAATCAAGTTCCTGTTCGTATTTCAGATTTGCAAAATCAGTTCACAGAATATTGGAAGAATCATTCGGATTCAACAGGCCTTAATCAAGAAGAAGCGTTTTATTATCGTTTTTTTCCTGCTGATTATCATGGTAAGGCAGATATTGATATTGATTACCGTGATGCTGCAAAGAAATTCATTCCTGCTTTCAAAAAAGAATTTGATACCCGAATGTATTGGGAAGTTTTATCTGAATTTGGTTACAATGCAATGATAGGAAGAACGCTCGAAAAATCAGGTGCTTCTGCTGTGAAATTTGATGAAGAAAAAATCAGGGCAGTATTCCCTGCTATGCAGGAGTGGCTGAATCAGAATAACCTTGCCATGATTGAGGAAAAAGATTTATTGCCTTTTGTAAATGGTATTTTACACAGAGTGAGAACAAGAGGGGGTATTGACCATGAATATTTAAGTAAGTTCAGAAACGGCTCATTGCAATTGTGGGATTTGAATTGGAGTAAAGACAATAGACATTTCCTCAATAAAATGTTTGGGCAACGTTCAAGGTTTCCCAGATTGTTAACTACGCAAGCGCATGGCAGAGGCCTTTTAGATTCTACATATACCAAAGCCAACAATTGGTATAGGAGTTATTACCTCAAGTCGTTTCCCTTAGCTTCAGGCTATCATGAGTTAGTAAATGATTTCTATAAAAAATTGATAGATACGTTTACTGCTATCGGTTTAATGAATAAGCTTGGTGACGAAGAAATAGAAAATTATGCTATTGAGCCAAACATAATAATGATTGAAAATAAAGTAGTCAATCATGTTTGTGATACCTGTGGTTCCAAATTATTTGTTGCAGCTTCCGATACTATTTCAATACACACAAAATGCTTGGATTATACCTGTATAGGTACATACAGTCAAATTCAGAAGAGCAAACCAAATTATTATCAGTTGGTGTATAACAGAAATTTATCGCCTCGTATTTATGCATCTGAACATACCGGTATTTTAGAGAGAAAGGATAGAGAAAACAAAGAAATTGATTTCAAAGAAAGACCGAAGTATAATTCTTTAAACACCATCGTTGCCACATCTACCTTAGAAATGGGTATTGATATTGGTACGTTGAATACAGCAATCAATAATTCTGTCCCCCCCTTAACTGCTAATTTCCTGCAAAGGGTTGGTCGTGCAGGCCGCACATCAGGTTCAGCACTCATTACCAATTTTGCTCAAAGCAAGGCACACGATTTGTTTTATTATGGAGAGCCAAAAGATATGATGGAAGGAGAAATAGCAACACCGGGTTGCTACCTCGAAGCAAAAGATATTTTGTACCGTCACTTTCTTGCCTATTGTTTAGACAATTGGTCATCTGCTGATCCCAAGAAAAATAGTATTCCAGGCAGATTGATTTCACTGCAATTGTCAAGAGCAGATTTATCAGCTCCTGAATTTTTAGCCAACAGAATTATTTCTTTTATCAAAGCAAAAGAGAAATTTCTCCTCACTGAATTTACTGAATTTTATAAGCCTGATTTAATAGATACCAAAGCATTGGACAACCTTAAATCATTTTTAATGGAGGAAGGATTTTATCTCAGATTAAAAGCAGTATTCACAAAATTAAAAGACGAATATAAATATCTATCTCAAACCATTAAGGAAATTGATTCGGCTATAAAGTTGTTACCCAATGATGAAGAAAGAAAAGGACTGGAATCTGAGAAAAAAGCGCTTTGGGGTTTAAAAAGATTATTGGATAAACGTTCTATTCTTGAACACTTAACCAATGTAGGCCTATTGCCTAATTATGCTTTCCCTGAAACTGGAGTTACTTTAAACGCCTGGGTAAAATCGAACAAAGCAAAGGCGAGTGATAATAGTCCGACTGACAAACAGTTTGAAATTGTTAGGTCTTCAATGTCAGCTATACGAGAGCTTGCCCCTGATAATTACTTCTATTCACAGGGTTTCAAGTTTGCCATCTCTGGTCTTAATACTTATGATTGGAAAGATGTTGGTACTTTGCTTGTAAAACGTTTTTGTTCTAACTGCGACCATATCGCTGATAAAGTAACATCAACTGAAGCTATTTGTCCTAAATGTGGTGATGCCTCTTGGGCATCAGATAAAAACCAACATATTTTTGTTAAATTAAGTGGAGTTAAGTCTGTGAATTTCCGAGACAAATCATCATTGGATGATAGCTCTGATGATAGAGATTCTAACATTTACAGAGTCTCAAAACACCTTAAATTCGATAGTAAATCTTTTCAGGGTGCATGGGGTATGAAAGAAATTCCCTTTGGAATTGAATACGTAAAAAACGTTGATATAATCGAATTAAATCTTGGACTTTCATCTGCTGTTAATGCCAATAAAGTTATAATTAATCAGCATGAAGATGTCCCACATCATGGCTTTGTTACTTGCAAGCAATGTGGTAAAAGTTCTTCTAAATTCAATCAACGTGATTACAAATTTCATTATGGGTATTGTAAGCACAAAGACCGAGAATATAATGGTATTAAAGATGATGTTTTTGAGGAAGTATTCTTGTTCAGGGAAATTAAAACAGAAGCATTAAAAGTATTACTGCCTGTACAGGAGTTTGAGAGTGAGGCGACAATAAATATGTTCAAAGCAGGCTTGGAGTTGGGCTTAAAAAAATACTACAAAGGGAATCCTCAACATTTAAGCATCATTAATTATTCAGAATACAATGCAAAGAACAGTCGCTTTGATAAATACCTTGTGTTATACGACAATATTCCAGGTGGTACAGGCTATTTAGAAAAACTGTTTACTCCTGCTGATTTCACAACCGTAATATCAAAAGCATATGAAGCCATTAGAGATTGCAGTTGCAAAGCTAAAGGGAAAGATGGCTGCTATCGTTGCATATACACCTACGCCAATCAATATACTCAAGATGAATTAAGCAGGGCTAAAGCTGAAATTTTATTCAAGAAAATAGTTGACAAATCTGATGAATGGGAAACCTATACAACAGGATTGGGGGCATTAACCAGCAATGGTCAAATTGAGGAAAGCGAACTGGAAGATAGATTTATTAGAAGTCTACGGAATCATCTCCAAAATCAGAATCCACAGGATTTTAAATTCGAAGATTTTATAGAAAATGGTATTGTCAATTATAAATTCAAGATTACTTCAGGTGATTATTCTTTTTATTATGTTATCAGGCCTCAATTTGAATTAGGGCCAACAAACGGTGTTAAATACAACACTCGTTCTGATTTTTATATATCATTAAGCAGTATTGAAAAAGATGGAATAGCTATCGAAGACGATGGTATTTTGTCATCGGTAAAAGGGATTGCAATCTATTTGGATGGCTATACATTCCATGCTACGGAAGAAAATTGCAGGTTCTTTGATGATTTGAAAAAACGTGTAGCAATTGTCGAATCAAATTCAATAATTAGTTGGTCATTAACATGGTCGGATATTGAGAAATTTGATGCCATTGAAAAGGAGAATGACAACCAATCTAAAGAATTCAAAAGAGATAGTTTATTTATTGACAAGATAAAATATAGAAGCTCAGTTGATGCTTTACGTCAAATACTTGGCAATGCATGTCTTAATGATTCTTTGTTTACTTGCAAAAACTCTTTTGAGAGATTAATATGGCTTTTATCAAATCCACTTGAAGTGAAATCACGTAATAAAAAGATTGGACTAATGCTGGCATTGCATCAACAGCAATTCGGAACTCCTTCAACTGATAACGATATCATTGATGAATTTCTTAATGACCCACTAAAGATTATAGACAATTCATTAATGGCAAAGGATAGGACAAATGGCAATTTTTATGTGTTGCCAGAAGTTTTTATTATTGCTGATTTTTCAACTTTAAAAGTAGCAGTTAAAATTTCAGATTTGTCGGTTAAGTCAAGCATTGTAGTTAATAATATTACAGGAACTCTTGATAAACAAACTTGGGAAAGATTTTGGCAATTATATAATTTGATACAAGAAATGCCTCAGACTAAATAATATAAATATTTGAAATTCGGATTTCGCATACCAAACCTAAATAAACGCATAGCAGCAAGAACATCTCTAAAAAGATATGTACGACAAAATCTTGGGTTTAAAGCACCAAGAGGGTGGGGCTGGGTAACCAATCCAAAAAAGGCTTTGTATAACCGGGTGTACAATAGAACAACATCGGGGTGTAGGGTGTTATTTATAATGTTTTTGGGAGTCTTAGGTTGTTTTATAATTGCCTTAAATTTTCTTTTGGGGCATTAATGTTTATTAGGGAAGACTAAGAAATATTAGGACAGTTTAGGTAGTCTTAAAAAATCTTAAGATTGTTTAAGATGATTTTTATCGATAAATTGGGTTTATAATTACGAAAATCACGAAATATGGCAAGATCATACCGAGAAATTATAAAAACACCTACCGGAATAAAACTTTCTGAAGTAATAGAAGAGTCGGATTCTGAGGATCCACTTTTGTGTTCCAAATGCAAAGAACATGGATACTGTACCGCTAAGTTTTATAAGCACCCAGCAACCAATGAATTGATTCCAATACCCAACACCGAATCAAATGAAAGAGGTATAAAATTAGATGATCAAACCCCAATTACCGAAAGAGAGATTTCCAATATAGTAAATGTGCGAACTGACATTAAAGAGGCAACTACCAAATTTGGTAAAAGATTGCAGCATGCCCACGACCTATTTCACCAGGATGAGTTTGAACAAGCCAGCTACATGTATTTAGACATTATTGAAACGAGAACAGATATTACAGAAGCATGGAGAGGCATTTGTGCAAGCTTTTATTTTCTGGGTAAATATGATGAAGCTGTGGCTGCTTGTTTGAATTCTAATACTCGTCTTGATAGTTCTTTTGTGAAAAGGTTTATGAAGGGTTGTGAGGGGAAGATTTTTGTTGGTGAGGAGAAGGCAAATGAAAAACAAGCATATATGACGCCACAAATAATATAATGATATAATTATGGAAACATCTTTTAAGGTCGAAGCTAATGATATTAACAAAGTACTGTTAGAATTCAAAAAACTGCAAAAGAAATTCTTTGAAACAGGTAATGCCAAAATCAGAGTAATGCCCGGAGGTATAGAAATTTCTGGTCAAGGAATATACAAAACTGTCCATGGTGAAACGGATGGATTAAGCGAGGTTTTTGTTCCTTTAAAATTGTTGTATTCTTTTAGCTCATGTTGTAAGTTACCAACGATTTCATTTAAATTTCGTAATGGTGAATTAGAATGTGGTTCATCATTATATTCTTTGCCAAGTATTAAGGTTGAAACATGGTACAATTCACCTGATTTAGATTTAACTATTAATGCAGACGATTTTAGTATTTTGAGAGAAGCTTTGTTAAAAGGAGATGAATATATGCAAAAGCACAATCTTGGCGAGAGGGTAAAAATATCCAATACAAGACTGGTTAAAAGTGTTAACGATGCATATGTATCATTGAAGGTATTTAGAATAACAAAAAAAGAAATTATGGATTTAATTATTTTAAGGTTACGTAATAATAATTGATTATAGAAATTTGGCGAAATGTAATTTGGGAAAACAACAAACGGATGAAAAAATGCGATTCTTTATTTGAAAATGGCTCTTGAAATTATGCCAATTAATGATGATGCTTTAAAAATTTAGTAGTTTATTATAAGTTATTTGCGACTTTAAGAAAATGCAGGAAGCTCAAAGTAAATTAGATTAACTTAAACAAATAGGGATATGAGTAGTTGTTTAATATATCTTCCTTTAATTGTACTCTATGGTCAATAACTCAAAAAAACTTGACATCGAATTTGTAACCCACATGGGTTATTATATACCTAAATCAGCGGTGGAAGGTTTTGATCCAGAAACATATTTTGATGGTCCTATTGTTGATGAGAACGGATTGTGTGATGATGAATCTTGTCAAAAACTTGGTTATTGCAGATTAAAAAAATCAAAACAATCCGCAAGCCAAAAATTTGAAACAAAATAACATAATGAAAAAAGAACTTATTACTCAAATAAAGGACAAAATTATATTAATTGAATCTGAAGTTCTTCATCTAAAAAAATTACTTTTTGTTTTAGATGAAGAATTCTCTGACTCAAAGAAAGGAACGGACTACACTTCAATTTTTCAATCTACAATTGATTTAATTAATTCGGAATCAGTTTCGAAGAATAATGTTTTATTTATAGATTTAATTTCTCATCATTATCCTTTAAAAGAATTTTTATTAGATAAGTATATTAACAAACTTAATTGGAAATTATTATCTAAAAATGAATCACTTCCTTGGAGTATAGAATTTATCAAGAAATACAGTTATTGGTTTTGGAGAGATCTGGAAAAAAATAAATCCCTGCCTTGGAATATAGAGTTTATTGAAGCATTTGCGGATAAGTTGGATTGGCAATATATGTCATATAATAAAAACCTTCCTTGGAGTATCAGTTTGATTCAAAAATTTGAAGAAAAATGGAACTGGACTTATTTGTCTCAAAACCAGAATATTCCATGGGATATTAATTTGATAAAATTGTATAAAAGTAAAATTAATTGGTGGCATCTATCGGGTAATCCATCAATTTATTGGGATAATGACTTAATAGAGGTTTTTAAAAATAATTTAATTTGGTGGACTTTGTCACAAAACCCATCACTTAAAATTAGTGTTGAATTAATTGAAAATAACAAAAAACAACTTACGGAAGTAGAAGTTGAATCGAGTGAAGATAATGCAGATTATGGGACTGCATTGTGCCGGTTGTCCTACAATTTAAATTCCGGGTGGAGTAATGAATTATTAGAAAAATTCAAAGAGTATTTGGATTGGGAAGGCATTTCTAAAAACATTTCAATACCGTGGAGTGCAGATTTGATAAATAAATACAGGTATAAATGGAATTGGAAAAATTTATCAAGTAATATTTCAATATTTTGGACTGAATCATTAATTGAGAAGTATTCTGATAAATGGGATTGGTCAAATCTATCAAGTAATATTAATTTACCATGGAGTGAGTCTTTTATCGAAAAGTACTTTGATAAATGGAATTGGTCAAATTTATCAAGTAACCAATCTCTACCATGGAGTGAATATTTAATACTAAAATATAATCATAAATGGGAATGGAATAAAATTTCAAAAAATACTACATTAAAATGGACTATCGATTTTATTGAAAAATATTATTTGAAATTAGATTGGGAAGAATTATCTAAAAATTCTTCTTTACCCTGGACTATCGATTTTATTGAAAAGTATAACAAAAATTGGCTGTGGTATAATTTTATCAAAAATTCATCCATCCCATGGAGTATTGAATTTATTCAAAAGTATATTTCAAAATGGGATATCAGTATATTATTTCTTAAACGAAGGGGAAATGTATATGTAACACCCTCTTTTACACAAATGGATAGAGCAATTTATTTTTGGGAGTGGGAAAAACTTATTTCAAGTAGTATCTTTTATAAGAATATTTTTAAAGGGGAACTAAATGATGAAATCGTGAATAAAATTTTTGAGAAAGTTTATAACAATTAAAAAAATAATACAATCTTTACTTGTGAAGTGGATGTTTGAAATCCAATTCAAAGATACTTTACCGGTTAATTAATCACCACCCAAAACCCACCCTCTACTTACTTTTTATTCCTGTACCTCATTTGTACCCCGCCTCTGAAATCCTTTACTGGTAAGGGTTTTAAAGTTTTGTATCGGAAAGTAATATAGAAAATCGATTGTCAAATAAATATGAATATTTTTAGAGCTAATTTTTTCTTATTTTTTTACTTTTTATGAAAATTAGAATTGTTTTCAATTGTCTGAATTATCCAATAGAATTTCTTCTTTATTCTAAAACTCTTTTTCTCCCAACTCACTTACTGGCAGTTTTGTTTTACTATTTAATTTATTGAGATTTAAACTAAAATTCAGCAAAAACACATCTGTTTCGTAGATATAATTTGTCGTAGTATAAAAATCTTTTCCCCAAGTTGTAATACGTTGTTGGTTTGAATTCATAAAACCAAGATTTATATTTTGCCATTGGAGACCTATAGAATAACGACCATTATTAAATGTTTTCTTTACAGAGGTATTTGGAGATAAAAATCTGGAATCTTCTCCTTGTGCCGTAGGTTTTGAAGATAAATAATTTACATTAGCTTGGACAATCCAATTTTTACCCAAATCAAAATTAGTATTTATGTTGATTGAATACACCCAGTCAGAATTATTTACTGTTGATGTGTTGCCTAATACATCCAAAGCGCCACTTATTTTATAGTTGTAAACATTGGCCCCAAGATAAAAACTAAACCATTTAAATGGTTTAAAATTATTTCCAACTTCCAATCCAATTAATCTCGCTTTTTCTGCATTAGTAAACAGTCTGTTTAAAATAGTATCTGCATAAACACTATTTACTCTTTGTATCGGATTCTTGATGTTTTGAAAATATAATGTTGAAAAAAATGATCCCTTCTTATAAGTATGATTAACACCAAGTTCAACCAAGTCTATAAACTGAGGTAACAAATCAGGGTCTCCCTGTTCAAGTGTTTCAGAATGTTCTCTTTCTGGGATAGGGTTTAATTCAAAATTATTGTTTCTCTGGATTCTTTTGCTATAACCTATTTTCACATTCCATGAATCGTCAACATTGTACAATAAATTCAATGAGGGAAACAAATTACTCAGATTTAATTGATAAGTATTGATATCTGTTGATAATATAACTTCTCTTATAGCATATTCATACCTTAATCCTGTTGAGTATTGCAGCTTTTTCTTTTTTCCTGAAAATTGAAGATAAGCGGCATTGATTTGATTAGTTGATTGTGCCGTACCGCTGAATTTAGAACTGTCAGCTTGGTTGGTAACAGGACTCACACTATAATTAAATTTACCTTCTTGTGTATCATCCCTAAATTGATACCCCATTTCCAATTTTCCTTTTCCTATAGATGTACTGTAATCTAGCTTTAATCTATATCCGCTTATTGGATTACTGTATGGATTTGTAACCATCTGCAGTACAGTATTGCTTGTTGAGTAATCCAGATTTTTATTTAAAGTATTACCATATAGATTCGCATTTTCGTAGATAGCAGAAGCAGTTAATTTAGAATTATTTTTAAATACGTGAGAATAATCAAAACTACCTAAAACAAAACTTCCTTCTTTTGTTTGCAGGTTTGAATTAAAGTAAGTGAATTTCTTTATTAAAGTGCCTGTTGTTAAATCCGCGGTAGAATTATTGTAGATAATATCTGCTCTTCTTTGCTGGTATTTTTTTCCATTATAAAATCCGATATTAAAAATGTTGAGTTTATCAGGTGTAAAAGAAATAACAGTTCGAACACCATAATTATATCTGTCAAAACTTCTTTCTCCGCTTGATGGAAATTGAGTAATCAAATTATTAGTAAAGTCCTTTGTATAAACATCACCATCTCTTCGGCCATTGGCATCGTTTCGAATATAATTACCACTTACAGATAAATCCCATTTATTTTTTTTGATAGTAATTGTAATATCCCCACCCAAACGAATTGGTTTTTCTAAATTATTATAGTCAGTTGTACTTGGTAATCCCAATTGTGTATTTGCTTGAATAGCTAATCCATCAGTTGTACCTTTTTTGGTAATGATGTTTATTATTCCACCTTTGCCATCAGCATCATATTTTGCAGAAGGTGCAGTTATTAATTCAATATTTTCAATGGTATTCGCTTGCAATTGACTTAATATGGTTTGAGCATCAGTTATAACAGGCTTTCCATTGATTAGAACCAAGAATCCGCTTGAGCCTCTAACACTTATTTCTCCAGAACTGTTGACAGATACTGAAGGCAGGTTTTTTAATACATCGATTGCGTTTCCTCCCTTGGCAGATTCAAACTGACCTGCAGAAAAGGATTGTTTATCTATCTTGTTTGATATGTTATTCTTCTTTCCAATTACGGTAATTTCTTCCAACACTTTACTTGAGAGATTTATTTTAATGGTGTCTAAATCAACTGTTGTTTTTTTATTTGTTAATGAAAATTCAATTTGAAAATTTTCATAACCAATTGAAACCACTTTAAGAAAAAAAGATCCTGTATCTGAAGTAGAAATTGAAAATTTCCCATTCGCTTGTGTTAAGGCGCCGCTTACAATTGAATTTTTATTTATTAAAGAAACACTTGCAAATTCTATCGGCATGTTACTTTTTTTCTCAATCACTATTCCTTTAACTGTATAATTTTGGGCTGATGATTTATTATAAGCAAGTAAAATAATCAAAAACAGACTGATTGCTTGATATCTAAAATTGTTTTCTGATTTATTGAATATGGAAAAGAGTAATTTGGCAATTTTATCTGATATTGCCATCGCGTTAAGTGTCTTTAATTCGGACTCTTTTTTTATTGTGTTTATCTTAAAATTTGTAAATGAAAACACATAGCTCTTCAAAAGTCTAACAATATTTGATGAAAATATTTCGTTTATTTTTATATTATTTTTCATTTGCAAAGTGATGTATAATCCAATAGATTCATTAATTTATTGGACAATTATTTGTGATGACAATTCCCATAAGCCCAAAAATACCTTCTATTTGGTTTATAATTTTAAACCTCATTTAAGCATGCCTTTGAATAAATTTTCTTGAAAGCGCTTTTAAGTTTTATATCTGAAATTACTGTAACTAATTCGTAATCAATTTAAAGGAATGTTTCTAATCTTAAACTACATTTCGAAAAATTAATAAAGACGTAAAATCTGAGCAAAATATAAAAAAATAAGTATATTAGGTAATGAAAAAAAAATGCTTATGAATCACTTCAAATCAATCTGCTGTTTTTTGATTTTGAATTTATTAATTTTTAATCATGTCTTTTCACAATCCTCTTCCTCTAAAGTTTGGGTTACCATCCAAAATGAAAACCATGTACCCTATCAATCAACAAACAGACAATTAATCTCCAATGATTCTGTTTTTAATGTTTACATCAATTCGCTAAATATTTTTTCATGCACGCAAGCATTGCCCTCATCAAGAAATAAAATGCTTCAAAAGGTTTATGAATTGACTTCAAGTTCAAGCCAGAATGAACTCGAGCAAACACTTACCAATTATGTGCATGCAGTTTCGGGTATTTATCCTGCGCCAATCTATGATACATTGCATACGCCAAACGATTATACACTTATTCCAGGAATCAACAATTATGCGCTTAATCTTATCAATGCGCAAACTGCTTGGGATATCACACTAGGTGATTCCAATGTAGTAATAGCAATTACCGACCAATCATACAGTCCAAATCATTCCGAATTATTGGGCAAATATGCTTATATCAATGCGGGCACATCTACACCAACACATGGAAATGCAGTTGCCATTTTATCAGCTGGAAATACAAACAACAATAATGGCTTAAGTTCTATTGGATACAATTGCAAACTTGCGTTATACTTAATGAGTTATAATGAAGTTTTAAATGCTGCTTATGCTGGGGCTAAAGTAATCAACATGAGTTGGACTGCAGGTTGTTTTTATAACAATTATGCCGAACAAGCCATTAATGAAGCGTATGGTGTTGGCGCTTTTTTGGTTGCAGCTGCAGGGAATGGCAATACATGTTCAAACCCTGCTGCATATGTTTATCCAGCTGCATTTGATAATGTTTTTTCTGTTACAAGTATCGGTCCGTTAGATAATCACATGAAGATTCTAAATGATCCTACATCTACACATCAACACAATGATAAGGTAGACATAAGTGCACCTGGATACGATGTAGCGGTAAACCCAGCTGAAAATTGGTACCTTAATAGTTCAGGAACAAGTTATGCAGCGCCAATTGTTAGCGGTACTGTTGGTTTGATGTTGAGTGTTAACCACTGTTTAAGTCGGAAAGATATTGATACCATCTTAAAAATATCTTCAGTAAATATAGATTCATTAAACCCTACTTACATTGGACTAATTGGTGCGGGGCGTTTGAATGCACAAGCTGCGGTTCAATTGGCATCAGGATGGGCAAGTCAACCAATGAGTGTAACATCTCAGCCAATTGGCGTTTCTATTTCTGTGGGCGGAAATGCGCAGTTTTCTGTTTCTTCAACCAGCTCATTCCCTACATATCAATGGCAAATAGATTCAAGCGGAACCTTCGTAAACCTCACAAACAACAACAATTATAGCGGTGTAAACACTTCTGTTTTAACGGTTAGTAATGCCCCTGTAACTTTTAACAATTCACAATATCGTTGTGTCATGAAATCGGGTTACTGCCAAGCAATCAGTAATGCGGCACCATTGGTTGTAAGTAGTGGCATATTGCCTGAAGATTCAGGTATTATTCATGGGGATACCTTAGTGTGTTTTGGTGATACGGTGCAGATTGCAATCAATCCCGTAAATTTTGCAACAGGATATAATTGGATAATCAATGGCAATGCCAATATTGTAAGTGGTACAAATACAAATTCAATTACCATTCAAATATTTGATACAATAGTAGGCATCAGCGTAACACCTTTTAATTCATTTGGTTCTTCAAACAGTTCATCAATAAGTATTGCGACAATTCCTTTGCCAACAGGATTTTTATCCGGCAATCCCAGTATTTGTCCGGGTAATGCAGCCATATTAACGATGAATGTTACTGGGCAAGGACCATGGTTTGGTACAATTAATGATTCAATATCATTTTCTGGTACATCAAATCCGATTCAAATATTTGTTTATCCCGACTCGACAACAGTTTATAATTTACAAGAATTACACACTTTAGATGCATGTAATGCATATCCTGATTATTTATCAAGCACAGCATCAGTAACGGTTTTACCTTATAATAGAGATACCATTCATACAGCAATTTGTACAAGTCAGCTTCCTTATCAATGGAATGGAAT
>JAIXWH010000127.1 GCA_027484165.1 Chitinophagaceae bacterium | reverse complement strand
CCTCTTAAAAATGAGCTCCTCTATCAAAAAGATATCATAATCAAAAGAGTCAATGAAGCTCTTGGTGAAAATGTAATTAAGGATGTTGTGATTGTGTAATTAATTCAATCAGATTACTCCATAAAGACTTCCACCCTTTTCAAAATGTTTTTGAATTTTATTTTTTGTTTCAGAATCTATCTCAACCGCTGGCGCATGATGAGGTTTCTTTCTGGCATCTATAATCAATGGACCTTTACATCCCCAATGTTTATTTTTAACAAAAGGATTGATGCCATATATATCATGAGATGGATTACTCCTTGTGAAGGTTGTCCATAAAAAATTATTTAGTTCCGCTGCAACAAAACTAGCATCATCACAAATAACAATCATTACTGTTTCTTCTGAAATGCCATCGCTTGTGCTCCATTCATTTTCAATACCTTTCAATTGTTCATCTAACTGATTCATCTCATCTGCAGCATTAGTATAATTAGTAAATGAACGAGTTTGTATGGCCATAACTCCGGGCACTACCAATTTGCAATTTTCGAAATGTTGTAATTGCATTAATTTTTGATGAGGTTCATTAGATAACTTCCGAATGGGTTTACCGTAAGCTGCGAAAACAACTTTGCTTCCGGTGTTTAATCCTTCGCCTGAATAATCAAGTGTATCAATCGTGGTGTTGGTATAAAAATGGATATCTCTTTCTAAATGAATTCTTTCAAGGATATAAGTAAAATAGTCTTTTATGTTTTTTGTAGTTATCGAATTGTTGTCATCAGCAGTGATGAATAAAAATTTGGCTAAACTTAGCTGTCCTGTGCCCAACATGTGATTTGCAATCGTTAATATTTCGGCAGGCTGTTGGGTTGGAGTATATGGAGTATATCTTTCACTTCCTAAAGCTAACAGTAAGGGATGAACGCCTGCGGCATCAACAGCATGCACTTCTTTCAATCCGGGAATTTCTTGCTGAATAGCAGATCCTGTCATTTCATGTATTAATTGTCCAAAGCTGGTGTCTTCCTGTGGTGGTCTTCCAACAACTGTGAATGACCATATCGCCTGCTTTTTAGCATATACTTTATGAACCTTCATTACAGGGAAATCGTGTTTCAAACTGTAGTACCCTAGGTGATCACCGAAAGGACCTTCTGGTTTATTTTCTCCAGGGAAAACCTCACCTGTAATCACAAAATCAGCATCCAAACTAATACAGTAGTCATCTACATAAGTATATCTAAATCTTCTCCCTCCTAACAAACCTGCAAATGTCATTTCACTCATTCCTTCAGGTAAAGGCATTACTGCTGCAACGGCGTGGGAAGGAGGACCGCCAACAAAGATGCTGACCTTTAAAGGCATTCCTTTTTTGTTAGCTTTAGTTTGATGAACACCAATGCCTCTGTGCAATTGATAATGCAAGCCAATTTCCTGGTTGGTGACATATTCGTTACCGTTAAGTTGAATACGGTACATGCCTAAATTGGCATTCATAATTCCTGGTTGATCAGGATCTTCAGAATAAACCTGTGGTAAGGTTACAAATGCTCCCCCATCCATCGGCCAATGATGAATTAAAGGCAGGTCAGTTATTTTGATTTCTTCAAATGGGAAATTGAAGCTTGATTTCTTGGGTAATGCTTTAAGGGCCGCAAGTGCGGCGGATAAATTTTTAAAAGGCTGCTTTATGGCTTTAATCGGATCTTTTTTAAGCTCAATTAGCTGCTCAACTTTATCTATAGTATTTCTAAAAATGAATTTACTTCTTTCGAGCGTTCCGTAAAGATTAGAGACTGCCTGGTATTTTGATCCTTTAACTTTTTCAAATAAGATTGCAGGTCCTTTCGCTTCGTATATTCTTAAATGAATAGCAGCCATTTCAAGATAAGGGTCTACTTCTTCCTTGATTCTAATCAAATGACCATTTCTTTCCAAATCTTTTAAGCAGTCTTCTAATGAGGAATAGGCCATTGAGTAATTTTATGACAAAATTAGTTTAGATTAATGAATAAATGATTTAAAATAATTTACACCCAATTCATTTGCTTTTGAAATGTTTGTATTAGGAATACTATGAATGTCTTTATGTTTTTTTATTGCTTGCTCAACCTGTTCTTCTCTTAAAATATGCAACATCGGATAAGGAGAACGGTTTGTATAATTAGAAGCATCATTTTCACTGGTTCCGGCAAATAAGAAATCAGGATGAAAACTCGCAATTTGATAAATACCCTCTAGTCCTTCTTGTTCAATTAGTTTTTCAGATAAATCAAGTAGGTCTAAATAAGTTTTAAAAGAACCCCATCCCGTGGGTAAAATTAAAAGCGATGTGTCGGTTTTGTCATCAGCATCCATTCGGTTACATTCCCTTATCAATTCTTCTAAAATAATATTCAGTTTGGAGCTATCAATGATTTTATAATGGATACTGTTGTCATTAAAAGGTTGTGCTGCAAAAGGACAAAAATTCAATCCAATAACAATTTGTTTAATCCAGTTTTTGGTTTGCGAGATGATTTCTTCCTCTAATAATTCCTTCATGGTTTTATATTAATTTATTGAATCATACTGATATATAAATCTTCAACCTTCTTTCTTGCCCATGGTGTTTTACGTAAAAACTTGAGACTTGAGTTAATGCTTGGATTTGAAATGAAACAATTGATTCGGATTAGGCTCCCCAAATCTTCCCACCCTATTTTTTCAACTAAAAACAGGAGAATGCTTTCGAGCGTTTTTCCGTGTAAAGGATCTTTATATTGGGTTTGCATGAAGATGATTTGATGCAAGCTATACTTAAAATCTGAAAATGATTAAAAGGTAACAATAATAAAAAATAGCAACCTTTCTCAAGATTGCTAAAATTTACTTTTTGTGCACTTGGGTTCCGTGAGTGCGGAGGAAATTCATGATTTCATTCATTTTGGTTCATCATATTGAAAATTTACAACTTAATTAGTTAATTTCGGGTATGAGCAAATTTAAATTGGATAGAACAGCCTTTAAGCCACAAACCATGGCGGAAGCAGCCAATCACTCAGATTATTATAAAAAAATGACCTGGCAAGAGCGTTTGAGAATAACGTCTTTTTTAAATAGTATTGCTTATCAATTTGATATCAATCATCCTCCAAGAATGAACCGTAATTTGTTTGCTGTAAAATCTTTACGCTCAAATGGCTAATATTTTTCATCAGGACTTCAGAGATTTTTTAAGTGCTTTAAATGAAGCAGAAGTAAGATATGTTCTAGTAGGTGGATATTCAGTGGTTTTGCATGGATATTCCAGAACAACCGGTGACATGGATTTTTGGGTTGAAAGAACTTCAGATAATTATCAGCGCTTGAATAAAGCATTTCACATTTTCGGAATGCCTGTATTTGATATGACAGAAGATAATTTTTTGTCTCATCCAATTTGGGATGTATTTACTTTCGGTACTCCCCCAGTGGCTATAGATATTATGGTGAAATTGGAAGGATTGAATTTTGATGAAGCTTTTCAACAAGCTATCTATTTTGAGGATGATGATTTGAAGATAAGAACAATAAATAGAAATGACCTTATTACTGCTAAAAAGAATGCAGGAAGGGCTAAAGATATAAATGATTTGGAGAATCTTGAATAAACTCACGTTATACTTTTAATAAAAAAGCCATGCAATGCATGGCTTTTTTATTTTTCTTGTTATTTTATAAAACAAGCATTGTCTTTTAAAATAACATCGTGCCCAGGAAAGGAATCGAACCTTCACATCCTTGCGAATGGCAGATTTTGAGTCTGCTGCGTCTACCAATTTCGCCACCTGGGCTTTTTAAATTGGAGTGCAATATTACATCAATCCTCCAATCTATCCAAAATACGATTTAAATATTTTTTCTTGTAATAATAAAGTTTCAAGCTGGAAGTACTGCTTTTACAGGTTTCTACATTATAGTTTTCAATCAAATCTCCTACCTCATTGTAAATCGTTAACTCAAGATGTTTTACTTTTTCTTTCGCTTGATCTGGTGTCATCTCACTCAATTCTTCATTGAAATCCATCATTTCCATTAAAAAGTCATCAGGCAATTTGTATTTTTCATCAGGTTCAATGATGCCATTCAATGTTAAGAAATATTCCAATGTTTTTTGGTCATCTTTAAATGTGGTATACGCTTTATTGATATCTGCCGATATTTTTATGATTAACTCTTTCTCGGTTTCTAAAGCATCCGAAAAAAAATCAGGATGATTTTTTCTTTGTAACTCAAAGTATTTTTTGGTCAATGTAGACTGGTCTACTTTTGGAGCTACAGGAATATCAAATAATTCAAAATAATTCATTTTGTAAAGGTAGGTCAGAATAATAATTTAAAAATGTAAATTGCCCCCAAATAAAAACGAATGCTTAAAATTGGATTGATTAAAGAAGGAAAAGTTCCTTCTGATAATCGCGTTGCACTCACGCCCGCACATTGTAAATTTATCAATAAAACTCAGGACGGATTATCCGTTGTTGTTCAAAAAAGTGATTCACGTTGCTATTCAGACAGGGAATATAAAATGGCAGGTATATCATTATGCGATGATTTATCTGATTGTGATATTTTGCTGGGCATAAAGGAAGTGCCATTGGAAATGTTGATTCCGAATAAAACGTACTTATTTTTTTCTCACACCAAAAAAATGCAACCCTATAATCAAAAACTCCTAAAAGAGATTATAGCAAAAAAAATAACATTGATTGATTATGAGTGTTTAGAGCACGAAGACGGAAAAAGAATTATAGGTTTTGGTTTTTTTGCAGGTGTGGTTGGTGCTCATAATGGCATGATGGCTTACGGAAATAAAACAGGTGCCTTTCATCTAGACAGGGTCAATTCTACTAAAAGTTTTAACGACCTCATTCATACTTATTTTGGATTACATCTCCCTCCAATTAAGATAGCGGTTACGGGTAGTGGCAGAGTTGCTCATGGTGTTTTGGAAATCATGAATTTATTAGGAATTCATGAAGTAGAACCCGAAGATTATTTAGAAAAGCAGTTCCCCTATCCTGTTTATGTTCATCTGAAAGGTCGTGATTTGTATGTTCACAAAGAAACCCTTACTTATAATCGAAATGATTTCCATGAAAATCCTTCAAATTATAAATGCAATTTTCATCAATATATTCCACATACAGATATTTTGATGAATGGGATTTATTGGGATCACGATATACCGAGGTTATTTGAAAAAGTAGATTTAAAAGATCCTAATTTCAACATCAAAACCATAGCTGATATTACTGATGATATGTATGGATCTGTACCTTGTAATTTGGGCGATTCAACAATCGCTGAACCAGTGTATGGTGTAGATAAAATTACATTTGAAAAAACTGCGCCTTATTTACCCAATACTATTGATGTAATGTCTGTTGGTAATTTACCTAATGAATTGCCTAGAGATGCTAGCCGCTATTTTGGACAACAATTGATTAAGCATGTATTAAAAGATATTATAGATGGAAATAGCGCCATTATTGATAAAGCCACTATCGTTAAAAATGGTGAACTGACTGAACATTACAGTTATATGAAAGAATATGCGGGGGTCGTTTGATTTGATGATTTGGTGATT
>JAIXWH010000101.1 GCA_027484165.1 Chitinophagaceae bacterium | reverse complement strand
TTGCATGCTGGAGAAACTGGCACAGGACATTCCCATCTGCCCAATGATAAATTTCTTGCAGCAGGACAGGTATAAGTCATGCAACAATTTTCCATTAAATGTTTAACCAAACGGTTATGCGGATACGAAGCTAATAAATTGTCATGCCCCGCTTCGATAAGCTTATCGTCGTAACCTGCAGCTTCCTGACGAATATCCTTTTCGATTCTCACCGCAGGAACATATAATTGATCATTATGCCAACCTGAAGCGGTATAACAAAACAAAGGCAATGTAGGCGCATCGGGTAAGGTTTCGTAAGCCGCCATATATAAACCCGTATGCGCAGGAGGAATAAATGCAGCAACAGCCCAACCCTTTTCACATAAACGCATATCGCCTGTTTCTACATCAATACCAATACCTCTTCTGCCAGGCAATTCATATAATTGTCCACCTTCTGGCAATTCAATCCAATCTTCAACCGCAATAGGATAAGCATCCCAGCCACTTCTGCCTACTACATATAAACTGGTATCTTCAAAAATATTACCGTTACCATCAGAGTACATCAGATAAGGAGATTCATTTAAAATGCTCATGCAGGTTGAAATTAAAATTGCGTGATGTTGTTTAATTGTTTTTGAACAAAAGTATTGAATGCTGTTTCATCCAAATCTTTATTTTCATTTTCGTTTATGGTATGCTGAATCAATTTATTGTTCTTAAAATCGATTGTTAAAATATTATCTTTCAAAATCAAATTTGACACTTCATTCCATTCTAATTTTTTATGGGGAAATGAAGGATAGGAAATTATATTATTGTCAAATGCTACTTTTAATTTTCTTAATGCAAACACTCCAGTTAATGCAAAAGTAAAAAGTAAAAAGCCCATCAAATAAAATCCTGTAAATACCCATAAAATGGAAGCTAAAAAGAAACTAAAAAGAATTTGAAAAATACTTGACTCTCTACCTTTCTTATAAAAAAAATACAAGGTTAGCGGTGTAGCACACAATGATATTGCAGCTGGCAACAAATCATGAATTACACTTTCTTTATCAACATGTATTGACAAATAAACATACCCTACGATATTAATCAAAGCAATGATAAGAGTTAAGATTTTATAAGTCCCTCTTTTTTCATTAGGCAATATGATGTAAAAATTATCCATTTAAAGGATTGCTTACAGTTAACAGATTACATAATTTGTATAATACTCTCGCTCCTACATTCTCATCCCATTCGTCATGACTCACCCCTACTTCATTCAAATCGAAGCCGACGATTTTTTTACCAGCTTGATGTACTTTGTTTAGCAGATAAAATATTTGTTCGGTTTCAAATCCTCCCTGTACGGGAGTTCCAGTGTGCGGACATAATTTAGGATCTAATCCATCAATATCAAAACTCACAAAAACATGTTGAGGCAATTGGGTAACAATTTCATCCACAATCACTTTCCAGCTATCGCCTTCGTATAAACGATGTTTGATGTTTCTGTCGAAATAAGTTACTACTCTCCCATTACTGTTGTTGATATAATCCAATTCTTCTTCACAATAATCTCTGATGCCTACCTGAACAAGTTTTTTCAAAGCAGGAATTTTTTCTAATGAATTGTACATAATAGATGCATGAGAATAATCAAAGCCTTCATATGCATTTCTCAAATCGCAATGTGCATCTATCTGAAGAATTCCAAAATCAGGATACACATCTGCAATCGCTTTAAAATATCCAAATGGGGTGCTATGGTCTCCACCCAACAATCCTACTAATTTTCCTTTGGTCATCAATTCCTTCGTTTGTTCATAAACCCAATCATTTAAAAACAAACTGCCCTGATTGATTTCTTTGAGTGTCTTGGTCATGAATTTATTGCTTCCAACAACCTCTCCCTGTGCAATAAAATTGATGTACAACTCTGCCTCTTTTCGGAGGTAATCACTTTTCATCAAAATTTTCTTGTCGGGAGTACGCATGAAAAAGCCTTGTTTCCACGCATCTGTATATTCAGGATCATATAAATCAACTTGCAAGCTTGCTGTAAAGATATGGTCTGGAGCCCTTGCAGTACCTGCGCTGTAGCTTACCGTTACTTCCCAAGGAATAGGAAGAATGACTAAACGAGCGTCATTTTCTGAAAAAGGCAATCCAAAAATATTGTTATTGGGGTTTCCTACTGAATTAGGGTCGAAATTGGAGAGATCTGCCATAAAAATATATTATTGAACAAAGATAATTGAACTATGATTTTATCCGTTAAAAAATTGAGTTTATCTGTGTATACTATTTGTTTTGAGTTACCTTTGACATCAAATTCATTATATGAAGAAAACTAATATTATAATACTGATTGGGATTGCCGCTCTGATTGTTGGTTTACTTGTATTTTCTGTAGATTTTTCAACATACGATACCATTGGTTCTGCTAAAAATAAAAAAGGGAAATTTGTTCACTTGATTGCAAAATTAGACAAATCACAACCCATCACTTATGATCCAATCAATAATCCCAACTATTTGAGTTTTTATGCTATCGATAGTTTGGGTGAAAAAACCAAAGTGGTTTATCACAACAGCAAACCTGGAGACCTGGAAAAAAGTGAGCGTATCGTATTGAAAGGAAAAATGGAAAATGATTATTTTGATTGTAAAGACATCTTATTAAAATGTCCAAGTAAATATAAAGACGATAAAAAAGTTCTTGAAAAAAACATGAAAGATCAAACTGCGAGCAATTAATATAAAAACACATGATTAAATTTGAAGGAGAGCATTTATTGCCAGGTCAGATTGGACATTTCTTTGTTATTCTAGCTTTGATAGCTTCACTGATTTCTTTGATTTCTTTTTTTCAGGCAAGCAGATCTAATCAAATAGAGGACAAAAAAAGCTGGTTGAATTTTGCAAGAATCAGTTTTGGCATTCAGGCAATCAGCATTCTAATTATTTTCTCTACCATTTTTTACATCTGCTACAATCACTATTACGAATACATGTATGCTTACAAGCATGCTTCTAAAGAATTAGAAACCAAATTTTTGCTTGCCTGCATTTGGGAAGGACAAGAAGGAAGTTTTTTATTATGGTCGATATGGCATGCGATATTAGGACTCACTATCCTATCTATAAAAAAAGAAGAATACAAAGTAACCTGGCAAGCTCCGGTGCTTACTATTATAAGCATGGCACAATTTTGTCTGATGCTGATGATTTTGGGCATCTATTTTTTTGATGTAAGAATTGGGAATAGTCCTTTTACATTAACTAGAAACGAAATTCCGGCACCCATTTTTTCACAGCCCAACTATCTTACTTTTTTAAAAGACGGAATGGGATTGAATGTATTGTTAAGAAACTACTGGATGGTGATTCACCCTCCTATTTTATTTTTAGGTTTTGCTTCAACCCTTGTTCCTTTTGCATTTGCTTATGCTGGTATACAAACCCAAAAATTTGGAGATTGGATAAAACCCGTTTTGCCTTGGGCATTATTCAGTGCTTGTGTTTTGGGAGTTGGAATTATGATGGGCGGGAAATGGGCTTATGAATCTTTAAGTTTTGGAGGTTATTGGGCATGGGATCCAGTAGAGAATGCATCATTGGTTCCTTGGTTAATTTTAATTGCAGGATTACACACTATGCTCATCTATAATGCAACAGGACATTCATTGAGAGCTAGCTATCTATTCGCGATACTTACATTCATCTTCATTTTATACTCTACTTTTTTAACTAGAACCGGAGTACTAGGAGATACTTCAGTGCATGCTTTTACAGAGGCAGGAAAAGCAATCAACATCATGATTGGATTGTTTGTTTTGGTTTTTGCAATCCCAATGTTAACGTTATTCTTGATCAACTATAAAAAAATTCCAACTATAATAAAAGAAGAAGAAACAAACTCCAGAGAATTCTGGATGTTTATGGGGTCGTTAATTCTTTTTATCTCCTCATTATTTATTATCATCATTACTTCGATTCCTGTTTACAGTAAAACACCATTTTTAAAAGACCTTATCTTCAAAATACACAACGGGCCTTTGGCAATGCCTGAAGATGCAGAGTTTATTTACAATAAAGTAATGATTATGGTTGCCATCTTTTTAGGATTGGTAACTGCTGTTACACAATATTTAAAATACAAATCCACCCCACTTCAATACGTTAAAAGCAATATTTTAAAAACAATTGTGGTTGCTGGAGTTTTAACTACTTTAATATTCATCTTTTATCCATTCACCTTTCAAAAACATGGAATTGGATTTTTGATTGCTATTTATATCGCCTTCTTCTTTTCTTTTTACTCTGTAATTGCCAATGCCATGTATATTCCACTGGTACTTAAGAATAATTTCAAAAGTGCTGGAGCTTCCTTGTCTCACATCGGGTTTTCATTGATGATTGCAGGCATGCTCATATCAAGCAGCAATAAGCAAGTAATAAGCGACAGCAAGGTAAATGGAATCAACTTGCCTATGAGTAAAGACCCAATGACAAAAAAGCAAGAAGATCCAACAGAAAATTTAACACTGATAAGACAAGTACCTACAAGAATGGGCGAATATGAAGTTACCTATTTAAATGATTCAAGTGGTCATGAAAAAGGAAGACATTTTTATCATCTGCAATTTTTAAGAAAAGAAGATAGTTTGACAAGAGAAAAATTCGTTTTAAGTCCGGATGTTTATCAGATGAAAGATAACAATATGAGCAGTAATCCGGATATCAAAACTTATTTAACCAGAGATATTTTCACTTACATTTCATTTGCCATAAACGAAGAAAGAAATACTGACACTGCTCAATTTAAAACCATTGAGATTGGCGAAGGCGATACAGGTTATTACAGAAATGGTTACTACATTTTAAATAAAGTAGAAAAAAATCCAAGTGATTGCAAGTTTGCTTATAATCCAAAAAGTATTGCCTTGATGGCCGATATTACTTTTTATAGTAAGGACAGCATGAGATACAAAGCAACACCGCTAATCGAAGCCGATAGTTTTGGCATCAATAACTATGATGACACTTTGTTTGCACAGAACTTGTTTGTAAAATTTGCTGGAGTTTCCGACAATCACAAGATTAAATTAGGCATTAAAGAGTCTGATAGTTTGATAGATTTTGTAACTGTAAAAGCTTATGTTTTCCCCTACATTATTTTAGTTTGGATAGGTCTAATCATTATGGCTTTTGGAATTTTGTTAAGTGTGATAAAAAGAGCAAAAATCAATAATAACCTTGCTGCAATTATCCTTACTTTTATTACTGCCGGATTAATTTACATGTTTATTTTCGCCAACTAATCGATTCATTTTAACATTTCATACTAAAAATAAATACCGAGCGGTTGGTTACATTTACTTAATTCATGTATAAAACAACAATTGAATTTTGTAAATTTACAAACATGAGTTTCCAAGCAACCTATATAAAAAAAATCAACCTATTATTTCTTGGGGCTTCTCTATTTTACACTGTTCAAGTCAATGCTCAATTTCAGTCTAATGACACGCTAAGAACTCAGGCAATCATTTACAACGGCGATACCATTCCGCTTTCGACACTTGAATACGTTTATGTAAATTGTCAATTAACTGAATCTCAAAAACAAGCTAGGGCTGCATACGACAGATTAAGAAATGCAGTTTATGTTACCTATCCTTATGCAAGAAAAGCAGGGGTCATATTGAACGATATTAATAAAAAACTCGAAAGTATTTCTGAAAAAAGCAAAAGAAAAAGCTATATCCATTCAAGAGAAAAAGAACTCAAAAAAGAGTTTACAACACCTTTGACTAAACTTTCGATTTATCAGGGAAAAGTTTTGATGAAATTAATCAATAGGGAAACAGGTAACAATTGCTATGAAATCATCAAAGAATATCAGGGAGGATTGACAGCAAGGCTTTACCAGACGATAGCATTTTTCTTTAGCACCAATTTAAAACAACCTTATAATCCAGGCGATAAGGATTGGGTAATTGAACGTATTGTAAAAGAAATTCAACGATTATATGGCTATCCTGAGATTGCTAAAACTCAGAATATGTAAATATTTCACATTTTACTTCACATCTATTCCACAAAACAACATTTTTAGTGTATTTAGGTTAACTTGCGTAGCATTGTTCAATTATTAAAACCTAAATGAAACTAGATATTCTAGCCTTTGGAGCACATCCTGATGACATCGAACTCAGTTGCTCTGGTTTGCTGTTAGTGGAAAAAGCCAATGGAAAAAAAATCGGGGCTATCGACTTAACCGAAGGAGAACTAGGTTCAAGAGGTTCAATAAAAACTAGATACGAAGAATCATCAAATGCTTCTAAAATTTTGGATTTAGATGCTAGAGAAAATTTGAAGCTTGAAGATGGGTTCTTCAGAAATGATAAAGAAACTCAAATCAAGATCATCGCTACAATCAGAAAATACAGACCCGAAATAGTTCTATGCAATGCTGTAGATGACAGACATCCAGATCATGGAAGAGCGTCGCAATTGGTTTCCGATTCCTGTTTCTTATCTGGCTTGGTTAAAATCCAAACTGAAGAAAACAATACCCCTCAGCAAGTGTGGAGACCAAAATATGTGTTTCATTACATTCAGGATAGATATATAGATCCGGATTTTATTGTAGATATCAGTTCTGTTTTTGATAAGAAACTGGAATCTATAAAAGCCTATAAAACTCAGTTTTACAATCCAGATTTGGAAGGACCAGAAACTTATATTTCAAAACCCCAATTTCTTGAGCAACTGATCGGTTCGAATCAAGTTTTTGGCAAGAAGATTGGAGTGGCATATGGCGAGGGCTTTACCACCAGAAAAAAAATAGGTGTAAAAAGCCTTGATGCTTTCATATTACTCAATACTTAATTTTTTAACTATACTCAAAATGACAACACCCAAATTCAAAAACACAAAAGGATCTACTTTTCATCAAGAATTAAAGAAAAGAGTTCAAAACTATTTCACAGAAAATAATATAGAACAAACAGGAAACTTCTCATTATATTTCAAAGCCATTTTGCTTTGGAGTTCTTATATTTTTCTGTACGTTCATCTTGTATTTTTTACACCTGCGTTATGGATGGCTTCCATCGAATGTTTGTTGATGGGCGGACTTACAGCTGCCATAGGTTTCAATGTAATGCACGATGGTGGACATGGCAGTTTTAGCAACAGCAAATTCTGGAACAAAATTGCAGCCTTTTCTGTAAACGGATTAGGAGCAAGTATGTTGATGTGGAATAATAAACACAATATCATTCACCACACCTACACCAATATTGACGGGGTTGACGATGATATCGAAATAAAACCATTATTGAGAATGTGCCCTACTCAAAAGAAATACAAAGCTCATCGCTTCCAGCATTTTTATGTTTGGTTTCTTTACAGCTTATTGTTGATTATCTGGGTTTTTCTTACCGATTATCAAAAATATTTTAAACAGAAAGTTGGGATTGTTCCAATTAAAAAAATGAGTATGTTTGATCACTTCGCATTTTGGATTGCAAAAATTGGCTATTACTTTATGATGATTGCATTGCCAATTTATATGGTTGGATTTACAAACTGGCTAGTTGGATTCTTGATCTTATCCATGTTTGCTGGATTTGTATTGAGTATTGTATTTCAGTTGGCTCATACTGTTGAAGAGACCGCCTTCCCTACTCCAGTTGACAATAATAACATTGAAAACGAATGGGCAATTCATCAAGTTGAAACCACTGCAAATTTTGCAACAAAGAATAAATTGATTTCTTGGTTGGTTGGAGGATTGAATTTCCAAATAGAACATCATTTATTTCCAAAGATTTCACATGTACACTATCCAGAAATCAGTAAGATCATCAAAAAAACCTGTGAAGAATTTGATGTTAAATATATCGAGTATAAAAGGATGAGAGACGCTGTCATTTCTCATGCACTTCATCTTAAGAAAATGGGCGTATCATAGTATCCATTCAACTCTATTAATAAATTTACTTTTAAGGGATGATTTTTAATTTTAATACAATTAAAAATAATCCCTTTTCAATTCTCATTGTTTTGAAAAAAATCATTTCTTTCCTTTTATTCTTTTGTTTCGCACACATACAAAATTTGTATAGTCAAGATTCAATTAACGTTCAAAAGAACAGAAAGGTTAAATATAAAACTGTGATCCTCCCTACTGCCATGATTATATATGGTGCCATTGCAGTAAATGATCTTCATTTAAAATCCGTGAATGAAGATATCCATGAAGCTGTTTTACCTAATGATCTTTACAAGCAACAGCATCTCGACAATTACCTTCAATTTGCTCCTGCCGGTATTGCACTTGGATTAAATGCTATTGGCATAAGAGGGAAGCATCATTTTTTAGGCGCTGCAATGATTTATGGAATGTCAAATATTTTTTTAAATGCATTCACCATACCTACAAAACAAATATCACAGGAATTAAGACCAAATGGATTGGGAAATTTGTCTTTCCCATCAGGACATACTGCTGAAGCTTTTGCCTCTGCGGAATTTTTACGAATGGAATACCAAAACAAATCCAATTGGTATGGCGTTTTAGGATATAGTATGGCTTGTATGACTGGCTATTTGAGGATGTATAATAACAAGCACTGGTTTAGCGACGTTTTAGCAGGTGCAGGAATAGGAATATTATCAACCCGACTTTCTGAATGGATTTATGATAAGATGGAGTCTCGTTTATTTAAGAATAAAAACAAAGCTACTCATACCCTATTGATGCCCTACTACAAAGAGAACACCATTGGACTGGGATTGAATTATCAATTTTAATCTTTGTTGAGATAGCATTAATTCCAACACTAAATATTGGCCTATTTAGCCGATTTTAAAACGCGAATGTTGTAAATTTGACGCCACAACTATT
>JAIXWH010000047.1 GCA_027484165.1 Chitinophagaceae bacterium | reverse complement strand
TTTTCGGTGATAAAGATATCAACAAGTCGCTTGTCCTGCTCACAAATGCTTTTTTTAACTAAACCTTTCGTTACCAGTCTGTCTACAATTCTGCTTGTGTCGCTCATCTTATCTAGCATTCTTTGTCTAATTTGCAAGGTAGACAATGGCTTTCCTGCACCTCTTAAAATTCTCAGAATGTTAAACTGTTGTGAGGTAATAGATTCTTTTTCAAAAATCGATTTTGATTTTTCGTTTATCCAATGAAAGGTATAAATAATATTGATGATCGCTTTTTGGTACTCATTTCTGAATTTTGATTGAACTATTTCATTTTCTAAACCCATTAATTGACATTTTGCTGTTGTGAAATCTCGTAAAATTCGCTGATGTATATTTTAACCAATACTAGAAAATAACTAACTAATAAAGGCCCAAATACCAATCCTATAAATCCAAACAAATTTAAACCAACAATTACACCTAAAACAGTAATGACAGGATGAACGTCCCCTATTTTTTTCATCAGCGTTATTCTAGCTGCATAATCCACATTGCCGGTTACGATAAAACTATATAGCATGAGTCCTGAAGCTGGCCAATCTAATCCGTTAGCATACATGTACACAACAATTGGAACCCATATAATCATAGTACCCACCAATGGAAAAAATGCAAATAGTCCGGTAAAAAATCCCCATAATCCCCAGTCTTCAATTCCAAAAATCCAATACCCCAATGCTGCAAACAACCCCTGAATAATGCAGATGATAGGGATTCCAAGCGCATTTGCTTTTACCATCACTTTGGTATCATCGGTAAGAATTAAAATATTTTTTTCCTTCAGAGGAATTGTTTTCAGAATGTAATTTTCCATTTTCCTTCCCCCAGTCAATAAAAAATAATACACAAAAAACATCATCAACAAATTCGTCAACAATACTGCCGTACTGTTTAAAAGATCGGGAATAATTTCTGATAATTTCAATGAGATTGCCTTAGCATTTTCCGTGGTTAATATGGAAATTCCTGTTTGCGCTTTAATTTTTTGAGCAACAACCTCTACACCTTTTATGAGCTTGTCTTGTTGATTTATGATTTCAATGATTTTGGGTGAGACCAATTGAATGCCGATAAAGAGTGGAAAGGCTATCAGCACAATAAAAACCAAAATCAAAATCAGGGCAACAATGCCTTTTTTCCATTTGAGTTGGTCAGTTAATTTAAAATAGAATGAACGACTTAAAATATATAAGGTAACAGCTCCTAAAAAACCAGGCATAAAAACTGTAAGCTCCTTAATCAATAAAAATGCAATAGCCACGATAATCATCAACAGTAATACTTGTCGGAACCTATCGTTGAAATTTGAATTTGACATATTGATGCTTTTTAATCTTTCCAAACTGAAACCCCTTCACTGCAATTTGAGCAGATGTCGATATTTTTTCTGCTTTGCATGATTGAAGATCGAAATTGTTTATAGTTGGGATTGTTCCAGATTTGTTTGAAAGATTCATTTTTAAGATTTCCTAATTGATGCATGGCATCCTTATCAAAACAACAGGGAACCACAAGTCCATCCCATGTAATCACATTGGCATGCCATAATTTCCAACATCTATTGGCTAATTTGTTCTTGGGTACATAAGTGCCGTCCTCATTTTTTTTATACCTGCTGAATTTATCTATAGTTGGAATCAGTTGATTGGGATCTGTTTCATAATCATAAACCTGAGCTGTTTTAAAACGCACTTCATCAACTCCGATTTCCTTTGCTAATTTTTTTATGTCTTCAATTTGATGTTCATTTGGCTTCACCACTAAAAACTGAAAAAAGATAAAAGGAGTTTTACTATTTAATTCCTTTCTCCATTTTACAATATTCTTTGCTCCTTCTATCACCTTATCCAGATTACCGCCCACACGATATTGTTTGTAAACATCCTGCGTTGTACCATCGATAGAAATAATTAATCTGTCTAACCCACTCTCCACTGTTCTTTTGGCATTTTCATCTGTCAGATAATGTGCATTGGTAGAAGTTGCTGTGTATATTTTTTTGTATGACGCATATTTAACCATGTCTAAAAAGGCCGGATTTAAATAAGGCTCACCCTGAAAGTAAAAAATTAAATACAATAAATGCTGATGAATATCATCTATAGTGCTTTTAAAAAAATCTTTTTCGAGCATGCCTGTTGGCCTAGAAAAAGATCTAAGTCCACTTGGGCATTCAGGACACCTAAGATTGCAGCTCGTGGTAGGTTCAAAAGAAATGGAAATAGGCAATCCCCATTGTATAGGTTTTTTCAATATTCTGGTAAGATAGAAACTCCCCAATACTTTTGCCGCATTGAACAATCTTCTAAAGGATAGCTTGCTGATCAAATTAAAAGTATCATTCCTGTTTATTTGGGGCATATTAACAAAATTAATATAATTTTTAGAGGATTAATTTTTTAAGATTTGTTGCTTTTTGTATTATTGATGTATGGCTAAAACAAAAGCTACCCTAATCCACAAACTTGCAATTTTTTTTGTGGTAGTATTTTTTTTCAGCACTGTATTGTATTTTCTTTATGACAGATATGTTTATCCTCCAAACGTTAAGTATTACAAAGATTTTGGCATTCGCATTCCCGAAAATTATCAGATTCACGGAATTGATGTGAGTAAATACCAAAGAAATATCCATTGGGATATTGTAAAAAAAATGCAGTCAAATCAGGTAAAAGTTGGTTTTGTCTTCATGCGAGCAACTATGGGATGTCAAAAAAAAGACGGCTATTTCACAAAGAACTGGGTTGAATCTAAAAATGCAAATATTCCAAGGGGGGCCTATCATTATTTTTATTGTAACCAAAACAGCAAATTGCAAGCACTTAACTTTATTAACAATGTTGAATTGTATCCGGGAGATTTGCCCCCTGTGCTAGATATTGAGGAAACCAATGGTATTTCTGAAAAACAATTTAAAAAACAAGTAAAAGAATGGCTCAACATCGTTGAAAAACATTACCATGTAAAGCCAATCATTTACACCTACACTAATTTCTATGAAGATTTTTTAAGCGATGATTTTGATGATTACCCCTTTTGGATAGCACATTATAACCGAAATAATCATCCCAGTACAAGTAGGCAATGGCATTTTTGGCAACATAATGAAAGTGGCCATGTTAATGGAATCAATGCCAAAGTTGACTTCAATGTATTTAACGGCGACTCTGCAGCCTTCAACAATATACTGCTCAAATAATAATATTGCTTAACTTTCGGCAATGAGTATGGAAAATGAAACCCGAGATTTTTTAGTCCTAATTGCAAATACTATTTCTATAGTTTTACTTTGGATGATGATTAATGTATTTATCGGAATTTATTTCGAGTATGGTTT